>NZ_CP026604.1:1258454-1573067 GCF_003063625.1 Saccharobesus litoralis | reverse complement strand
GTCAACATAATTTAACCGGTAAAGAAGTCGCCCCCATCGACAGCCCAATTAAACATTTGTATTTAAGTTCATCCAATACCCAAATCAAACCCGCCCAAGCCATTTTAGTAGAAAAGAACCGCAAATTAATCGAAAAAGCCGAACTCCTGTGCTACCCCATGGGCAGCTTTTACACCAGCTTATTAGCTAATTTATTACCTGAAGGTGTGCCACAAGCTATTTTACACAACGAAAACCCCAAGGTATTTATTCCCAATTTAGGTGTCGACCCCGAACAAATAGGCATGAGCTTACAACATGCGATTGAAACCCTCATATCTGCTCTAAGCAAAACATTTAAGCGTAAAGTAAAAGCTAACCGCCTAATTAGCTTTGTTCTACTCGACAGCAAAAACGGCAATTACCCAGGTGGCGTGCCGTTTGAATATATACAAAAACAAGGCATTCAAGTCATTGACGTAAGCCTTGTGGATAAACAAAACCCCAATATTTATGACAACCAAAAATTAGTCGCAGCGTTACTGTCTTTGGTTTAGTTGGCTTTGGTTTAGTTGGCTTTGGTTTATTAGATGGGTGTCTGGTTATATTTATGTTTACTTATGCAACATAAATAACCCGTATGGTGGCGGTAGTCGTACGACTCCCACCACGTGCCATGGGACTTTTAAACAAAGAGCGCTTTTATTAAAACCGCAAGCTAGCGCTGATACGCACTGTTCTTGGCTCTAACACATGATAGTGAATGTCTTCTAGTGGGCTGGCTTCATTGCTAAGTTGCGACTCGTAAAAGTAATCAACGTCGTGATCTTGCTCGTTAGTTAAGTTGAGAATATCGGCTGTGACCGTCCATTTATCCGTACTATACCCAGCACGTAAATTCCAAATGTGAGTCGGATCAGACTGCACTGTGCTATCTTCAATTAACGCGCGTTCACCAAAATAACGCGTGCGTAAACTGCCAAACCAGCCGTTGGCATAATCTAAATTAAGCCCAGCTTGGAGCACATGCTCAACGGCTCCTGGAATTGCACTGCCATCGTCTAACTTAGCATCGGTATAGGCGTATTCCACATCAAAACTGAATGTTTCGTTGATATGATAATAAGCGGTAAGCTCGACACCCTGACGCTTAGATGCGCCACTGGCTTCGGTATTACCGGCATCACCCACAAACAGTAATTCACTGTCGAGTTCTAGGTTCCAAAGCGCAATGGAAGTGTTAATTTTTTCGTCAATAAAACCGCGCAAGCCAATTTCGTAACCGGTTGATCGTACAAGCGGGTCAACCGTTTGTACTGCACTACCATCGACTGGATCAACCTTAATGGTTGTACCACGCGCATCATTCGAGTGTAAACCTTGGCCAAACGAAACATAGCTTTCCCATGCTGGATTAAAGGTATAAATTACACTGCCTTTTAACGACAACAAATCATCTGATTGTTGACCGCTGTTAACGGATAAATCGACATTGTTACGATTAACACCAGCTTTATCTTTAACATCAAAATCAAAATAATCATAACGCGCCGCGACAACAGAGCTTAAATGATGAGTCCATTCAATGCGGTTTTGCCAATATAAACCTAAGCTATGCTGATTAATCGCATCGCTGCGGGTGACACCTAAGCGAGATCGTTGCTTGGTATGGTACAAACCCACCTCGCTAATATCGTCAAGCCGAAAATCAACACCTAAAGTATTGCTACTATCGACACCCAGCCAATTGCCATCTAAATCTAAGCTGGCTTGCCCACCGTATATCCAACGGTCATCAACTTGTTCAAATTGATCACCATTGAGTGGATCATCCAAAAAATAGGTAAAGTTAGACCATAAATTCAAACCGTATTGAATAACATAAGCAGAAGCTTGCCAGTTATTTGCTTGATAGTAAGTGCTTAAACTATAACGATCTGTGGTACCGCCAACACTGTCATCAATTGAGCCAAACGCATCAATTAAACCCTGCTTAACGGCACGGCTTGGAATTTGATCTGCACTATTCCAAGTATTTTCATAACCCATAAAAGTGAGGCCAAATTGGCCGTGATCTAGCTCTGTTTCATACTTTAATAACAGATTACGTTTATCGACATCTTCATCAATGTTGGTCCAGGGTCCTTGATAACGATTTAATTCAACCGCCGCCAATAATGTATCTTGACCAAGGCTCACGTCTTGCATTGCGACTAAACGTTGAAAGCTATGCTCACCTAGCGTTAACCCAACACTACCATGAGACAACTTAGACACTGTTTTAAAATGCGCACTGCCAGCGCCACTGAAATCAGCGACATCGGCATAATATGCACCTTTTTTATAGCTCACTTGGCGTATGGTTTCTGGTATTAAAAAGTTTAAATCGGTATACCCTTGGCCATGACCATGTGAACGCATATTGACAGGCATGTGATCAACAACCGTAGCAAAATCGGTTCCGTGATCTAAATTAAAGCCACGTAAAAAATATTGGTTGGCTTTGCCAGTTCCGCTGTGTTGGGTAACAACCATTCCTGGCACCAATTCTAATACGTCACCCGTGCGCGATAGCGGGCGCAAGGCAATTTCTTTTTGACCAACCACCCCTTCGGAGGCAGACACCGAGCTACCCACTAAATTCAAGGCTCGACCTTGTACTTCAATTGTCTCTGCGGCTTGCTCGTGCGCAAAAACAGGTAAACTGCACGACAGCAATAATGGTAAAGTCAGCTTGCTCATCTTTTCTCCTAGGGCGTTGACTTATCGCTGATAATTATCAAGAATTGCGCTCATTATTAGCTAAGAGTTAAAAACCGATAAGGGCTAGGTTTTCGTGAAAGGTATTAGCAAGGGGTTGAGCCAATGGTTTGGCAACAAATCCAGCCAACAAACAGTGCCTAGTTTAGGTGTACGCGAAATCGAAGTTTTGCGTATTTTATGGCACAAGCCGCATCAATCAGTCCAGCAAGTATTAGAGCAAATAGCAGAGCAACAGCTTTCGCTGAGTACCCTGCAAAGCACGCTTGAACGCCTGTATCGCAAAAACCTAGTTAAACGTGAAAAACAAGGGCGGCATTACGTATATCAAGCCGCGATCAGCCAAAGCACCATCATTAGTCAATTAATGCAAGATATTGCTAGTCAGATCAGTGGTGGCGACAAAGCCCCGATGATTTCAGGCTTTATGCAATTTATTGGCGACGACAACTCGGCTTCGCCCAACACAAAAACCGAGCAAGAAAGCGCAGTCACTCCGCAAGTTAGACCACACCTAGCCGACAACCCTAAACCTAAGAATTAAACCAATGACTAGCTCCCTAACCCAGTTTGCCAATTTAGCGGTAACTTGGTTGTTATTAAGCGTTAGCCTAACTTGGTTGTTTGCCGCACTTTACCCTTTTACTTGTCACTTACTAAACAAGCTGAATGTGTATCAACGCAATGCCTTGCAGTTGATTTATGTTGTAACGCCGATTATTTCGGCCAGTTTAGTATTATTGCTACTGCAATCACCTAATCTACCTAGCACACTCGTCGCCAGCCATTGCCATGGCGAATTATGCGGACCACACAATTTACATTTTGACACCACGCCCATTGAAGGAGCTTTTTTACTCGGCCTATTTTTGGTATTAGTCGTGGCCGCCTTATTTATACTAGGACGCCAACTGTTTATTAGCCGGCATTATGTGGCGGCGCTTAAGCAACTGTCTAGCGAGCAAGCGGCCAATTATCGGCTGGTTAAAGCCGATGCCATGTCTGCTTGGTGTATTGGCTACTGGCAAACTCAGGTGTATGTAACCGATAAGTTAGTCAATAAACTTAACGAGCGGCAATTAGCGTGCGTGCTCGCCCATGAGTTTTGTCATGCAAGCCGCCGCGACAACCTACGTAAATGGCTATTGTTTTGTTTAACAACAATATGGCCACACAAATTAAAACAACAAATTCGCACGCATTACAGCAATGATAGCGAAATAATCTGTGACTTAGCCGCGTTAAAAATTGCCGGAAGCCCCGAAAAACTCACGGCTATTACCCAGCTTATTGGCCAGCATTGCCAACAACAAAACGCCACTCAACAGGCCAATGCCAAACGACAACAAGCTTTAACTCAGCAACTAACATTACAACCACTGCACTTTCTAAGTTTACTCACGGCCAATACAGCTATGTTATGTATATGGTTAGGCATAATGTTTTTATATGTCTACCTAAGTCACCCATTTATCGAATGGTTAGCGCAAATATTGTAAATTGCTACAATTATGCCAGATCGTCATACACCAACGCCTAAGTTAACAACTTGAGCGTTTTGCGCTTGGTCATAGCAAAATTAAATTGATATTCAGATGGCTAAAATCGTCATATCTGACAGCAATTTGGTTGAATGTATGATGGTGGTTGGTAAAAACTATGATCAGGGTTGGGAGATCGTACGATAAGAATTTGGCAAGGCAAAAAATCGCTCGGTATAACTCATCCGGTTATTCAACACATACGAATAACGATTATAGTTCTGCGAATTATTTGGTGCTTGAATATGCGGGTCTGCCTGCAAGAATCGACCTATAGTTGGATCGTAGATCCGACCGTTCATATGTATATGCAAGACATTAGAAGAGATATTTATCTCAACAATTATCTAGTTGTATTCAATCCTACTCATGCAAAGTGTCGTATTTTTGCATTGCTGAATGTCGTATTTTTGCATAGAATTAAATCATCAATTTGGAGGTTTGTCATGACTATTAAAAGTACAATCAGTAATCGCTTAAGCCGCGCGAAACAGACTGTATTTATGCGTTCAGATTTTGAAGACGTTGGTGGTTATGATCAAGTTGGCCGAGTTCTACGTGAATTAGTAACCGCAGGCAAGCTAATGAAAATTGGCTATGGCCTATACGCCAAAGCGCGTATCAATCGAATTACCGGTAAAATCATGCCAGATAATAACGCTGGAGCGGATGGTGTGCTGATTGAAGCACTACAAAGGCTTGGGACTAACTATACGCTAGATGACCTATCACAGCTCAATATTGATGGGCTTAGCACCCAAATCCCGAGTCAGGTTAAAGTAAAACCTACTTCATCTCGTTTTAAGCGAAAAATTGTGATCGGCAATCAAGGTGTAAACCTTGATAGATAGCTCCTACTTTGTCGATGTTTCGGATGCGCTTGGTTTAGGCAATCCAACTATCGTCGAAAAAGACTACTATGTAGTCCAACTTCTAAAGCTTCTTCAACCAAACCAATTCCTAGACGATATTCGAGCCATGCTAGTCGCAAGTTATGGGGAAGAAATACGCCAACATCATCGCAGTCGTTTAAAGTTGAAGGAAAATGAAGAACAGAAAGATGAATAGTTAAACCCAATATGCCAGATCATCATAAAGCCAACGCCTGAGTTAAAACCTCAGGCGTTTTACGTTTGGTCATTGCGAAATTTTAATCATATTCAGATGACCAAAATTATCATATATGACGGCAGTTTGGTTAAAAGTATGATGCAGTTCGGGAAGGGTTATGATCGGGGTTGGCAGATCGTGCGATAAGAATTTGGTAAGGCGAAAAAATCGGTCGATATTATCGTGGTAAAAGTGTCATAACCTTGCCAAATCGTTCGATATTTAAATTGGCGAAAGCTATGACATTATTTTGGTAAACAACAGTTACGACTTGCTGTGATTCACCGCATGAATCAATAACTCTATTTCGATATTGGCGGAAAAGATTATTACTCATTAACGGTGCTTCGACTAAATTTATATTCCATTTGGATCATTAACTTCCCCCCATAATTTGGAAATGCTGACACATAATCATATCCCTGATGCACAGCCAAACCGTTCCACACGCACTAGAGGAATACACATGAGCAATAAGTACAAACAACAGGTTCAACTTCTACTTGATGTCATACCTGAAGTAGCAAAAGAGACATAATTTGGCAAAAGTTATGACATTAATTTTGTAACCTACAACAACGACGGTTTTTAGTAGAGCCAGCGATAGTAATATCACTGGCTCTACTAAAAACACCGACAACCTACATTTGTGTAACCAACAAAACAATTACCTGCCTATACTGCCTACAGTGACATCTGCACCAATTAAACCAAATGTAGCATCACCTATACGTCTATATGGCACTCTAACATGCAATATGTAATTAGGATCATCATTAGCCACCCACTCATAAACACGTAAGTCCCCGTCATCTTTAACAAGACCATTTAATTTATATGCTGAGCAATCCAAATTAAGGTCGGTACAATAAAATAAAAGTTCGTCTTCTGCACGTTTCATTGCCTCATCACAGCAATTATTGGTGAAGCTGTATATGCAAGCACTGATGGCCTTTTTACTGTTATTTTGCCAAGTTAAGCCATCTTAGATTGGTGGGACCCATTTAATCTCTATGCTTCGCGCAGGGGTGAACCTATGCTTCAGCATCCTTTATTCACAATTTCTCTACTTAAGGTCGATAATAAGCTTCCTCTGTAATTTCATGGTCTGTGAGTAGATGAGTCATTAAATCTGCCCATGAATCAAACAAAACATACCGGATTGTGACTCTGAAGTTTTCCCATAAAAAACGCTTTGAACCGTACTCTTGCCGACACTGTTGGTACGCTCCATCTGTCAATTCAAAGATTTGATGGTAGAAAAAGGCAAGCAAGGTCAGTAGGTACATGTTGTAACTTAAATTCTCGTGGCCATGACCGTAGTTATGTTCAACTTCATACCCTTGGTTTTTAAGGCTGTTGAAGCATTCGTTTTCTATTTTCCATCGACAGCGCCCTGCTTTCGCCAACGCAATCACATTGTCTTTATTTATCTCAATGTCACTGACCCAGCTACCAAGATATGTCTGTTTACCCTTTTTGATTTGCCGATATTCTAGATAATTGACATGGATACTCTTTTCGCCACCATGAAGTGGCACATCATTTTGCCAACTAAATTGGTGAGTCACGTCTTTTTCATCTGTGTATGACTGACTAGATAGTGACTCATAAGCCGCTAACCAGTCATACAGGTACTTATGGTCATCTTTCTTTGCCATAAATAGAAAGCTAAACCCTTCTGCCAATGTCGATTCGATTAAGGGTTGTTTCGACATTAAACCGTCACCGCAAATAATAAAGGATTGACGAGGGTGAGCTTTTTTCAGCCTTTTTACAAAGCGCTTAGCCGCATTCATTTCACAGTCTTGTTTTTTCGCACCGTCTGTATTTTTTATGGCTTCAGGCATAACCGGAATAACCTGTCGCTGACTTGGATGCATAATGGCACCTTGTAATACCGCATGGTTATAGGTGATTTCGCCATTACGATGTTGCTTCGTTAGGCAGCCGTCACAGTGGACACTTTTGGAGCTGTGGTATTGAGTTCCATCAATGGCACAAAGGAGTTTACCAGGTAGCACTTCAAAGCTTTGTAAGTGATGATGACGTCTAAGTCGTTCAAAGTAATCTTTAAAAACCGGTGCAAAGCATTCACTGTCTATGGTATCCAGAATGTCTTTCATCTGGTTGTCTTTGGGCGTCTCTTTGATACGAAATAGGGTATTTAAATTACTTCGTTGATACTTTCTCTCTAGTCTTTTTTGGAATTGAACCAGCGAAGGGTCTTGAAAATACATACAAGCAAACGCACTCATGACTGTATCGTGAAGGGTGTACGTGCACTTGCCTTGTTGACGAGGATCATCAAAACTTTCAATATGCGATGACATGGCTTTTCGCAACGCATCGAAACTAAGGTGCTTTTTACTTTTCGTTAAAGAATTCAAAATTATGCAAGCCAATTAATTATGGTATTAGCATGCAACACTTAAATCATTTTGTCTGTGATCTTTTTCCACACTTGTTGTGATCGATTGACCTATCTCGACAAATTTAGCGCGAAAACTTTATTTTTTAGTCCCTTGTAAACCTTGAATTCCTTGGCGTTGTGTATTTACCAATAATTGCTGGCCTCATCAGAGGATATAGGGTAGTACAAATAGATACCAACCATACAGCAAAAAACTGCTAAAAAAGCTAAACGTTTATATGTCATGGATTTAATGTTCCTGTACCCTGTAAATAAATTCTAAATGGCGTTCCACTTCCATGATAAGTATCACCTACGGCAGTCGCAACATTTCGAAGTAGTCGACCATCACTCCAGTTAATATTAAAGTCATAGCCATCATAACCGAAAGTTGCAACAACAGTATTTTGAGATGTCAGTGTAAGTTTTATACTCCCCAAAACGTTCCCATCAGGTGTATCTTTAAAAAACGTATTAATATATTCAGAACTACCTACACCATTAGGAAAATCAGATGCGGATATAGACCCAAAATCAATTTTTGACATATCAACATTTAAAGAAGCGCCATTAGCATGGCGATACCAAGCTTTAGCTTCTTCTAAAGTAAGGTGACCATCTTGAGCACCTTGCAAGAGCGCATTAATTCTCTTTTGTTTCAACCTCTTTGCATTTGCTGAACGCCCAGCCTGATTCAATAAATACTGAAAAGCAGCTGTTTTTGCACCATTGGCAAACTTACCTCCTGAAATTACCGATGCAGTACCACCAATAACAGCAGAGATAACAGTACCTTGGATAACTTCTGATGTAGATAAATTAGCTCCTCCAGGTAAGAATGCACCACCTGCGCCTTTAGTAACACCCGCACTAAAGAAACCATGTCCAAACTTACCACCCTGTAACTCTGCTGCTATTCCACCGACTATTGCATGTGCCGATATTTGTCCTGCTATTTGTCCAGGGGTAAGTAAATTCCCACCAAAACTGTATGTTTTCTCTGTCGAGCCTGCAATTGCAGACCTTAGGTTATCACCTCCTAGCTCATTGAAATACTCACCAATTTGTTGGAATGCTTTCCCTGTTGCATAGGCGATACCAGCTGACTTAATACTTGCATTTAAACTACCTGTTACAGCAAAAGTCTGTGCTCCGCTATAGGCTGCCATACACGCTGGAGCTGCTGGACCACAAGCCACAGCAAGGCCAATTTGCGCAATCATGTTGAGGTATTTGTTACCCGCTAACGCTCGAAGTATATGCCCCGTACCAGTTATCTCTTGAACACCTTTCAGCAGCTTTTTAAAGAAATACCCACTCGGATCGGTATAACTCATCGGGTTATTCAACACATACGAATAACGATTATAGTTTTGACTATTACTTGGTGCCTGAATATGTGGGTCGGCTTGCAAGAAGCGCCCTATAGTTGGATCGTAGATCCGACCGTTCATATGGATGATATCTAAGCCAGAGACTGTTTCATGTCCGGTAAAAGTGACACTGTCATGTAGATTCAAGCCAGAGTACGAATCAGTAATTGATGTCGATTTACCCCATGGGTCATAAATAGACCGTTGAACAATGATGCCATCTTCATCAGTAATGCTAACTGGACTACCTAAATGATCTTTATGCAGATAACTTTCGGTCGCTTTTGACTGATTGACTGTTTCGCGAATTACTACATCACCAACGTAGAATTTATACTCAAAGTTATGCTTGCCGTTACTGACCGTATATACCTTCTCAGATCACACCTAGGTATAACGTATGGGTATTTTTCTGATTTCTTAAATCATTACGATAGTATCTTGAATGCCCCATACCATAACTAAATCGAGTCCAGTTTGAATCATCCTTAGTCAACATAGATGGTTTATTGAAACTATGGTAAGCAATTTGGTTGCCGTTAGCGTACTCCAAATCACCATTTAAGTTATAGGCAAAACTTTGACCGTCAAACCCGCTAGGTCGGTTGCGGTTTTCATCTTCAAATTGGAAGGCTTTACCTGCCTTTGTAATAAAATCACCAAAGCCGTTATATACGTAGTTTTCCGTTGCCGTGCCGCCAAAGTAACTGCTCCCTGCGTTACTCCCTTACCCTCCATTCATGGAGGGCAAAAACGTCGTAACTTTGCCAAATCGTTCGATATTTAAATTGGGAAAAGTTATGACGTTATTTTGACAAACAACACTGAGGAGTCCATATACGTCTTACTGGTTAGTCAAATACCTTAGTTTAAAACTACTTTCTTCCATTGCTAAAAAGTTCATTAATTCCTCAGGAGAGCTTACTAGTAAAGATAATGCTTGTTTGCAGATCTCTAATTTAGTTTTATGTAACAGGGGGAAAGCCTTATTTAAGTAATTTTCTGCTACGTCATGCTTTTCCAACAAGCTATTTGTAAACGCATAAATAAGTTGACCATGAGCGTTACTTAAAATCCCATTGTTTGATTCCATATAAGAGCAAAAATCTTCAAGACTAATAACCGCCTCGAACACCTCCTTTTGCAGCTCGATAATATCAATCAGATTATTTATCAACTCAGTATTACTTTTCTTGACAAAATTCTGTTCTACTAGAGCAATACTTGCAATTCTCTCACTGAATAAAAGGTGTATTGGTGTCGAGTTATCAAATAAAGGAAAGAAAAATCGATACACATAAATACTATTTCTGGTTTTCTCAAAGAAAAAACCAGAAAGAACGTGTTCATACTTTTTACCCAGTAAAGCACTACCCAACACAAACGAATTTGAGTAATGTCGATTAACTTTCATTGCCAATTGTTTTGTATTCATTTTAGTTTACTTTTGTTACTACTAACCGCCAATCGTTGCTGGGTAAATTCTCTACATAATTAGCTGCTTCCCTTCTTCCAAGCCAACTCTTAAAACCAGTTTTTAACTCAAATACTAATTTAGGAGAGGCTATAGAGCCAAAAACAGCATCTGCCCTAACTGAATTTTTTGTCCCATAAGGAACCTGAACACCATTTAAATAAGATACCTCGGAAGAAAAATCAGTCCCTAATTGATCAATTTTATCAGCAAAGATCTTGTGAATGCCAGTACCTCTAATCCATGGTAGTCCGCACGTCCACGAATCACTAGCTCCACAAGCCATATCATATTCATCAGCCGCATTTTGCGCTAGCCCTCTAACCAATTTAAGTATTTTTGCTTCTTCAGGAGTGGCTTTCCCAATTTTCAGGCTTTCCCCCGCCTGATTCAACAAATACTGAAATGCTGCTGTTTGCGCACCATTGGCAAATTTCCCGCCTGATATTACCGATGCTGTACCACCAATTACAGCTGACACAACGGTTCCGTAAGCAATTTCACCCGTAGATAAGTTACTACCCCCTGGTAAATAAACGCCACCTGCACCTTTAGTAACACCCGCACTAAAGAAACCATGTCCAAATTTACCACCCTGTAACTCTGCTGCTATTCCACCGACTATTGCATGTGCCGATATTTGTCCTGCTATTTGTTCAGGGGTAAGTAAATTCCCACCAAAACTGTATGTTTTCTCTGTCGAGCCTGCAATTGCAGACCTTAGGTTATCACCTCCTAGCTCATTGAAATACTCACCTATTTGTTGGAATGCTTTCCCTGTTGCATAGGCGATACCAGCTGACTTAATACTTGCATTTAAACTACCTGTTACAGCAAAAGTCTGTGCTCCGCTATAAGCAGCCATACACGCTGGAGCTGCTGGACCACAAGCCACAGCAAGGCCAACTTGCGCAATCATGTTGAGGTATTTATTACCCGCTAACGCTCGAAGTATATGCCCCGTACCAGTTATCTCTTGAACACCTTTCAGCAGCTTTTTAAAGAAATACCCACTCGGATCGGTATAACTCATCGGGTTATTCAGCACATAACTATAACGATTATAGTTTTGACTATTACTTGGTGCCTGAATATGTGGGTCTGCTTGCAAGAAGCGCCCGATAGTTGGATCGTAGATCCGACCGTTCATATGAATAATATCTATGCCAGAGACTGTTTCATGTCCGGTAAAAGTGACACTGTCATGTAGATTCAAGCCAGAGTACGAATCAGTAATTGATGTCGATTTACCCCATGGGTCATAAATAGACCGTTGAACAATGATGCCATCTTCATCAGTAATGCTAACTGGACTACCTAAATGATCTTTATGCAGATAACTTTCGGTCGCTTTTGACTGATTGACTGTTTCGCGAATTACTACATCACCAACGTAGAATTTATACTCAAAGTTATGCTTGCCGTTACTGACCGTATATACCTTCTCTGAACCACCTAGGTACAACGTATGGGTATTTTTCTGATTTCTTAAATCATTACGATAGTATCTTGAATGCCCCATACCATAACTAAATCGAGTCCAGTTTGAATCATCCTTAGTCAACATCGATGGTTTATTGAAACTATGGTAAGCAATTTGGTTGCCGTTGGCGTACTCCAAATCACCATTTAAGTTATAGGCAAAACTTTGACCGTCAAACCCGCTAGGTCGGTTGCGGTTTTCATCTTCAAATTGGAAGGCTTTACCTGCCTTTGTAATAAAATCACCAAAGCCGTTATATACGTAGTTTTCCGTTGCCGTGCCGCCAAAGTCTACTGTTACGCGGCGCTCTTCTAATCGACGAAGTGCATCATAATCATAGTATTCTTTGTAATCTCTAAATCGATTAGAGAAGTCAAATTCACGACTCGCTAACGAACCATCTTTTTTATAGCCATACCACAACTGATGAACTTTAGTCCCGACTGGGCTATAGACGGTACTGCGCCATATTGAACCATCACTTGCGCTAGATTGGTTGTAAACCGAAGTATTATTGGCATATTCCACTTCACGGGTATTACCAAACTCATCGACATCTACAATTTTTTGATATTCTCGCCCTGTATCAGCATTAACGATAGATTGCATATAGCCATATTGATTAAACGTTTTCTCTATTGTTAAACCCAACATTGGATAAGCCGTTTTATAGGCTCTTCCATAGTCGTCATAACTAGTATAAGTATGATAAGAACCATCCAATGCCCCTAATACACCTGTATAAGTAACTTTTGAATGATAGTTACGCCCTTTACTGTCGTAACTTAACTGAGTTAATTGTTTAGGATTACTAGCCTCACAATCAAGGTTACTTTCGTAGTTACGGGTTTCTATTAAACGTCCTTTACCATAGTTGTTATGGCTACTTGCTCCATAAATCCAACATTGGGTACTGTTGTCACTAGCCACACGCCTTTTTCTAGCGAATTCATCATACTCAGTGAAAGTTTCATTTCCGATAGCGTCTTTTTGGTAAACAATTTCGCCAAAATCATTGTATTCATAACTCCATTTGCCTTTATCTAAATCGTCCATAGATTCTTTTCGGCCTTGGGCGTTATATTGGTTAGTAACCTGAACGTATTCTTCATTATCGCTACGTTTAGTCACTTTAACTAAATTATCGTAGGCGTTGTATTGGTACTCCAATTCACCATCGAGAGCATCAACAACCTTTTGGATTTGACCTAATACGTTATTGTATTGGGTAGTAATATTGCCAAAATAGTCTTCCGTTTCCGTGGTAAGGCCTAAATAATAGCTTTGTTGAAAATTGCCATTAGCTTGGATGACTTTATTATTACGCCCTAATTCGTCGTAAAAATACTCTGTAAAATATGAAGGATAGCTGCTACTAAACGATGGTATGTAATCTTTCCATATACGGCCTTGTTCATTGTACTGTTTTCGTTGATATAACCAGTTGCCGTTGAAGTGACGGGTTTTAGTCAGTATTTGACGCCCAAATTTATCAAACTCAATAAATGATTCTGGCTGCCCTTCTTGTTGCTCATACGCAACATAATAAGCATTCGATGCGGTACAACCAAAATTAGCGCAATACTTTATTCGAGAGTACTTATAAGGCGCTGCGACTGACTTGCTCGCGTATACAACACCCCAAGCATCGCTATAACTTGTTGTGACCTCATCATTTGGTAAGGTTACTGTTTGCTTGGTTACACGACCAATGTAGTCAGGCGCAGTTGTATCGTTATAACCAATAAGAGTCGTTAAATTGCTTGCCGACGTGCTAATAATAAATCGTCCATTGTCACTATACGTAGTTGAACTAACTATCGTTGTTGGATCGTTATCATCGCGATTAAGTTTACCAGATTTAGATACACTGGTTTTGTTACCAAAGTCATCGTAGACATAGGTGGTTGTTAGGTTATCAATCGTCGATGATTCCAGTAAGCCATCATCAGGGTAATAAGTGAATGAACTTGATTTACTCATTGATGAGTTAGAATCACAAGTGTCCGCATAACACGTTTTAGTCACTGTTGCGGTAGACAAGCGGCCTTTTTTACTGCCTCCACCAGCACCGTTATAAACATTCGTATTAGTCGTTTGGTGCTGAAGAATATCTAAGCTGTCGTATACAGAGACTGCACTATTTTTAACATTTCCCCACTCGTCATAAACAAACCCACTGATAGTTTTATTTATAAACGCTTGGGTTAAGTTTGATGTCAGTTGATAACTCGTTTCCGTTGAACTATCAATATAAGGAAAATAGCCGCCTTGGCTGGTTGTCATCGTCTGAATATCGTTGATCGACTCGCTTAGTACTATATTGCCATCTGTATAAACTTGTTGAGTACTGACAGGAAGTCCTGTTTTGATACCATTCTCAGCATCTTGGTAATATTGAGTGACTGTCTTAATACCTGTTTGTTCATCAATGGTTGCTAACATCTCAAAACCAAGATTACCAAACCCTGTGCGATGGAACTTCAAGCCGCCGTACTCATATGAAATAGCCAAGCTGTTTGATTCTGTAATATCACTCTCGACTCTTTTTACCACCACCATAGGCGACACTGGCGATATAACCTTATCATCTGACGCTGACTTAGATACGTAAACATCGTTGTTCAACAAGTTGTCATAGGTAACGTTTGTGGTAACTCCCCAACCGTTATCAAACTCAGTGATCACATTATTGAAAAAGTGTTGTTGATAATTATATTTGACCGTCCAATTACTACCTGTACTGGATAACAAGTCTATGTACCCATCACTATTAACATCAGCAAACTGGATCATCGCATTTTGCGGGCGACTAATAACTGCACGCTTAGAGTAATAAACTAAATCATGGACTGATGTTGGCCTAGATAAGTACACTTCCCAGTTATTCCCTGCTGGAACCAACACATCAGAGCGACCATCTCCATTTAAATCAATAAAATAAGTACTATCGGCATTGATGTTAGTAACATCAAAAGAAAATTCGCGTGCGGCACTATAGCTTTTACCCGTTGAAAGGCGGTAATACCATGTAGTGCCAGAGTGGTAAACAATATCAGTTAATCCATCACCATTAACATCTGCAACTCGTACGCTATTACCTAAATTCCCTAGGCTCTGGTGGTGAACTAATGTCGCAGTGCCGTTTGAACGCTCACTTAAAAATACTTGCCAATCATGTGTTGTGTTTTCTGTCCACTGTCCTCTTAGACCATAAATACAAGTACCATAATCGGTATCTACAACACTATTATTAACAATACACCCAGTATTGTTCGTGATTACATTAGTTAACAGGTCTGATGCACCATCGCCATTAAAGTCAATTGACGCTGCGTTATCCATCTCGGCAGTATGTTTCGTCTGACCATATGATAATGACGGAGAGCTAGAGAATGATTGAATTGTGGTTGCAACTGAGAACTTACCACCTTTAAAGTATTCATTAAAATAGGCTTTTAAATAATTCCCTTCCACGAAAACAATGTCTTGTAGGCCATCGCCATCAACATCCATTATTCGAGTTGAATCGTCAAAACCAACTGCCTGTACACCTAAATTTTCGATTTTAAATGAAACCGTTACATCTCTATAGGCATAACAACGAACCCCATCTGAGGCTACACATTCACCATTTTCTATCGTGTATGGTTCGTAATACATTACGTACCAATTAGAGTCTGAATCGTTCGCAACCAGTAAATCTAGTTTCCCATCTCCGTTGTAGTCGATAACTTTTGCATTTTCCGGATCCGAGCCATAACTCCCCATTGTAGATATCACGGTACCTGAGGTATTAAAGTTAGGTCCGTAATTGATTCTCCAACCATCGTTAGCATATACAATATCAACATGACCATCGCCATTCATATCAATTACCTTTGCAGTAGGCAATGCGGCGGCAGGGACTACTGCATTTAGCAATACAGATGACTTAAAAGGTATAAAATTATATAAGTCACTATCGGGCACAGTGACGTAAGCACCAATGATTGGATCATAGTACGGAACAAAATTTGTGATCGTGCCTTTAGGTACAGCTCTATTCCAGCTAAATGAAAGTGGTGATAAGCAGTTGGTTTTTAAATAACTAATACACTCATGAATTTCTAACAGGTGGTTATTTTCTTCAATAACATCCGATGTAAAATAGTTTAGTTGGTAATACCTAAAGCTATCCTCGTTGATGGTGACTTCGATAGCATCCAAAAGTTCATCAGTTCTAAATTTAGAGCCAGCATAATAGCCAGCGCTAGGCTTAGGATTCTCGGTGTAATGGAACTGAATTTTGTTGTAATGACTTGTACCTTGAGTTGAATTACCACCATACTCAATTCGATCTAATTGATGTTTACCGTCTTCCTCTACTTCAGAGTAAAAGAAGTCAATTGTGTTGCCTTTAACATCTTCTATACGGCTAAGTGCCCAAAATTTCGCAACATCGTTTTCTGTTGCGGCGTCATGAGGCTCAACAAAGCTATCTTTTGTATTGCCATAATAATAGGTATCACCGGATTTAGTTTTTACTTCAAAAGACATCGGACCGGATACAGAAGCAGAACCAAATGACTGGATTTCGGAAAAATCATCGATTCGTTTATGGTATTTAGTGCCGTTTCCTCCATATGAGCCGGAGTTGGCAACAAGACGAACGCCACCCAAACAGAACCTATCTTCGTCTGTATAAGTAATAGCGCCTAATTCACCGTCTAAAGCGATATTTTTTGGGCAACGCGTAATGGCGCCACCAGCAGCTAGGCTCCAACCTATGCCTAATTGACCATTACCACCTTGGCTGGAATAATTGAGAGAAACGCTAGGCTTAACACCTGCTGTACCTTCAGGAAGCTGAATAGGCACACTATAAGTTGCCGCCCCCGATTCGTTGACTCTAAATTTACCGGCGGTAACTGCAACATTATCATTACTTACAGAGGCTGCGCCTTCATTAACACTGGTAAATGTATCTACATCTGAAATTCGAACAGAAGCTGATATTCGCGTATTATAACCGCCTGTACCATATGTTTTAACATGGTAACGATATACACCATTGGCCATGTTAGATTTAGAAATTGAAGTTGTGGTGTTGGAGTATGATGTCCAACTACTTAGCGTTCCATTGAACTCTTGGGCGACTTGAATACTGGTAATGTTGTCTTCTGGATCTAGCCCCCAAACGACTTTAAAGCTTTTTTCTTTTTGGTCTAAATCTTTAATATCAACGGACTCACCATAACGATTGGTAGAGCTTTTTGACATTTCCATTAGCACAGTAGTAGAGCCGCCATAAAACCAACTTTCTCCACTCCAACTACAGCTAGCGTAATACAAGGCGTATTTATATTCACCGTTTTGAAAAGCGTTAATGTTATGGCTTTTTGAATAAGCGTTAATAGTCCGTGTATAAGAGCCATTGTAATACTCGTAAACTCTGTAGTGCAGACCACCTGAACATGGTGTGCTGTTGTTTGTCCATGTCAGTGTAAAAAACGGCACGTTCACAACCTTGGGGCCAGAGATATATGCCATCGCTTTATGACTAGCTAAAACTAAAATTGAAAACGCAAAAATGCATAGCACTTTTGAAAAGCGCTGAATATTATCCATGTTCATTATTATTGATTACTTATAGTTGGGTGAAGTTGAGAGTATTAACGTTTGTGCTGCTGCCAGCTCTAATTCAGCTATATTGTCTAAGTACACTTGACTAACAACATCAAAGCTTTCGACTTGAAGCTCGTTCGGTAGAATCAGTTTCTGTGGCGACGAAGGGTTTAAATTTTGAATGATCCAACGTTCACCCTGGGAGTTTGAATATTTAACAAACCATACTGAATCAGATGAAGGCAACAGCTCTAATGAGCCGGAGTGTGAGAACACTGAATCGCTAAGTTTAAGTTTTAATAGCTGTTGATAGTGAGTCAGCACAGAGTCTGCATTATGCTCTGCACTGCTAACTGTTGCTGTTAAACTTGATAAGTGTGTTTGTGCCCAAGGTTCTAGCTCATTTAACCAAGGAAAACGGTTTCTATCGTCAACCCAAGGTTGGTGCCCTTGATTAAACCCTCCATAACTGGCTAAATCGCTATTCCATGGCATTAACCCACGAACATACATAGCCCCGTGTTGATTAAACTGATTCAGGCCAAGCTCTTCGCCATAATATAACGCCATATCGTATGGGCTTAATATGGTAAGAGTCGCCAGTATCTTTTGGACTTCAGCCTTTTCGCTTAAACGACCGATATCATGATTATTTAAAAATATATACAGGCTTTTATTGGTATCAATCTTTGGGGAGATGTTTTGGAAAATATCAAACAACGCTTGTTTGGCATTAAACTCACCTTGTTCTAACGAAGTGAGTATTGCTTCATCTTCATAAATACTGCGTACAGAGTTAAAGTATTCAAAGTTGAAAATAGCGTCTAGGTTACCATCACTCAAATATGGCATTGAGCTTGCAATATCCGTAAACGTTTCGCCAATAAACAACACGTCTGGATTGATAGTTTTACTATATGTAACTAGATCAGTTAAAATACCATAGTTTAATTTTGTGTCTGCCTGTAATGGATACGGGCCTTCTTCTGCTAAGTACCTAGCTGCATCGATACGATAACCATCTACCCCTAGCGCTAACCAGTGTTTTAATACTGACTTAATCTTTTGCACAACGGCGGGGTTAGCATAGTTTAAATCAGGGTTACCATAACCAAAAACGCCGTAATACCAACCTTCTCTTTCGGGCTTAGAATGCCAAACCGCGTAATTGTTCTCTTCTTCACTCCAAGGTAATCCATAACCCGTGGGAAGCTCTGTTCGCCAAACGTAGAAATCTTTGAAACCTTCTTCGCTGTTCAATGACGATTTAAACCAAGGGTGATATTCAGAAGTGTGGTTTAATGGTAAGTCAAGTAATAACTTGATATTAGACTGTTCAAACAAACTAACTAATTTTTTGAAATCCTCAAGATTTCCCAAATCAGCGTCAACTTTGAAAAAATTGGTTGGATCATAACCGTGGAAAGACGGCGACTCGAATATTGGGCTCAGCAAAACAGTATTAACAGACAAGGCTTTAATATAGTCGAATTTTTCGATCACCCCTCTCAAGTCACCCGTACCGTCATTATTTGAATCATAAAACGACGGAACCCAAATTTGATAAACACTATTTAGCTTGTTTTCCACTAGCATGTTGGCTTTTAGCGTTGGCTCTTGAGTGGTGGTAGATAAGCTTTGGGGTTCTACATTTTCAGGCTTTGAAACAGTATTGTCATCTTGTGTAAAGAAGGGATCACTACCTCTTAAATTAATTTGAGAGCCTATTAAAAACACGACTGCAATGACAGCAATTGTGACTACTATTCGTTGGCGCACAACATTCCCTTTTTTTAATTATTGGTTTTTTATATATAAATCACCGGAATTCTTTCAAAAAAAATTACAAATATATATATGAATACGTATTCGTAAAATATGTATATAAATTCAATCCGCAAATTAGATATAGTGTCTTAATAGGGTTTTGGTTTTATAGGGAGTAGACGTAATAAAGTAAATATCCGCGCTCAAAGAGTGTCATTTAGTATTGTAAAAGCAGGTTAACGAAGGAAAGTGAACTGGCTATTTAATTAAATTTTTATACGAATACTTATTAAAACAAGTGGATTTCTCATTTTTAAAAGCCAAGGTATCATTTACGATTTTTAGCCTATTGAAGTACATGTAACTCAGGAATGAGTAACAAAAATTCGCCACCTAAAGTAAGCGCCTTAAGCAAGCTCAGCCTGAGGTTGTTTATATAATCGAACTGATTCATTTCTTTCTAAAAGCACCACTACCTTTTTAGTACAATCAACTGCAAATTTTCCGCACAAATAACCGAAAACATAGGATAATACGCGCAAAATTATTGCCAGTTGGATCGATTGATGGAAATCAAAGTTAATTATTTAGACAATTTACGCCTTGAAGCCAAGTTTGACGACTTTTCGGTGATCGCGGATCAACCCATTCGCTACAAAGGAGACGGCTCAGCGCCGGGTCCTTTCGACTATTTTTTAGCATCTTCGGCCATGTGTGCAGCGTACTTTGTTAAAGTATATTGTTTAGCGCGAGATATTCCGACCAACAACATCCGTGTTTCGCAAAACAACATTGTTGATCCAGAAGACAGATATAAACAACAAATCAAAATTCAGGTTGAATTACCAGACAGCATTTCAGATAAAGATCGCCAAGGTATCTTGCGCTCAATCGACCGCTGTACGGTTAAAAAGGTGGTACAAGCCGGCCCAGATTTTATTGTAGAAGCGGTAGAAAGTTTAGAGCAAGACGCGCAAGCCATGATCATGGTCGACGCCGATGAAAACAACCAAACCTTTATTTTGGGTAAAGATCTACCACTGGAAAAAACCATCGCCAATATGACAAAAATATTGGCCGATTTAGGCATGAAAATCGAAGTTTCCTCTTGGCGTAACATTGTACCTAATGTTTGGTCGTTACATATTCGTGATGCCGCTTCACCTATGTGTTTCACTAATGGTAAAGGTGCCAGTAAAGAAAGCGCCTTATGCAGTGCCTTGGGCGAATTTATTGAACGCCTCAGTTTTAACTTTTTCTACAATGATCAATTCTTCGGCCAAGAGATCGCCAATGCCGACTTTGTCCATTACCCAAATGAAAAATGGTTTACATTAACCGCTGACGACTCACTGCCAGTTGGCATGTTAGACGACTACTGTTTATCTATTTTTAATCCTGAAGATGAACTACAAGGTTCGCATTTAATTGATACTAATTCAGGTAACGTCGAGCGCGGTATTTGTTGTATTCCGTACAGTCGCCACAGCGACGGTGAAACTGTTTATATTCCATCCAACATTATCGAAAATCTGTTTTTAAGCAACGGCATGAGCGCGGGCAATAATATTTACGAAGCCCAAGTACAATGTTTGTCAGAGATTTTTGAGCGCGCAGTTAAACGCGAAATTATCGAACAAGAAATTGTGTTGCCCGATGTACCGCAAGACGTGCTCGCCCAATATCCTCATATAGTAGCCGGTATTGAAGGGCTTGAAAAACAAGGCTTTCCTATCTTGGTAAAAGACGCCTCATTAGGCGGGCAATTCCCTGTTATGTGCGTAACCTTAATGAACCCAAAAACCGGTGGCGTATTTGCCTCGTTCGGTGCTCATCCCAGTATGGAAGTGGCCATTGAGCGCAGCTTAACCGAATTGTTGCAAGGCCGCAGTTTTGAAGGCTTGAATGATGTGCCCAAACCAACCTTTAACAGCATGGCGGTAACAGAGCCAGAAAACTTTGTTGAGCACTTTGTTGACTCTACTGGGGTTATTTCATGGCGCTTCTTCAGCAGCAAGGCCGAGTATGAATTTGTCGACTGGGATTTTTCAGGCAGTAACGAGCAAGAATGCGCAACCTTATTTGCTATTTTAGCCGACTTAGGTAAAGAAGCTTACGTACTCAATATGGAGCAATTCGGAGCCAGCGCCTGTCGCATTATTGTACCGGGTTATTCCGAAGTTTACCCAGTTGAAGATTTAATTTGGGACAACACCAATAAAGCCTTGCTGTACCGCGAAGACGTTTTAAATATTCATAAACTGTCCGATGAGCAATTAGTTGCACTGGTCGAGCGCTTAGAAGAAAGCCAACTTGATAACTATATCGACATTATCACCTTGATCGGCATTGAGTTTGATGAAAACACGGTATGGGGACAATTAACCATACTCGAGCTGAAAATACTCATTTACCTTGCCCTAGGCGAGCTAGAACAAGCTATTGAATTAGTTGGGGAATTTTTGCAATACAACGACAACACCGTCCAACGCAACTTATTCTACCAAGCCGTCAATGCCGTACTCGAAGTGGTACTGGATGACGAGCTAGAATTAGACGACTTTATCAATAACTTTACTCGCATGTTCACTGAAGAAGTCATGCAAGCTGTAGTAGGTTCTGTCGACGGTAGTGTTAAATTTTACGGCTTAACCCCAACCTCGATGCAATTGGAAGGGTTAGATCGCCATTTACGTTTAATTGATAGCTATAAAAAATTACATCAATCTCGTCGTAGTTCTTATTAAAAATGACGCAATAAAAACGCGCTGGTTAAGTAAAAAACCGATAAACATTTAATGCCGCCCTTTCTCTAATATTGAGATAAGTGCTGAGATAAGTACAAAACAGGGCGGTATAATGCTTGCTGAAACCAGTGCTGTTTCAATTAAATTTTGATTAGTTGAAAATCGTTTTGTCGAGTCTCGCTTAAAGCGCCTACTTTTGGTGACCCAACAAAGGCTCAAAACCTACGGCAAAGTGGCTACCGAAAACCCTATTTTTTGCAGCTTCGCTGCTATTGTCGAAATAAATTTCGACCTACATTGGTTTGGTTTTTCAGCGAACGTTAAGTTTTCAGCTGATCATTTCTTTGATTGAAAATAGACGAGTTTCTTGTTCGTCTGCCACAACATTAATAAACAAGCTTACTTAGTAACAATAAATTAATAGGTAAACAATGACAGCTGCCAATATCAATAATTTTCTGCAATCGCTCCAACATTTTGCCGACACTGAACTGATCCCTTGTATTGGCGGGCGTTCGGAATTACCAACCCAACCTGGCTTAAAAGTTAAAGGTCGGCAAATTTCCTTACCTGTCGTGCAACAAGATCTTGAATGGCTTTGCCAACAAGGTAATCCATCACCTTTTGGTAAAGGTTACGATACTGTATTAGATAGTGAAATCCGCAACTCTATCGAATTTGAAGCTCAAGATATCGACCTATTAAATCCTAATTGGCAACCTGCATTACAAGCATTAACCGAAACTATCGCCAACCAAATGGCCATCGATTTTCAAATTAAAGCCGAGCTGTTTAAACTACTGGTTTATAAAGAAGGCGGGCACTTTAAGTTCCATCAAGACACAGAAAAATCGCAAGGTATGTTTGCCTCGCTAATTGTCCAGCTCCCCTCGCGGCATCAAGGTGGCGCACTCATATGCCGCTTTGCCGACCAAGAGTTTTGTTTCGATTTTGGTACGCAACAAGCAGATTCAGAATTTAATATTTACTACGCAGCTCATTATGCTGACGTTCATCATCAAGTTGAAAAAATCGAGCAAGGCGCTCGCTTAGCTCTGGTATACAATCTTGTGCAGCCCGCTGATGAGAGACAAATAAGCGCAAACCTGCATCAAGAATTACTCGCAGAAACCCAAAGCTTAGTGCCGCAAGTGTTCTCTGCTCTTGAAAATGAACAACACGCATTATTGTTACAACACGAATACACAGAGCAATCTTTATCTGAACTAGGTTTTGCCGCCGCCAAAGGTCAAGACAGAGCACTAATCAAAGCCCTATTAGCCGTTAATAATCAACTACCACTAGAACACAAACTCGACTTTATCATTAGTCGATTAACCTATTCAGTGTCGAGCCAAGGCTATGGTGGCTATGGCGACCGCTATGATGACGATGATATGAATTGGGAAGAGATTGATGAAAGTGATCCCGACTTCGATCTCTGTTTTGACTCAAAAGGCCAATTAATCCCCATGGGTGATTTTAGTGTCGATAAAATCTATGACTTAAACAGCCATGATATCAAGCCAATGACTATCGATACGCTAGATGAAATGTTCTGGGGCGAAGGCGATGAAGAAATTGAAGGCTTTATGGGCAATTACGGCCCAAGTAAAGAAACAACCTACGCAAGATACTTACTCGCTATTTTACCCGCCTACCCAACTCACGCGGGCACGCAAAGTCAAGTTTTACAGGCGCATAAAATAGGGCTAATGGCACAAGACTTAAATCAACACGCAAATAACGCATGGTTACAAAACCACTACGATTTAGCACTTAAACAATTACTCAATCAATGGCTGGTCGAGCAGAAGAGCGACAACCATTGGCATCGAAACTTAGGTGAGCAAGATCTGGCTATTTTTACTAATTTAGTTCAAGCCGCTATCTTCACCAAAAATATTGAATTGTGCCAAACCGCAATCCGCACAGTCAGCCACTGTTTTAAAGACAATCTATCGAGTGAATCGCACGCAGCAGAAATAGTAAACTTACTCAAAGATTCAATAGCCTGCTTTGGCTGGCAAGCTATTGCACCACTTATCACACCAACGCTTGAACAATTAAACAGCTTTGCCATTTTCCAAGTATCGACTACCTTGGCAACCAACAATCCTGACAGCGATATGCAAGCGCAGTTAATCAGCCTATGTGTTAACGCCATTTGCCGCGAGCAAAATGATTGGCAATATGACAACTGCTTTAAAAAAACGCTTGTACCACTGGCCGTGAACCTTTGCCAAACAGACTGGTACGCATCAAGCGATACTCGACAACAGTTTTTAACAGCTTGTTTAGAAAAAGGTAAAAGTTACCCAGCCTTTTTAGCGGCATTGATTCAAAACTTAATTAACGATACATCAGCCGACAATAAAAAGCCTTGGCTAAAAACCTTGATCAGCACTCGCTTAGACTATTTAGACAAGGAAATTAGCAAACCAACCCCAGTTTTTTCTTGGTCTATGCCACAAGCCGAAGCCAACAAACATGATATGGTTGTGTTTTTAAGAAGTGTAAAACAACAGGCGCAGATCACCGGATATGACGGTATCGCTATGGCTCGAAACGACGTGGTTAGCGTCGATCCTAACTGGATATTGCCAGAGTTTTATATTGAATCTAATGGCGATTTTCAGTTGCCTAAAAGCCATTACGGCTTCTCGGCAACGATGCAAGCCAAAGGCCGTGGTAAACAAGCCTATGTACAAATAGAAAAAGACAAAAGATACGACGAGCTCAAGTGCAAATTACACACACTACGCAAGCAAGAAGCCGACAAATTAAAACAATTTGCCTTACAAAACTTATAAGCAGCAAAAAATCAGCGCTAGAAGCAAGCCTCAGCTAGCGTTGGTTTAATCTGTGCTGAGCGATAGGTACGCAAGATAAATCGACTCAAGGCTAAACCTAATCAAAAAGGCTAACATGGCTGTCCTGTTAGTATTCATGATCCCGTTGGACAGAAAGGTTTGCAGGCTCTGCAAGCATAAATGCTCGCCCACAAAAATTGTAGGTCGCGCCTTTAGGCCGATAGGTAGACAAAGTAAAAGCCATCAATAAAGTTAATAAATGGTGAACTCAGTACTAAATTAGCAGCAAGATAATGCATGTTATGCGATTAAGTTTAAATCCAGTTTTGGCGGAGTTGCCTTAAACCCATAAGTTTTTTCGTAGATTTCGGCCCATGTCGGCCCTTCGCCTAGCTCATACTGCTTAATCTCTAAACTCGCACCATACTTCTCTTTTAACGCCTCCAATGTTGCCTCAACATTAATGCTATCATCAGAATTACGAACACCATCGCCATTCGATGCAAAAAATTTAAAGCCATTTTCACCAAAACTGCCAATAACCTGACCATTTTTTTCGATCACAGTATGCTGCGGAGAGGCTTGCTGTTCATGCCAACTTTCTGCTGCTTTCTGAGCATCTGCAATTCGCTTATTTTCTCGATCTTCTGCCGATGCAATCCGGTCTTTGAGAACGTCATGGTTAGATAGATCGACCAACTGAGGGTCTATACTGGTTGAAGTTGGTACTTCCTTATTTGCCGTCAGTGGTATGACGCCCGCGCCATTAATTGAAATATCCATAAAATCGTCCTTATATGTTTGATTCCCTTTAAATCCAGCAAATACTATGCCAAACAAAAACACCAATAAATAGGGGTTTTTAAATAAACCATGAAACTTGCAAGGGACATTCATTACCGCTTTGTGGCAATAAATACTCCAATTTATTACACGTACAACTAGTTTCATTAAGAAGGAATAAGGATATAAAAAGGCTAGCATGGCAGTCCTGTTAATACTCAAATGATCCCTTAGGGCAGAAAGGTTTGCAGGCTCTTCAAGCATAAATGCTCGCCCACAAAAATTGTAGGTCGTGCCTTTAGGCCGATAGGTACGCAAAACAAACCAACTCAAATACACATATCGGGTTAAACCTAGCCAATGGAAGAAGTGCCTAGCGTTACGGAATAGCCATCAGTTAACCTGCAAGATCAAATAAAATTCGTAACTTATACAGCAACAAAAACAAACATTCTTAATCTGCTACACAATGTGGCTTAACTTTCAAAATCAAACATAGCGCTGCAACCTTAAAATAATTCGCATAGTAAAAACGAAAACTTCTAATTGGGAGGCTAAACACAATATATCCACCATTTAATTAAAAATGACGATATTTGCCTTCAGTTAAATACCGAAAAAACGCTTAGACTAATTCGATTTAAAATAACAAATATTAACAATGAACAGTAATATAAAAGTGTCAGTTGAGCTAAAAAACCCACCTTTTGGTTAATATATGTAAAGACAATCAAAATTTATTGCTATATAAGAAACATACAATAACAAAGCGTTATACAAGACAAGTACGTTTAAATGTAAATTAACAATACCTATTCTTTTTAAACATAAAGCAACGAATTGAATAATTACGTAAATATATTTAAAGGTAGCTAAACAAATGTCTTATATAAAACAACACATACTGACTAAAACAACAGCCAAAGGATTGCTACTTTCTTCTCTTCTTATTGCCTGCTCGCATACTAATGCGTTTAGTAATGACTCGGTTTCTAGTTATATTCATAACGGTAAAGCGGTTAAACCTTGGAAAATGAGCATTGGCAACCCGCTTAATAATAATATCAAGGTTAAAAACCAAGCAGCGGAAACCGCAAAAGGCAATTTAATTGTTAAACCGGGTAAAAAAAATAAAAATGGCGATGCGCTGCATCTAAAATGGCGCGGCCGGAAAATACAAAATGAGTGGGGCGGTACATCAGCAACCACCTTTAAAATCAACGGTAAAAAATTAGATATTGATGCTGTTAAAAATGCAGCCGCATTAGTTTTTGAAGTGAAAATGCTACGCTCACCCAGCGACGCGGTAGAATTAACCGCTATTTGCAAATGGAATCATAAATGTAAAGGCTCAATGTCTATCAAACCTTTACTTAAGCGCTTAAAGAAAAAGAAATGGTCTTACCTGCCTATCCCGCTAAATTGTCTTGGCAAAGATGACTTTGATTTTACACAAATCACAGAATTTTCATTATCCACCAAAGGTAAGCTTGAAATGGAAATTGCCAATGTTGGCTTAGCCCCTCTCGCCCAAGGTGATAAAGGTTGCGCTAAATAACCCATTTAGATTTACCAACCCGTATTTGTTATAAAAACTAGTTAATAAAAACGCCAGCAATTTGCTGGCGTTTTTATTTTGTGCAGCAGATAACAGCTGATTAACCCACCAATTTTTCTTTCTGCAATACACAATACTGCTAAATTACCCATTGCTATCAAGTTACCAACAATAGTTAACAATAAAAATTAAATTTTAAGTGTTAATTTGTTGCACTGTTTACATTGTATTTATGAAAGCCAAAAAATATGAATTCACTGTAACAAGGTAACCTAGATGAATGCACCCGTGATTACATCTGTAAGAAGCCAAATCGCTACCATTATTCGCGAAGAAATTATCTCCGGCGCTATGGCCCCTGGCAGTAAAATTAATGAATATCAACTAGCCAAAAAATTTGGCGTCTCTCGTGGTCCCGTGCGTGATGCGCTCTTGCGTCTCGATAAAGAAGGGATAGTCGAATGTAAAGACAATTGTGGAGCCAGTGTAGCCAACACACTTGATGATAGTTCTCGTAAACTGTATTCGTCGCTGCGCATTAGTATTGAAGAGCAAGTGATCCGCGCAAATATTAAAACGATCCGCGCCACCGAAATCAAACAGCTAGCAGACGCTTTAACCGTCATAAAGCAACATTATGCCAACCAAGCGTTTGACGACATGACAGTTAGTTTAATTGACTTTCACCGGTTAATTGTCGGCTTAGAAGACACATCGGATTCAATCAATGTTTGGCATTTAATTGTCATGCGAATGTATATGAACTTTGAGCCAACCAGCATTAATGATGAAAAACTAAATCAATACGAACTGTTTATTGCAGGATTAAAAAATAAAGACCTAAACCAAACACTCAAGGCATTAAAGAACGCCATCAAGTAATTGATCGCTTGAGCTTAACCAACAGCGCTTAAACAAGTGGTAATAATTTGCTTCATTTGGTCTTTGTTGTAGGGCTTAGACAAATGATGATCCATACCAATGCTATGGTAATGATCTATTTCCTCTTGAGTGACATTGGCAGTCAATGCCACAATTTTCACTTGTTGTTCGCTGTAAGTTTGGCGCAATATTTTAGTTGCTTCGCGGCCATCCATAATCGGCATTTGAATATCCATTAGCACCAATGGGTAAACATGCGATTGGAATTTTTCAATCGCTTCTTGGCCGTTAACCGCTAAGTCAGCTTGAATATTTAAATCAGCCAACAAGGCTAAACAAATGGTTTGGTTGATCTCATTGTCTTCAACTAATAACACCTTATGCTGAGTTATTTGACAATCGTCTTCCTGATCAACTATAGCCTGAGTTGCAGTGTTATTGCCCTTTGCAATCGATGGCGCAATAAGTGACGCATTCTGCTGCGAACCGTCCGCTATAACCTCTGATGGACTATTGTCCGTTAACGCCTTAATTAAAGACTGAAATGTAATTGGCTTAGGTAAGTATTGAAACGCCTGTGTCGTCTCTGAATATTGATCAATATAGGTTTTACCGTAGGCGCTACAAATAACAATACGTTGTGGTGGGCAGGCACGTTGTTTTACCTGCTCAATGAAATATAAACCATCATGTACAGGTAAGCTCCAATCCACCAGCGCAAAATTAAATACTTGTTGCTGGCAAGCCTGTAACGCTTGTTTAACGTCCGAGCAAACAACCACCTGCAAGCCTAACGAGTCAGCCATTGCCTTGACTACTTGCTGAGTAATGCTGTTATCTTCAACAATCAACAGTGATTGGCCTTGCAACACAGACTGAGGTTGGGCCTGCTCATGGCCAATTTCTGGTGCGTTTTGTTGAAATTGAAACGGCAGAGTTAAACTGAAAGTACTGCCTTTACCTAAAGTGCTTTGCACGCTAATGTTGCCTTGCATGAGTCCCGCCAATAATTGACTGATCGCCAATCCGAGTCCTGTGCCACCGTACTTGCGCGTGGTCGATTCATCAGCCTGACTAAAACGCTCAAATATTTTGGCTTGCTGGGCTTCGCTCAAACCAATACCCGTATCAATAACTTGGTATTTAAGTGTTGTATGGTACTGCAATCGCTCTTGTACCCGCACTTTTAAAATAACATGGCCTTTTTCAGTAAATTTAACGGCATTGGATATCAAATTCAGTAGGATTTGATTCACTCTGACAGGATCGCCAATCAAGTTGTCAGGAATGTCGGGAGCAATATCAAATATCAGTTCAATGCCTTTTTCGTCTGCTATTTTGCCCAACATAGCAGCAATATTATCTATCAGTGTGTGATGATAAAAGTTAACTTGCTCTATCGGTAATTTACCTGACTCAATCTTAGAAAAATCCAAAATGTCATTAATGATGGTTAGCAGCGCGGTGGCAGAAAAATGCAGTTTATCAATATATTCACGTTGCTGAGGGTTTAAATTGGTTTGAGCGCAAAGCTCAGTTAAGCCAATAATTCCTGTCATCGGCGTTCTAATTTCGTGCGACATGTTGGCTAAAAATTGGGTTTTCACCAGCGCGGCCTGTTTGTATTGTTGGGTTTTCTTGTTAAGCAAGCGCTGCTTGTTCAACAAAGTCGCAATAAATAAACCGATAAAGCTTAAGCCAATTAAAAAGTAGCTACTTAACTGCTGTTTTTGTGCTAACTGAACAAGACGATTGGCTTGGGTTCGGCTATTTGAGGTTATTTTATTGATCTGAGAACCACTAATTTGCTCTTTCAACTCTTGTGCACGCATAATTTTGTCATTGATAAACTGCAAATGACTAATAATCACATGAGCGCTTTCCGACTTTGCGATTTGCCGTAACTGGCCATTTAATTGCTGAAGTTGAGTAATTAAATTTTGTTGACGCAATGCGTTAGGTTCATTTAATAATTGCAACAATAGCAAGCTAATTTGCGTAATTTGCGCATGTTCTTGCTCATTAAGATCTTGTGTTGTTACACCAGTAGAGACAATCCGCCTTGAGGTTTTCAACATAGTGACTAACTGCACATAGTGCTGCGTTGTGCTATCGTATTGATCAAGCGCTTTGAGTAAGCCATTTCGTAAAGACAATTGTCGACGTAAATTATCAATTTCCAATTGTAGTTGTGCGTACATATCGTAGTGATGGGTACCACTAAAACTAATATTTAAAATCTCAGTCGTGTGTTTGGGTAAAGTGGCTTCTAATTGACTCAGCAAATTGCTATTGCGCTGATACAAAGTCAGATTCGCGTAATTATGTACCGCAAAAGTACTGGCTAGCGTAAATAACAATAAACTGATAATTTCTAACCAATACCGTTTAAGTAAGTACATTACAAAGACCCCAAATCATTTACCGTTAAAGGCGGGGCACTAAATGCAGCAAGTAAGGCGACTAAATCATCCACATCTTGGTCTGACAATGTTTTGCCAAGTTGGGTCGCCGCCATGATTGTCACAGCCTGCTCTAGGGTATTTATAGAACCATCGTGAAAATAAGGTGCTGTATCAGTAATATTCCTAAGCGACGGCACTTTAAATACATACTTATCTTGCGCTTCTCCGGTGACTAATGCCCGACCTTTATCATGGCGTAAACTTGCAGGGATCTGCTCTAACCGCCCCAATTTTTGATAAAAATTACCGCCAATATTGCGGCCTTGATGACAGGTCACGCAACCTAAGTTAATAAACTTTTGATAACCGCGTTGCTGCTGCGCATTTAAGGCTGTGCGATCGCCTAACAAATAGCGATCAATGGCTGAATTGGGGGTAATTAGCGACTCTTCAAAAAAGGTAATAGCCGTAACAATGTGTTGTTCCGTTATTGACTTAACCCCTAGTTCAGCAAACGTACGAGAAAAATAACGATCCTGTTGCAACTTAGTAATGACTTGTCGCCAATTAGACGCCATTTCAATAGGGTTGTGGATTGGCCCAGCGGCTTGCTCTGCTAAATCAGCAGCCCGACCATCCCAAAATTGACGAAAATTAAATACCGCATTTAATACGGTCGGCGCATTACGCGTACCTTGCTTGCTATCCACTCCGGTTGATACTTTAACCCCGTCATCTCCACCAAAATCAACCATATGGCACGACGCACAAGATACGGTATTGTCCTTGGACAGTAATGGACTATTAAATAACGCCTTACCTAAATTGACCCAAGCAATATTAGTTTTAAGACGACGAGGAATAGGTTGTATTGGACCGTCAACATACTCAAATTCATATTCGGTATGGCGCGCTAACTCCTGTGTCACACTAGGCTTAACTGATACTAGATAAAAAATCAGTGGCACCAGCGAGCAACAACAAAGTGCCAAGCATAATCCCCGATAATAATTCGTCATTCTAAAGCGCAATAGCCTTAAGGGTGAGTAGATAAATAAAGTATAGAAAGGTATGTCTGTAGCACAAGGTGACAAGACAAATAGACGAAGCAATTTCAGCGTTTGCTAAATTTAGCAAAAGGGCGAAGGGAGCCCCTTCGCCCTGTCTACTTATCTGGTATAAGTATAAATAATATTTTGTTTTTGACTGGAAGTTTGACCAGCAACGGTTACTGAAATATCAGCACTGTATTTAATAACCACTTTAGTACTCGTTTCTTCTGTTACTGAAAAGCTAACATTGGTCACCGTAATACCTTGAACTTCAGTTTGCTGCTTAAATAGATTCTCTATTTCTGTCGTATCTGAACTAGAAGGTGGAGTCACATTATTGATCGTAACAGCAGGAATATCCGTAGTCACTTCAACAGGATGAGTCACTGTTGCCGTGCCACTCACCGTTAGTGTCCACTCACCGGCCCCTTGATCAATCGGATTATCAATATTTAGATCAGAAAAGTCGATATTAGTCGGCCACTCAATACTATCAAAGCTAGGTAATGTAACGCCTGTTGGTATACCGCCTGAAGCATTTAACATGCCAAACAATTCGTTATACGCTGAGGTTAAATCAGCTACCATACCTTTTAAATCAGTACTAAAGTTACCTTGCTTAGCTGCATCAGCAATGCTATTAGCAAAGCTAGTTAACTCGTTTTTTAAACCATCGTCTGTACCGGCAAATGATGCGTTTACCAAAGATAACTGAGTTGCCAACGCTTTTTTGTTGGCTGACAAACTCGCTACGCCTGCATCAATAGCCGTTGCATCTGGCAAGCTATCTGTAAATAAATCAAATGAACTACCACTACTATCAACTCCAAAAGCAGACATCACCACTTGCGCAGCTTTTTGTTGTAAATCAGATAGTACGGACTGATTCACCATGCCTAGTGCCGCCGCATTTTGTGTTTGGGTAATAATTTCAGTCGCTGCGGTAGTTAAGGCATTGACCGGTAGATTTTCAATAGTGACATCTGCGCCCTTGTCTATGGCAATAGATGTCAGTAATTCGATACCATTTAATTCACTCGCTGGTACTTTGTCACCATTATTAACTGAGCCACATTTATCAGCATCACACGTCATTTCTGTGTCTGAATCAGCAGATACTTTCACCACGATTAAGCCTGAATCTACAGTCGCGTCTTTTTCAAACTGCAATTCATAACTACCATTATCACCTGTAGAGGTAGTGGCTAATGCTGTGCTCATATCACTTGCCGCGTATGCCGAAACAGAGGCATTCGAAAGTGTGCCTTTTATCGCCTCACCTTTAATTGTAACCGTTTGCATACTGGTGGTTTTATCGTCGTCACTGCTTCCACAAGCGGCTAGCAAAATGGTCGCAACAGATAAAATAAAAAGTGAAGGTACTCTTTTGAGCCTATTGAATATTGTATTAAATCGCATGATAAATCCTTTACTTACATTTTTTCATCAAACTAAATATTTAGTTCACGGGTTATTTAGGGAATGGGCGTACTCAATAGGCGAACCCCTTTGTTGCCTAACGAGGCACAAAACCAAACATTTGCTAATTTAGAATATTCAAAACTAGCAACGATTAGCCTAGTAGAGGAAATTTACATACGAAGGGAATTACGGGTTAATTTTTAGACTAATTAGAGATAATAAACAGAAAAAACAAAAGGTAAAAAAATAAGAAACAGTGAACAAAAGTCAGTATCGACAATGCCGATACTGGTTATACCAAATAGTTAAGTTTTTAACACCCCAACTGTTGGGTAATGCTATTCGCTGCGGTGATCACCAACTCTTGCATTTGTTGTTGATCGAATTGGTTATTACCATACTGTAACAAGGAAGGCACCGCCAACGAAGCCACAACAAACCCTTCAGGTTGGCCAATTAATGTTGCAAAATTACACACGCCCTCAGAGAAATCACTTTCGGCAACATAAAAACCTTGCTCTTTAATGTCATCTAGCTCACTAAACAAGGCTTTGCGTTTTGCCTGCGACATTTTAGCAAAAACACTATCGCGCTCTAAAATCATATCGCGCACTTCATTGGTACTATTAGCTAACAAAACCCGTCCCGATGCGGTTGCCAAGGTTGAAAACATTGAACCTTCAGCAATATCAATTGATACAGGGCTATGGCTACGTGCTTGAACAATAACCATAGCTTGCGATTGATAAAGCATACATAAGTGGCACGACTGGCCAATTTTTACGGCTAAGTCTTCCATGTGGGGTAATGCACATTGTCGAACCTGGTCAATAGGTGAAATCGTGCGCGACAAATTATATAACTTTAATGAAATACGATAACGGCCAGACAACTCATCTCGAATAAGGTAACCGCGCGCTTCCAAACCCACTAATACCCGATAAATTTCATTCGCACTGCGCCCTAAGCCATGGGCGATTTCAGTTTGCGAGCGTGGTAATTCTTGGTTAGCTAAAAACTCTAAAATATCTAACCCTTTATCTAAGGCTGGTACCGCATACTTATTTGGAGCTTTGGTGGTCAACGCGTTTTCTCTTTATTTATACTCTTAGGTGTGAAAGCCAATAATAACGGCTTTTAAAGCAATATTAAATGTTGTTAACAATATGAGTATCACATTGCTACTTATACCTTTTGCTGTAGCCAAAACAATCAGGTTTTATTGCGCCGACTGCAAAAACCTGGGCAATGTAAATTCATTATTACCGGCTTTATCTGTACTCGCCACCAAAGGGTTGGCTAAATAAATAACCCGCCTTTGTTCAAGGTTGGCGTACTTTAGTACTGATTGGATCATGTTTGATTGGCGCAACTTTGCTTGATAACTGCCATCTGCCAATGCTTTATCAAAACCGTCAGTTATCAGTTGGTACAAGGATTTATTTTGTTGATTAACGTAAAAATACAAACCCGACGGATAAACCAAAAGTAAATTGCGTTCAACCTCTAACTCTAAATCCTGCCGCATGGCGAGATCTTTCCATGGTTCATGCACCCCCAAAGGTAAATAGTCGAATCGTTTTAAATACAACATATGCCACAAGCGCCGAGCTTGAGCTGAAGTGGTAACCGGCAACCCTGCGGCCTGCAATACTTTAGTATCGCCCCAAAATAAGCCCTGCCCTGCCTTTAGGCCGCGCAGATCATGTAATGTGTTAATCTTATCAAACCGCGCTTGCTCGCCTTTACGTATAACAAACACACGCATACCAGTTAAGCCAAGAAATATCGGTTTGGTAATAGGTAACGTATATTGGCTAGCATGCGAGCCTGCGCTTGCCCATTGCACATCAATAATCCCATCTTGAATGTATTTGCCTTTACGCGCTTCGGTAACAACATCATCAATCTCTTTTAAACATATTGAACTTGTTGTTTTCGACAAGATCAGCTCAAGCAGGGATTTAATCAGTATATCTTTACTCGACTCAAGTAAAGGATGCGTCACTTGGCGTTGACAAGCGTGGGCACACCCGCTAACCAAACTGAAAATAAAGAGACAAAACCACACACAATAGCAAAGTTTCATTGCTATACAGACTCACTTAACCTGATACTTGTATTAGATCTTGAGCCAGTTTGCAGACTTTGCCAACTTTATTTTTAAATATCCTATGGCCAAAACGCGCCAGTTTTGAAATCTGTTGTCAAGTTACTAAAAAATACGAACAGATCTGCCCAGCAAAAAACTGAACTTATTAACAATAAGCTTCTTTGTAAGATCACCACCTAAAAAATATTTAATATCAATAACTTAAATAATAACCACCGCAAACTATCTATTCTCTCCTTTACACCCTAATTACACTCTCTCATATATTTCTATTTAAATTTTCAATTTATATAGAAATATTTTTATTGATCTTGAATAATAATTAGCTATTATTGTTAACAACAAACATTATTGAGTAACAATTGAGGTTTTCACTGTGAGTAAGATCGAATTAAATGAACAGCAAATGGCTGATTTTGAGCGTGACGGTTATGTTATCGCGCGTGGTTATTACAACGCAGAAGAAATTCAGCGTTTACAGGATGTCGCATTTAACGACGACTCTTTATATGAGCGCGCATGGAATAAAAAAGATGCATCAGGCACCGTCAGTAAAGTCTGTATTTGGCAAAAAACTGGCGATGACTTTTACAGCATGTTTTCACGTGGCCGCCGTTTAGTCGATTCTTGTGAAAAACTGATCGGTGAAGAAACTTACCACACCAGCACTAAAATCATGATGAAAGAACCCCGTGTTGGTGGTGCTTGGGAATGGCATCAAGATTTCGGTTATTGGCACCAAGATAACCTAATGCTTTATCCAAAAGCCATTAGCTGCATGATCGCCATTAACCAAGCTACGATTGAAAATGGCTGTTTAGAAGTATTGAAAGGTTCACATCATATTGGCCGACTCGATCACAGCAAAACAGGTGACCAAAAAGGCGCTGACTTGAAAATGGTTGAAGAAGCCATGAAGTATCACGAATTAGTTGCGGTTGAATTAGAGCCGGGGGATGTTTTGTTCTTCCACTGTAATTTATTACACAAATCAAACCAAAACCGTTCTGAAAATCCTCGTTGGACTATGATTTGTGCCTATAACGCGGTTAGCAACCAAGCGTTTGAAGAAAATGAAGCGGTATATTACCCACTGGATCGCGTCGAAGACGATGCCATTTTAGCTTGGCAAGAAAAAGAGCCAGCGGCTTAAACCGAAAAATCGATTTTAAGATAGTGATGGCAAGGGGTTTCCTCTAAGTTAGTGTTTGGACTTATAGGACACCCCTTTATGCGTTTAAGTTGTGTATAAATTGGTTAGTTGTTCTTTGCCGGCATTCCCTACATCCGTGTAGGTCACCGTACACTGTTCCAGACGCTTTACGGCATTTCCTACATCCGTGTAGGTCGAAATTTATTTCGACAATAGCTGCGAAGCTGCTGGGGGTTTGGTTTGTAGAAGCTTCTGCTTCGTCAAAGGCTTTAAATAGGACGCACAGGATTTTGTTCCCGACAAATCCTAAGTACCTGCTATCCTGCAGGCACCAAAAGTAGGCGCCTGAAGCGAGCGTCGAACCTATAAAAATAGCTAACCTTATTTCAACTATAGTCAAAGCGATCAGGTTTTAGGGGCAGGTTTCTAGTTCCAGACGAAACCTAAGTACTTACATCCATGTAAGCAAAGCCGTCAAAGCTACCGCGTCCTGCTAACGCCCCTTACCTGCATCCATGCAGGCAAGCTTCGAATCCCCATGAGCATATGCTCTATTATGTGATTGGGGTCGCCTAAATGGATTTAGGTGTTAGAACGACGCAGGAGCCAAAGTCGAGAGTAAGCGCTGACAATGAACCATAAGACCTGAGCGAGAAGACTATAACCCACTTTAAATGTAGCTAGTGCTATTACCACATTACATATTGAGACAAGCATGAACAAATACCCTATTCCTGAAAGTGGCCAAGATCCACATGGTATGATCATAGGCGAAGGTGACTTTAAATACCGCGTCAATAGCCATTGGAGTCAGTTGGATCCTGAAAAATACCCAGTCGAGAACTGCCACGACATGGTTATCGACAAGCAAGGTCGCATTATTATGCTGACTGACAATACACAAAATAACGTTATCGTATACAGCCAAGACGGTGAATTAATAGAAGCTTGGGGAACCGAATACCCGGGCGCACATTCAATCGAAATAGTAGAAGAAGACGGCGAAGAGTTTTTATATATTGTTGATCATGGTTGGGTACTGAATCGTAAATGGGACGGTAAAAGTACAGATGATTGGGACTCGCCATTTAACAAAGTCATCCCGCAGCAAGGTTTTGTTGTCAAACTCACCCTAGACGGCCGCTTAGTTCACACCATTGGCCATCCTAAAACGATAGGAATCTATCAACCTGATATGCCATTTAGGCCTTCAGATATTGCCGTTGCACCAAATGGCGATATTTATATTACCGATGGTTATGGTTCTGATTTTGTTATTCAATACGACAGTAACGGCCGCTACATTCGCCATTGGGGCGGCCAGAATAACAGCGACGAAAACTACAACTTAGTTAACACCCACGGTATTGGTGTAGATTTACGCAACCCGAATGATCCCCATCTCATCGTTAGTTCACGTTGGCAACAATGCCTAAAACTATTTAGTTTAGACGGGACTTATCGACAAACCATTAACACACCTGGTGCCTATATTCATGGTCCGGTGTTTGCTGGCGAGCATTTTTTCGCCCCTGTGTGTTGGTCACATATTGATGATAAAAATGCTGACGATTCTGGCTTTATTAGTATTTTTGACCGCAACAATCGTGTAATCGCCAATTTAGGCGCCGAGCCACCTGTCTATAACCAAGGTGAATTACAGCCCATGACCACCAACTGGCAGATTTTTAACCACTGCCACGGAATGTGTATAGATAAACAAGGTAATTTATACATAGGACAATGGCGGGCAAAGCAAACCTACCCAATCAAACTAGAAAAGATCTAAAAAACCCACCACACCCTACTTAACGGGATAGCCAAGGTTTTGTATATATTAAACTTTGGCTAGTCTGCTTATAACTCTTTACTAATTTTACGCATCGTTATATTGCTAAAGAATTGTTAATTTTTCATTTGTTAACTCGACAAATCATTTTTGCATAAGCTAAAATACAATTCAAATATGATACCAAGGTATGATATTTAACATAAAGGTATAAAATATTAGCCGACCACAACACTTGAGCAATTAAAAATGACAACCACTCCACACAACTCCAACCGCAAGGTTTGGCTGGCAACAGCAACTTGGTTAACGCTGTCGTTATCAGCACTACCAGTTGCAGCTAGTTCACTTGACAAAGAAATTACTAAATTAAGCCAACAACCATCTGCCATTGCTGCTGGTAAAAAGCAATATGATTTACGCTGCGCTAGCTGTCACGACAAAGATTTAAGTGGCGCCATGGGCTTCAACTTAAAAGATGGCGAATGGGTACACGGCAGTAAACCATCAGAAATATACAACAACGTGAGCAATGGTTTTCTTAATGCCGGTATGCCGCCTTTTGGCATGATGTTAAAAGACCAAGAGATTAAAGAGATAGTTGCTTATGTGATGTCGAAACGTGAAGGTTGGGACAATTTGACTTACAAAGTCTTTCCAATGAAAAATAAGCAAGATCGCGATTTAAGCAACAAACGGCCAACTAAATCAGGTCAGCTAACGAAAAACATCGCCGACTTCCAAATTCCTGAAGAAACTAATTACGCCATTGTTTTCGAAGGTGATTTTTACGTACCGTTTAAAGGCGGTATTTTAAAAGCCAATGGTAAAAAGATGCCAATCGAAATCGAAATCGATGGCCAACCGGTAAAACCCAACCATGACACATGGCGCACTTGGAAGTTAAAAGAAGGTAAGCAACACCTTAAATTTACCTATTACGCAACCGGCATGAAACCTTGGCAGCGCAATTTAGACTCCTACGTCACCTTGAATAACGCCCCTAAGTTCCCTGTTTCAACTCGCTCACTTAGCTTCTTTAAAGGTAATAAATACAAAGTATTAGCGAAAAGCGAACCTTTAGTGCAACGTAAAAAATTAGAACATTTACCGCACTTTTCAATCGCGGTTGGATTTCCTACCAACATCAACTATGCGTTTAATACACGTACTTGTTCGGTTGTCGGTATGTGGAAAGGCGACATGTTAGATATTGGCCCTAACATTAACCAACGCGGGCAAGACGCCAGTAAGATATTAGGTGATATCAACTTTAAATATCCGCAACAAGTCGGATTAAAAGGCGAAGACAATAAGTGCGAATTTATTAAATACACTCGCGAAGGTAACCCTGAATTCCAATACAAGCTTAACGGCACCACCTACGCGCTAACAGGCTCAGCTAACAATGGTCATTCATTAAACTTGCATTACAAGGTTTTAGGTCAACCAGCCAGCAATAGCGCCGTGTTTACTTTACCTAAAGCGAAAAACGTAAGCATAAGCAGCTCGCAAGGCCAAGTTACACAACAGCAATTGACTATCAACTTAACTAACAATGCAACTTTCGATATCAAGTTAGACGTTAGCGGGAGCAAATAATGAAATTACTAGCAACATCTTTTGCCGTTAGCTTAGCTTGCCTAACAGCGGCCTGTGTCTCTACTTCAAACACGGTAGAACAAGCCGTACTCAAAGTCGATCAAGCAACTGGCGACATCACAGCTCGCAAACCACCTGGGGTTGATAACAACGCATTCTATACGCCAGCCGGCTATAAAATTGAAACCATTACCACGCCAGACAAGGTGTTATTTCATGCAACAGGGTTAGACACTAACGCCAAAGACGAAGTTTTTGTCGCCACCCGTTTAGGTGAAGTTTGGAAGTTTTCAAACAACCAATGGACTAAATTTGCTGACGGTTTGCATGAACCAACAGGCTTACTGTGTGATGACGACGGTAGCGTTATTGTTGCCCAAAAACCAGAATTAACCCGTTTAGTCGATACAGATAACGACGGTGTCGCGGAAGAATACAACCACGTTTCCAGTGGTTGGAATTTCCATGACAACTATCATGAATTCAACTTTGGTCCGGTAAAAGACAGTAAAGGCAACTACTTTGCGACGCTTAACTTGAGTCACGGCGGTAATTACAAAGGTGAGCACGCATTCTCTATGGGCTCTATGGGTAGTTTAGGTGGCTTCCGCGGCTTTGCTTACCAAGTCGATACCAAAGGACAATTTATTCCATTTGCTTGGGGATTACGTTCACCAGCAGGCTTAGGTATTAGCCCTAACGATGAATTGTTTTTTACCGATAACCAAGGTGATTGGGTACCGACCTCAAAAATGCACTTTATGGAAAAAGGCAAATTTTATGGTCATCCCGTTTCATTGCGTGACGTAGAGGGTTATACGGTAGAGTCGATTAAAGCCCATGCTGATAACCCCGACTTTTTCGACAAAATTCGCGAAAAACCAACCGTTCATATTCCGCATTTTGAAGTGGCAAATTCACCGGGTAATCCAGAGTGGGATACCACAGAAGGTAAGTTTGGTCCGTTCGCAGGGCAAATTTTCGTAGGGGATCAAACTCGTTCCAACGTATTCCGTGTTTTGCTAGACAAGGTTAATGGTCAGTACCAAGGGGCGGTTATTAACTTTATTAACGGCTTCCAAAGCGGTAACATTCGCGCCAGTTTCGACAGTAAAGGCCAGTTATGGATCGGCCAAACCGCTCGTGGTTGGGGCGCTCGTGGTGGTAAACCTTACGGTATTCAAAAAGTAACATGGGATGGTACAAACCCATTTGAATTGCACAATATTAAGCTAACCAAAACCGGTTTCCGCTTAACCTTTACTGACAAAATTGATTCAGTGTCGGCTGTATTGAAAAGCTTAAGTGCACAACAATGGCACTACAAATACAGTAAAACCTATGGTTCACCTAAGATTGATCAACAAACTTTAGCCATTAGCAAAGCAACTTTATATGAAGATCAAAAAACCTTAGATATTGAGCTACCGCTTACCGCAGATAAAGTCGTAGAAATTGATTTTTCTGGACTACAAGGGGTAGATAAGCGTAAGCCAAGCGTTACTAAGGTTTATTACACCTTGAATCAGTTAATTCAATAAACTGATAAACAGGTTCTAATTGTAAAAAAGTCGACTTAGGTCGACTTTTTTAATGGTTACAATTTGCTGTCAGTGTCAAGTGGCTGCTCAACGCTGCCTTTTATACCTGCTTCTACACCTTCCTCTTCGCTTTCCTCTACACCACCTTCAACACTTGCTTCAACAGCAACTTCTTGTTCCGCCATTTTTGCCCGCTCAGCCTTTGAAATATAAACCGGTTTGCCATTCCGATTGCCTTTAGCATTGGCTTTTTTCTGCTTCTTTTTCAAAATGGTGTATATTTTCTTTTTGCGGTTCATCGTTAACTCTAAACGCCGATTTCATCTTGTCCTAGCATAGCAAAAATCCACCGCAAAGCCTTCGACTTTAGCAACACAGGTTATTAATTTAGTGACTCTTTACCTCTGTCATAAGGAAATTTAATGCAAGTTTATTTAGCTGACGCCAATACCGACTTATCCGCCATTGCTGAAGTTTTGCTGCAACTGCGTACTCAATACACAGCAAAGTCGATTGTCGCTCAAATAAAAAAACAACAAGCTCAAGGGTATCAATTAGCTTACGTACAAAAAGACCAACAGATCCTTGGCGTTGCTGGGTTTATTGTTGGAGAAAAATTAGCTTGGGGAAAATATTTATACATTGATGATTTAGTCACCAATCAAAACTACCGTTCAACAGGCGTCGGCACCTTGCTAATAAATTGGTTTAAAAACTATTGCCAACAAATGGGCTGTGAGCAACTGCATTTAGATTCAGGCATTCAAAAATTTGCGGCGCACCGCTTTTATTTAACCAACCGCTTTAATATTGCTAGTCATCATTTTTCAATCACCAATATAGGGCAAGATTAAACATAGCCTGAGTTGCTTGATGTGACTTGGGGTAACTACCGGTAATCAAGACCTCTCGCCAGCAAACAAAGGAATGTGGCGATTGAGTACTTGTTGTAAGTATTGACGACACACTTGAATGCGCGCCGTATGGCGTAAATCGACATGGTTTAGTAACCAAATTCCCCAATTCGATCTTGGTAAACGCGCTGGCAAACGTTCAATATCTTGGTTGTGCATAATATCAGGCATAAAGCACGGCATTCTCGCCAATCCAAAACCAGCCGCTACCGCACTGTACATGGCCTGTAAATCATCGACTTGCATCACCACTTGCGGTGACTTTAGTTGAGATGCCCAATGCGGGATCCCTTTATCACGTTGCCAAACGATGAGCGGGGTCGAATGCTCAATAGCCAGATCTTTATGCTTATAAAAGCCATGCTGCATAGTCGTGATACGAGTGCCAATTAAATAATCCGGTGGCGACTCAGTAAAGCGTACCGCCAAATCAGCTTCACGATTAGCTAAATTGCGCAATCCTTTGGACACATGCAAATTTAAACGAATGTCGGGATATTTGTCGGTAAATTCCCGTAACGGCTTAGCCAAAATATGATCAAATAATTCATGAGGCATGGTTAAGTTTATTTCACCAGCCAAACGCGCATCTTGCCCTAGTAATATGCGCGAGGCGGCTAAATTAGCTTGCTGCATTTTTTCAGCCATTTCTAATACCGATGCGCCAGCGTCTGTCATTTGATAACCCGTTTGAGTACGTTCTAATAACTTAACACCATGTACGGTTTCCAAAGCTTGAATGCGACGCGACACCGTCGAATGATTAACGCCTAGTTTCGTCGCTGCCTGTGAAAAACTGCCCGTTTCCACTACCTGTAAAAAATACCGAAAATCATCCCAGCTGTGCATATTTGCAAACTCATTGTGCATTTAATGCGAATTTATCAATAAGCAACCGCTATGTACACTGCCAATCACACAATCACTCGTCTCAAAAACACAGTTATGGATTTAATTAAACAGTCAATCGAACAACAGCTCATTCAATACTTTGATGGCCTGTATTTCAGTGATGTTTCTCGGTTAAAGCAGGTATTCCATGCACAAGCCAGTTACATCACCGCCAGCTCAGGCGAATTATTAAAACTGACCATGCCAGAATATTTTGCCATGGTTGAGCAACGTTCTTCTCCCGCCAGTAAGCAGCAACAACGAACCGATCAAATTCTGCACATTGACGTTATTGGTAATCACACCGCATTGGCTAAAGTCACTTGCAGTATTCAACCCAAACACTTTGTCGATTTGCTGAGTTTCATCAAGCTGGATAACCGCTGGCAGATCATAAGCAAAGTCTTTCACTACCACCTAGATAACTAAAGCAATCAGGAGTCGCCATGCCCATTGTAACCATTCAAGTGACTGACGAAGGTGTCAGTCATGAACAAAAAGCCGAGCTCATTAAACGTTCTACCGACATGCTTAGCCAAGTACTCAACAAAGATCCGCAAACCACGTTTGTGTTAATTGAGGAGATCGCATTAGAAAATTGGGGCGTTGCAGGGATAACCGCAAAACAATTTAGACAGCTACAACAAAACCAATAGGAGATAAACTATGTATACGCTTTACACCATGCCCGCCAGTTGCTCAACCGCCATACATGCGTTGCTCAATCAACTGGATCAGCCAGTAGAAATTGTGCCATTTGATCAAGTAAACGATTACCAACAAATTGCCGCTACTAAGCAAGTTCCCGCGTTAGTCGATGCTGACAAAGTACTAACCGAAGGGGCCGCTATCGTTTTGTATTTACTAGAAAAACACCAAATACCACTTGATTCTTGGGGAGATAAACATCAATTTCACTATTGGTTGATGTTTTGTTATGCCACCTTACACCCAGCCTATAGCAAGCTTTTTGCTAGCATGACTAAAATGCCAGATTCAAAAGCAAGAGACGAGTTTTATGACAACATGGCAAACCGCATTAGTGAGCTTTGGCAAATTGTTGATAAACAACTCGCCAAACAAAACTATTTACTTGGCGACAAACTGTCGGTACTGGATTACTTAATTGCAATATACGCCAACTGGGGAAATGTATTTCCGCAATTAACGATCACATTAGGTGACAATGTCATTAAACACGTAGCTAAAATCGCTCAATTACCCGAATTTAAACTGGCCTACCAGCGTGAAGGGGCTACTCACTCAGTTCCACCGCGTTCTGAGTGTCAGTTTCATTCAATGTAAACATGACAGGCATGTTAGTGTCACTGGTAGGTCGCCGTACGCAGTTCCAGACGTTTAACGGCATTCCCTACATCCATGTAGGTCGCCGTACGCAGTTCCAAACGCTTAACGGCAAACCTACCAGAAATCGTTAACTTAATGGCATTGGGTCAAGGCACGATTAAAGCACCTGCTTTTGGTGCTTGCGGGATAACGTCTAACCGACAAAAATAACCATAACAAGTGACTTTAATTTATTTTGTAGTTCGGCCATTTCAAAATAGAATGCGCGCATTAATTGTTTACAAACGCCTCAAAGGTTGTCCTCGTTGTCGCAAAATACAGTGTCACAAAATAAAGACTTATTCCACGCATACCAAATCGGGGTTATCGGCATTACGGTCATGAGCACAGTGCCCGTTGCCATTAAATGGATCAGCAGCGACCCTTGGGTAATAGGCTTTATTCGCTTATTAATCGCTACAACGGCCATGTATTTTTTAAGACCGGCAATTAGACAAGCCAAGGCATTGTCACTAAAAGACTATTACATGTTGGCAGCACTCGGTCTCTGTTTTGGTTTGCATTGGATCGCGTATTTCTTTTCCATCAAATTAGGCACTGCCACTATCGCGGTTATTTCGACCATTTCCGCTTATGGCTTGTTTATTTCCGTTGCCGGCCGATATTTTTTACGACACCCCATTAAGCCGTACCATTGGTTTGCCTTGTTACTCGGCGTAATAGGTACTTTGCTAGTCGGCGGAGAGTTTGATCTTAACTCCCACGCACTTATCGGTTTTGTATTGGGTATTATTAGCGGCTGCTTTTATGGCGCATTGCCAATTTTACACCAAAAATCTACCCATTTAAGCGGAGATGTCCGCACCTTTGGCCAGTTTGCCGGCGCATTTGTTTTGTTTATCTTTTGTGTACCATTAGGAAATTGGCAATTCGCCGAGCATGATTGGATAGGTTTACTGTATTTGGGCTTAGTCGGTACCGTTTTAGCCCACTCATTGTGGGTTTATGCCGCAACCAACTTGCCGACCACAGCATCGGGTGTACTCAAATACATGTACATTCCTCTTACCGCTACTATTAGCTATTTCACGTTAGGTGAAACCTTAACACCAATGCAAATAGTCGGTTGTGTAATTGTGATATCAGGCTGTGTTTTAGGCGTTACCGGAGAGCGGCTATTTAAAAGCTAGCTAGAACACCGAACAATTTATTCAGTCGGCGTAATCGAAACGACATTAATTAGGTATAAACTCGCGGCCATCCCATGACGACCAAGTAATGCGAGTATGTTTAATTATGCTTTTAATTTTCGAGCTAAACGACAATACTTGCGAGTTGGTTAAATCAGGGTGAGCAATAATCCTAAATATAGAATCATTACAATGACTTTGGTATTCATGGATTCGTAACAACTTAAAAAATTCGTCTTGTGTGATTTTGTGTTGAAAGTCCTTAATAATAAGCTTGTCGTTATAATCTAAAGTTATCTCGACCCCACAGCCAAAATCGCAAATATGACCATTAAACAGCTCCGGAACATAAACAGTTTCAGCCTGCTCTGGCGTTTTGTGAGACAAATAGAAAAACACAGCGACAAGGGAAAATAAAACGCCGAGCATAGCTAAGTTTATAGTATTAAGATTCATATCTTCTAACAGGTAAAACACTTAATGTATGGTTTTATGTCAGTGTAGCCTAGTTTTTACTACCAAGTTAGATCACCAAAAAGCAGCGCTGTGATTTCCACTATCACTACCTATTTCAATTCATGCAATCCGCCGTGGTAATCACCACTCCTGATCATGTTAACTTTGTGTAAAAAAGAGAAAAGCTAGCTGAGCTCTTACCAAGAGTCCATTACAATCAAAATTGTTAGTTGTTTACATTCATTTGTATTAGCTAAGTCTTTCTTAGCAATACTTACGACCAAAGATAACGACACAACCAGAAACAACAGCACAATAACAACAATTGCAATGACGAGAAACCATCATGCTACTTTTATCCACAATAGCCAAACAGCTAAAAAATTGGCGACTAGGCTTTTGCATACTGACTGCGTTGGTCAGCAATATTGCAAACGCTAATTCGCTCGACCAAGAGATAATTCAACTTAGTCAAAATCAACAAGCAACCCAACAAGGAAAAGAGTTATTTGATACCGTTTGCGCCGCTTGTCACGCCAAGAATTTAACCGGAGGCGCGGGTTTTAACTTAAAAGATGAAGAATGGGTACATGGCGCGCAGCCCTCTGACATTTTAAATAATGTAAAACAGGGCTTTGGAAACGCAGGTATGCCGGGCTTTGGGGCCATGTTCAAAGACGAGCAACTTAAACAGATAGTGGCTTACGTTTTATCAAAACGTGAAGGTTTTGAGCAACTTAACTACAAAATATACCACGCCAATGTCGACAAAAAAGTAAAGGTAACGAAATACCAACATAACAAAAGTGACCTTCCTGCTAAAACAGGGATCGCACACAATAACTTAGCTGATTTCTCAATAGCGGAAGTTCCGAATTATGTCATTGAATACACAGGAACCTTGCACGCTCCCCTCGATCAAGACACAGTACTTTTCGCCATGATAGGCAAAAGACAACGTCTTGAAGTGGAAATAGATGGTCAACCTGTTGACCCCAGCAAAGAAATTTGGATGCAGTTTCAATGGCCACTCAAACGTGGCAAGCAGCAACTTACACTGAGATACTACCAAATAAATATCCGCAAAAATTTACAACCTGATGCCAAACTATTTGTCGCTAACCAAGCCGGCACACAAAAATTATTTGGTATTTCACCATCAGGTAAAAGCTTCTTAAACCAAGCCACAGTTATTGTTAAAGCCGAGCAGCAACCTGAAGTTGTGCGCAAAAAAATCTTAGATCTACCAAGCCATTCCATCGCCGTTGGTTACCCCAATAAAGTCAATTATGCATTTAATGCTAAATCTTGCTCGATTGTAGGCGTATGGACAGGTGAGCTGTTAAACATAGGGCCAAATATTGAAGGGCGCGGACGAGATGGTAGCTTGATCCCCGGCGAATGGAAGTTTAAGCAACCGCAAAAAATGGCACCGCAAAATGACAATAATTGCCGTTTGAGCAAGTACAATCGCCAAGGTAATCCAACCTTTTATTTCACATTAGGTGAGGCTAAGTATTCACTCAGCGCTGAAACAACAAACAACAAAACACTGACTTTCACCTACACCCTATTGCAAGGTGAACACAGCAATTTGCAATGGCAATTACCCAATTCAAATAAAGTTAGCATCAGTGCCGTCAACGCCACGATTAAAAATAATCAATTAATCATTTTGAAAAATACACCATCGTGGCAAGTCTCAGTTAAGTTGGAAGGTTAATAACCATGTTTAAAATCACAAAAATGACAGCTATGTTAGCTTGCCTTGGCCTTTCTCTTGCTGCGACTTCAACCTCAGCTAAGAGCAATAAAGGCTACCAGCCTGACGGCTATAAAATGATCACGGTCAAAACACCGGCTAAAGTCAAATTTCACGCGACTGGGGTCGATGCACATAGCAACGGTGATATTTTTGTTGCTACACGCTTTGGTGACGTATGGCGTTTGCGGGCAGAAAACTGGTTAAAAGTGGCCGACGGGTTACACGAACCCACCGGCCTATTAGTTGATGAAGACGGTAGTGTGATCGTCGGTCATAAACCTGAACTGACTCGTTTAATCGATTTAGACGGTGACGGCATTATGGATGACTACATTAACTTAGCTGATAACTGGAACTTTCACGATAACTACCATGAATTTAACTTTGGTCCTGTTCGCGACTCGCAAGGTAATTACTACGGCACGTTAAATTTAGGCCATGGTGCACCAAACTCACTCGCTATTGGCACTATGGGATCAGGCGGTGGCTATCGTGGTTGGACATACCAAGTCACCAAAGACGGGGAGTTTGTTCCTTATGCATCAGGATTACGCTCGCCAGCGGGTATTGGTATTAGCCCAAACGACGAGCTGTTTTTTACTGATAACCAAGGCGACTGGGTAGAAACCTCTAAATTACATTTTGTTAAAAAAGGCAAATTTTACGGCCACCCCGTGAGCTTAAGAGATCATCCCGATTGGTCCGTCGACAAAATTAAAAAGAATAGTTACAACTTTGACATGTGGCACGCAATGCGTGAATTACCTGTCGTTTGGTTTCCGCATATTGAAGTAGCAAGCTCACCCGGTAATCCAGAATGGGATACCAGCCAAGGCAAGTTTGGGCCGTTTGCCGGACAAATGTTTGTCAGCGATGTGACTCAATCCAACCTTTTTAGGGTGGTATTAGATAAGGTTAATGGCGAATACCAAGGTGCTGTTATTAACTTTATGAGCGGCTTTCAAAGTGGCAATATCCGCTTATCGTTTGATAATCAAGGTCAACTTTGGGTTGGGCAAACCGCTCGCGGTTGGGGCTCGAAAGGTGGCAAACCTTTTGGTATACAAAAAGTCGTGTGGGACGGCACAAATCCATTTGAGATCTTAGACATTAAACTGACCAAAACTGGCTTTAAGGTCAACTTTACCGAGGCAGTTAGCAATAATAGTCGTAACAAGGTTAAAGTGAATGTCGAGGAATGGAATTATCATTATTCCAACAAATACGGCTCAGCTAAAATGAATGAGCAAAAGTTACAAGGAAGCAACTTAACTTGGTCGAACGGTAATAAAACGCTGACCTTTGATTTACCTTTAACCGCTGAAAAAGTGTTGAAAATAAACTTTAATGGTTTAGTCGACAAAAAGGGACGCAAACCAAGCGTAAAAACCGCCTACTATACGCTAAATCAGCTACGCAAGTAGTTGCAAACCAGCAGGTGATTTAGTCATCACCTGCTTTAATTTTAGCCGTTTTAGTAGCTCGCCATATCAATCAATAAAAAATACGCCAGTGCGCTACTCACAATCCACACAGCAATACCTATATATGATGAGCGCCAATAGCGTTCAATACTTTGTTTAGCTTTGCTGTTACCTGTGAAAATAGACACAATAACAGGGTGCTTAAACATTAAGTGTACGATAGCTGCAAGCACATGAATGCCGATTAATATCGTTAAAATATCAAAGTTAATGGTGTGAATATCGTCCAGCAAATAGGCTAAATCTTCACTAACCACATACATTAACGGGCCTTCAGCTAGCACGTCGTCTGTCGCAAATAATCCGGTAACTAACTGTACACAAAGTGAAAGTAACAAGGCAACTACCATATAGCCAGATAGCGGCGCATGCCCACTGTCGTTAATAAATAATTTTTTCTGTTTATACAGTTTAGGTAATTGCCATGGCATTTTTACAAACTCAACAAAGCGTGAATTTTGACTACCGATAAAGCCCCAAACCAAGCGGCTAAAAACTAAGCCCAGTAAAATAAAGCCATACAGAAAATGACTTTCAAAGTCACCTTCTTCGGCGCTGTACCATAATAAAGCCAGCAATATTAGCTGGCTTAAGTGATAGATCCGCGTGTAGTTATCCCAGATCTTGATTTTCATATCAGACAAAGATATGCCCTTACTTACACTTCATTTTAAAGTTGCGGTGACCTTGCTTATTACCCTTACCAATTACTGCTAGCGCCGCTTTACGCGTGGCATCATCGGTCGCATTCATTAATTTTTTCACGGCTTTGGCCATCATATCCATACCTTTTTGATACTTAGCATATTTGGCTTTTTCTTCTGCAGATAAGCTGCTTTTATCGCTAATGCTAAGTGGTACATACTCTTTAGATTTAACCGACAAGTCGTAAAGGGCTTGAGAGTGGGTTTTCATGCCCGCTTCATCCTGCTTTTTCATTGCGGTTTTATAGCCTTTAAGTGCATCTTTCATGTCTTTCATTACGGAAGACAATTCAGTTTTACCGCATTGCGGATGCGCCGCATAAGTCGTAGGTAAAAAGCATAAGGTAAGTAGACAAGTTAAAAGTAATTTTTTCATTGTTAGCGCTCGTTATTGTTAGCTTATTAGTATTGTAAACGGAGCTAAAATAACAGCTCTTAAGGTTAGGATAAATAGCTAAAAAACATCTTTATATAATCTTTACAAAAACCATTTCTATATTATCGCTAGCTGCAACTTATAAGCTGTCGCTTAACGCTTCCACAATACATTGACGAGGGCACCGCCAATAATAAGTCCACCACCAATTAAGGTAGTCAAAGTTGGCACTTCACTAAAATAAGCCCAGCCAATTAATACAGAAAATATCACCTGAACGTAGGCATACCCCGTCGCTTTGCTGGCATCGGCACTGGCTAATGCTTTAGTCAGGCCAACTTGACCAACTTGGGTAAAAATACCCACGAGTAGCAATAATCCCATAGCAGGCAGCGATGGCATGACAAACTCACTGCCGCCTAAAATAATAGCCACTGGTAAAGCAATAAATGGAAAGTAAAAAACAATAACCGAGCTATCGTCCGTTTTAGTTAGCTTTTTCACAATGACATACGCCACCGCGCTACCCAAAGCACCTAAAATCGCTGCACCAATACTCAACCAAGAATAGGCTAGTTCACCCGACTGATTGATCGTAAAGTTAGGTGCCACCATCACCACTAACCCTAACATGCTCAACGTGATACAACTGAGGGTAGAACGCTGAATAGCTTCTTTCAAAAACACTAAGGCTAAAATGGCAGTAAACACTGGGTGTAAGTATTGCAACAAGGTGGCTTCTGCCAAGGGTAAAGTGGTAACAGAGTAGTAAACAAAAAATAAAGCAATGGCGCCCACTAACCCACGCGCGAATAGCAATGGTTTGTTTATACCCCAAGGCGAGAGATTTTTGCGTTTGATATCAGCATAGCTTAACAAGGCTGAAATTAGCGCTCGCACCGCGACAATTTCCAGCACAGGAATACCATAAGTACTAACTTGTTTAACACACGCAGCCATAAGTGCAAAGCCAAGAGCAGATAACACCATGTAACCCACGCTAACGGGAATAGTTTGTTTGAGGCCTAAAAGCATGAAAAGAAGATTGACTCTCGCTGTATCTAAACGCGCTAGTGTATAGCAAATCGGCTAAAAATTAGAGCAAACCAATAAAATAGTCTGCCCTTAAACACACGGTCGACTCGTACTCCCAGCTACTTTCAACTACTTTCAAGGCCGACCGCTTAATTCAATTACAGGCTAGTAAGCTGCAGGCTTTATAAAGCAATAGCCGAAACCGTATAAGGTTTACCATGGCCAGAGTTAACAATACCTTTGCCTTTCATCAAATCAAAATTAGAAATGATCAACTTATTTTTATAGACAATTAAATCGGCTGGCTGATCAATTTCGCCGTTAGCGCCATTATTATCTGGGTACTGAGCTAATAATGTCGCCTTGCCTTGGGTGTCCACTTTATAAATTTCATTTTGTAAAAAGCCAGCCAAGTATAAATTGCCTTGCTCATCAATATTAATGCCGTCGATGCCAACGGTTTTCGGTAACGTAGCAAACATTTCTTGATTAACCACAACACCTTGGGTATTTAACGTTAAACGATAAATTTCAGCATCGCCAAAATCCCCGACATACAAACGCCCTTGTTTATCAAACACTAAACCATCAATGCCAAACTGACGCTCAGGGTTTTCGGTTTGAGTCGAAAAAATTAATTTATCAGACGAGCCATCGCTTGCCACTTTAACGTTGCGATCTGTTTCAGCAAAACGGTAAACCCCACTGGTCATGTTTTTCGTTTTAAACTTAGGCAAACGTAATTGAGTTAAATATATCGCGCCATTAAAATAACGTACGCCATTTGGAGAACTCATGCCATACGCAACCACTTCAGTGTTGGCTAATTTACCCTGATTGAAAGTTAACCTTAGCAATCGTCCTTGGTTGCGCCCTTGGTTATCAGCCACATATAAAGATCCATCAGGGGCATAAGCAATGCCCATTGGGCGAGCAGAACCCTTGCCATTGGGCCCAGTTAATTGCGCTAACTCGGTTACTTGGCCGTCTTCAGTTATACGTAACAAACGCCCCGTTGGTTTGTTTTTACCACCCGCATAGTTAACGCAAGACAAGGTCAAACTGCCATCTGGCGCTATGTCGAATGCATCTGGCGTCGTACAAGTATTGGGTAGCTTTGCGAAAAGCGTAGCGGGTTGTAAATTGACTGGCTTGGTTGATGCAGAAGCAGAGGGGTTCTCTTGCTCGACAGCGCCCTGAGTTGTACTGGATGTAGAATTACAGGCGGCTATACCCGTTAACAATAAGGCGCTAACTAGGTTTTTTAAGACATTTGAGTGCATATAAGATCTTCTTTTAGTTAATTCGCAAAAAAGAATATTGCAGACTGAATAGAAAAAGAAGGATCTGATTTTCATAAAGGTATTACGTTTGAGTTCATTTTGACGCAAATCGAGATTCAGTGACCTTTGTTGCATAAACCTATTCGAAAACTACAACAAAAATCACTGACGTCCATTATTCAAAATATTCCGCCAGCTACAACAACTCATGCAGCGTATAATACGCGGCATTATTGCTCGGCTTATCACCTTGACTGGACTGTAAACCCTTAAGCTTTATTTGATAAATGCGATCGGCCACCATGCCCGCCACCTTTATTTTTATTTGCTTGTTATTTAACTTAATAATGTCCTGGGTTTGATGCTTTTGATGAAAATAGCGTGGCGAACCATAAACCGGCGAATTTAAGTAGTTCCATGACTCCAATTGCACATCTTCTAGCTTAATGTTTTGCTCAGCCAAATCTTGAGTAAAGCTAATCACAAAGCCGCCGTGCACATGCTTAACGGTTTTCATTTCAAATGGCACAGTTGTGCCGTCCCAGCTTAACCTTTGTAACGCTTCATACTCGCCACCACGCGCAGCCCAACCACGACCAGTTTGCCCTATCCATAAGCTATTATCCGGCGCAAAAGACAAGCGCATTGCGCCTGAACTTAACCCTTTAATAAAAGGTATCACCACGCCCTGCCATTGGCCGTTTACCTTTTGCAGATCAACGCGCGAGATATTTGACATGGTTTGATCACCCACTAAAATTTGCCCCGCAAATGGACCAAATTGCCCTTGTGTATTATCAAAAGTGGGATTTCCCGGCGAGTTAGCCACAATGCCATGCGGAAAATAAACCGCTGGTTTTTCAGCCAATTGATTCACTTGTTGCCAGTTAATTGGCTTGCCAAAGTAGTTATCATGATCTTTTAAGCTGGCTGGGTAACCGAAGTAATCACCCTTATCAACCACATGCATTTTCGATGTACCGACAAACGAACCTTGATTGTCCGTGTATAGCAACAGATCTTGTGGACCTCGGCCAAGACCGGCAGGGCTGCGTAAGCCACTCGCCCAAGGTTGTAACTCACCTTGTTGCGTAACTCGCATTAGCCAGCCGTCATATCCACCATACGTTCCCATAGCTTGTCCCGATACGGTGTCAGCACCATGTGCCAAGTTCAGGTTAAAGTAATAGTTACCTTGCTCGTCAATAACAGGGCCATGTACGTATTCGCAATAATTGCCAGCTAAACGCCAATCGTCGTTAATAGTTTGAAATAAATCAGCCAAACCGTCAGCGTTTTTATCTATTACGCGAGTCAGCTCTGGTTTGTGTGCCACCACAACCTGATTACCTTGTTTATCTTCAATATGCACCCCGAGTGGATCATGAAAGCCTTCTGCAAAAAAATGCCAATGCTGATCTTTAATTTGCCAAATACCTGAGGTGCGGCTAGCCACCACAGCCGTACCATTTTGCGCAAAGTCTAACGCCAAGGGTTCAAATAATTGATCGCGTCCAAATCTATCCTTTGGTGCCATCACTGACTCTAAGCGATATCCAGCGGGTAACACGCTCGCCAACTCATAGTTTTTAATAACAACCTTTTGCTTGTCGTGACTAAAAGCTGGCTTCACTTGATTACGTTTAGGCTGAATCGGCAAGGCAATAGGTTTTAATTTGATAGTAAATTGCTGCGATTGCTTTTGAGGAATGCGCCAAATACCGTTGTTAATTGAACCGGCGCTAATGGCTAACACTTGGTTATCTTGGGTATTAACTAAAAATTGTAAATCGCGCTTCACTTGGCTAGCCGCAAACTGAATTTCTACATGACCTAAGTTGTTAATTTTGGTAGTTTGTCGATACTTAACCCCCTCAATTTCAAACCTAAGTTGCGGATTTTGTTTATCTGTTGTGTCCAAGCCCAAGTATTGCGCGTTAGCCGCAGCCACTTGTTGTAAGTATGGTGTGTTGACCGATTTTTCCAGATTAATTCTATGTGTATCTCGTTGATGATTATGTGGGTAAGCGGGCCATGACTTAAAACTTAAATCAATCGCTTGCTGGCGTTGGTCTAACGGTTTAACTAAATAATCGATTTGCCAGTCTAGTGCCTCTTTACCTAAACTATTTAAGCCCATACCACGACCCGTACGCTCGCGTGTAGCGTCTAAAAATCCACCCCACCAAATTTTCTTGATCGACATATCAACCGTATCAAAACTGTAGTTAACGCCATTGGTTAAACCAACATGAATAGCCCGTGTCGACACACCTGGGATCATAAAACGCGCAATACTGGCTTGCTCGCCAACCCACATTTGATGATCGTAAGTTTGTTTAGGTTTAAGCGCTTGATGCTTTTTGGCTGCATGCCAAACCTGAGCTGGGCCTTGTTTACCTGGCGGATTTAACGTTCGCAAATATTCATACATAGCTTTTTTACGAATATCGTTCCATGGCCATTTGAACTTAGGCATAACAGGAAAATAAGCTTGCCCTTTTTCAACACCGGTTTGGCGAATAGCTAACTCGCTTTCAGGGGCAATTAACGAACGACTCAAGTAACCTGCATCGGCAACAACCATGGTTCTTTCGCCATTAAATAACTGAACCTCTCGCTTGATCGCCGGCTGTTGAAACAAACCAAACAAATTGGGGCCGGTTTTAAATGCGCTGTCATTTTCTTTAGTGGCATGACATTCAATGCAACCCGATGCGGTAAATGCTTCTTTACCTATTGCCACTAAATCCACTTTTTTTGGCGCTGTTGCCACTTTTTTATTAACTGGGTTGTTAGTGGCTAAAGGCTTAGCTAGATCTTCATTGGTTTTTTCATTTGGCTCTTGATGCTCTGAACACGCAATCATCAGAGTTAACAAGGCGGTAAATTGCAAACCACGGCACATCAGGTTTAACATCATTCAAATTCTCGCTGAGACTATCTTCAAGCTTAATGTAAATGATCTTTTTCATATCTGCTTCTGCTATTTACCAACAAAAATAGGCGGTAAATTTTAAACAAGACTAGCCTATGACGAGGCCTGTTGTTGCCTAAATTGTTTTGGCGTTAAATGGCATGTATTTTTAAAAACAGTTGCAAAATACTGACTACTACCAAAGCCAACCTGCATGGCAATATCAGTAATAGACAAAGCGGTTTGCAACAATAACTGCTTTGCTAAATTAACTCGGCAATGTTTTAAATATTCCATTGGCGATAAGCCTTTTATCTCATAGCAATATTCACTAAATTGACTGCGTTTCAAACCACATTCAGCCGCCATATTGTCAAGCTGCCAGTCCTGACTGCAAATTTCAGGTAAGGCATTCAGAAAACGTTCAACTGTGTGCGTTTTGCTCGATAACTGGCGATTAAGCGGATAAGCATTGTTTTTCAGCAAAGTTAACAACGCCAACAATAAAAAATTGATAGCCAGTGCTAATTGCGATAAGCATAGCTGCGCAGGCGGAACATCAATGATCTTCATTAAATTTTCTAACGCTTGCCTTACAGGCTCGTCAGATAACCAAACGTGTGTTTCTGTGTGTTGTAAACGATTAGTCAGATCAGCTAAATCATTGGGCGCTAGGGCAATCCAACTGGGCCATTGCCAAGTATCATCCGGCCGACGAACTTTAACATCGATAATTAGCCAAAACAGTTTTGAATAACCGACAACCGGCTCTCCCACATAATGGGGTTGCCATGGGCGAGTCAGTGTTAAATCGCCTTTTTTAAGTTGGTACTTTGCACCATCAACCCCAAACGCTAAATGACCTTTGGCAAGATAGGTAATTTCGATCCCTTCGTTTCTGTGCCGAGCCAGCCCCCATGTTTGCGCGCGTCGACTGTCCCAAACCCCAACTGACAATAATTCAGTTAAAAATTCATTCGGCAATTTCTGTCCTGGATAATTACCACGAGAGTATGCTTTTAAACTAATTTGCTTTTTAAGGGCGGCAACATCTAAAGGCTGACAAGTATCAGCATGGTATTGTTGTCCTTGACTATAAAAGGTAGCCGTTTGTGACGCGCTCGACATGTTCAATATTTACCGTTAAAAACACATCGGCATATACTAAATGCAATTCACTCAAGATGTAAGGTATAAACATACCAAGCTAGGGTCATTTTATTGGTATACAACTAACGATATGGTTAAAAAACTTATTAAGCTTACTGTGTTACTCGGCGTAACTTGCCTTATAAACGCCTGCAGCATGACACAATTTACTGAAACATCAGCTAGTTCTAGTCACCACCAGCATGTAACACGGGCCGATGTTATTCAAGGTAAACGTGTATTACTGTTTACGAAAACAAGCAAAGTGCGCCACAAATCCATAAACAGCGCGGTGCAAGCATTTAAACAAATGGCAGCTAAGCATGCTTTTGTTGTCGACACAACCCAACAAGCCAGTGACTTCAACCCACAGAATTTAAATACCTATGACGCGGTTGTCTTTATCAGTACCACAGGCGTGTTACTCAACCAACAACAACGTCAGGCGTTTAAACAGTATATTCAGCAAGGTGGCGGCTTTATGGGGATCCACGGTAGTTCTTGGTGTGAATTAGATTGGCCATGGTTTGTTAAATTAGTGGGGGGGACGTTTGCCAGCCACCCCAAAATACAAGCCGCAAAACTGATCAATCTGCAACCTAATGGCTTGGCGTTTAATCACTTACCCGCGACGTTTCAATTAACAGACGAATGGTATAACTTTACCAACCTAAACCCAGATCGTACCGATATTTTATTGTTGGATGAAACATCTTACCAAGGCGGCAAGCACGGTAATTATCATCCTATTGCTTGGTATCAGCATTATGACGGCGGCAAGTCCTTTTATACTGCACTTGGCCATAGTGGTAGCAGCTATTTTGAGCCACTCATGCAAACTCACTTACTGGACGGGCTCTCATTTCTAGTCAGCGATTAATAAACGATATTGGCGATCATCCATCGCCAGTTGCTCAGGTGTTCTAGGCTGGCTATAAATACTGACTCGGTAACTCAACTGCCAAGTTTGGCCCGCTGCATAGGACAACGGTCGTTTAAACAAAAAAGCAGGACTAAAATAAGACATGTTCGGAGCCACATACCAGCTTGCCGTCTGTGAAGAATTACGAACATGATCAAAAATCGCCAAGCCACCTTTAGCACCGCCATAATACATCCATTGGTTTTGAGTTGCGTGCAGTTGCGTCCCCTCTAGCTTAGCTTGAGTCAGTAATTGGCTTTGTATTGGCGCAGAAAATTGCCAATTATCCGCTTTGTTTTGTTTAAGCTTTGGCGCAAAGCGCATTGATAAACCAGCGTAACCACCCCAAGCTTTGCCCCAAACTTTGCCATTATGTTCACTAGGCAATGGAGTGCGATCCAAGGTGACATCGGCTAAGGCGGTAAAGTGAGACAGCCAATCAATATTCATCCGCCCTGACGCATCTTGTGCCGAGATAAATAAGGTTCTTTGTTCAAAAATAAGCGCATCTGCTGCGTCATGGTGAGGTCGATATTGCAAATGTAAAATTAAAGTAGCACTGTTATCCGGATGCTTAAAAAAATGATGAGAGGTAACTTGAGTTAACCCGTCTGATTTGCCTGTTTGCTTATTTTCTTCCCAGTAATTCACGCCGTTAATATATTTAAAACTAAACCACAAACCTTTATGCCAAGGGTGCTCAGGCGAGTGCGGCTCGTACCGCGTTATGACAGAGCCATCTTGTAAGCTCAGCGGATGAAAATACGGCTTAGCAACTTGAGCACCATAATTTAATGCCCAAACGGTGCGCTTACCTTGCATTAAGGCAATAACCCCGTCACGCTCAAGCCAAGTGTACTCACTAGCAGCAGCCTGACTGATTAAAGAACCGCCAAGTATTACACCCCAAAACGGATAACAACGCACAACAAATAACCCCACCAGAATAACCAGAAGCGTTACAGTATCAATTAGTCAAAGCGAGCACTTTCATTATTTACCACCCAGCTAATACGGTAAATTTGAAAGTATAGTCAAACCTCGGTGGTGGTTTATTCCATATTTTCAGTTAAACACAACCTATCTCTTAACCCCGAGCTGCGTTCTACTTTGCGAGTAACACTATTGTGCCATACCTGATCATTGGCATAGATTTGCACGGTTTGTTTGGCGCGGGTGATACCTGTGTAAAGCAGCTCGCGCGACAACACTTTTGAGTCCTTATCTGGCAATACTAACGCAACATGGGTGAACTCTGAGCCTTGAGTTTTATGAATGGTCATGGCGTATACGGTTTCGTAGGCAGGTAAGCGCGCTAAACTTAACCAGCGAATGCCATCGGCTTGTTCAAACGCCACCATTAATTTGCCTTGATTTAGCCACAATAGGCCAATGTCACCGTTAAACAAATTTAAACCATAGCTGTTCTCGGTGATCATCACCGGCTTACCGGCATATAAATTATCTGCGTAACCAGCTAAACGCTTAATTAAGCCTTGACGCCTTAGCTGACTTTCCACTTTATGATTAAGCTGTTCAACGCCTTGCTCCCCTTGGCGCACGGCAGCCAATAGTCGAAATTGACTCAAAGCATTAAATGCAGTTTGCACGTTGTCAGCATTAAACACAGGTTTTAAATAGGTCCGTACAAGATGGGCTAATTGCTGATCATCCAAAGTTTGGCTGCTGTAAATATCTTGCCGTTGGCTGGCTAATAAAGCACACGCGTCTTTTACATTGCCATTTATCACGGCTTTGGCTAGCAGGCCGACGCCTTCATCACCTTTAAAACGATGACTGAATTTTAATTGGCTTAAATAGTCACATGCATTGGCTACGCCGCTGACTGACGAGCCGGTGAGTTGCGCAATATAGCTGGCATTAGCTTGACTATAGCCTTGATGCGGTAGCGGGGCGATATCCGCTAATACCGAGCCTGCGGCAACCGAAGGAAGTTGATCCGCATCGCCTAACATAATCACGCGACAATGTGTTGGCAAAGCCCGAAAAAGCCTAACCATTAGTGGTAAATCGACCATAGAGGCTTCATCAAGCAACACGAGATCACAGTCTAACTGCCGCTGTTGGTCGTACTTAACTAGATGCGGCTGCTGGCGGATCCCCAATAAGCGGTGCAAGGTTTGGGCTTGTTCAGGAATTTGACTGACAATTGCCGGATCAACTTGGCTTAATTTACCTTTGGCATTAATGATAGATTCAGATAAGCGTTGTGCCGCTTTACCAGTAGGCGCAGCCATGGCAATTTTTAAATCTGCCGTTTGTAAGCTAATTAGCGCCGCTAACAAACGGACAACCGTCGTGGTTTTACCTGTACCTGGGCCACCACAGATCACAGCCACCCCTTTGTTTAACGCATTGGCTACCGCGACTTGTTGCCAATCAATAACTTGTGTTGATTGAGGAAAAAGCGCCTGTAAAATAGCCTGAGCTTTAGCGAGATCAATCGCAAAGCTTAACTGGCGTTTTTGTTGCAAAGCTTGAGCTAGTTCAACTTCAAATTGCCAATAACGGCGTAAATAAACCCGCTGCTGTTCAAGCACAATCAATTGGCCATTTTGTGGTTTTACTGCCTCTGAGCTCTGCGAATTAACTGGCGAACTAATTTGCGATTTATCTGGCGATCTCTCTTGTGATTTCTCTTGCGCTCTCTCTTGTGATCCGTGGCTATCCGCTTCTAATGACTCCTGCTCTGTAGACAAAGCCGGTAAATCTAACTGTAGGCGTTGCAAAACCTGTTGCCAAATCGCCATAGTGGGAAACGTATAACCCGGCTTTGCTGCTAACTCATCCTGATTATTTTTCTGCCAACTGGCACTTTGCCAACACGTTGTTTGTGCGTAATCACTTAAATAAATACAAGTGTGACCACAACGTAACTGCTCAGACAACAACACCACGGTATGAAACAATAAATCAAACTCGGCCGGGCTTATGTTGTTAAGTGGCACTTGCTGGCGTTGACAAAACACCACCTTGTCTGCCAAATAATAATCAATTGGCTGAATCGCTTCCAACATCGCTTGTGCTTGGCCAAAATGACGATAACTTTGTGCCACTAAACAACTTGCCGCTGATGATTGTTGCTGATTTTGCTGTGCTGCTTTCAGTTCTTTTTGCGGCGAACGCGGGCTTGCCGGTAAGTCGTCAAATAAATCAAGATTTTCCATTAGATTTGATCTCCTTGCCGGATCTCTGCAACATTCTGATCTGCTGGGTTGTGCTGTAGCTCGGGTATTTCTTCACCATTAAAGGTTGCATCTAACCAGTCCAACATTTGGACACTGATCCGAGTGCCGTAGACACCGGTAAAATCACTAGGGCAATATTGTGCTTTTTGCGGTGCCGCTAAGCCGCGTAAATATAAATAAATCGCGCCACCAAAATGCTGTTCAGGATCGTAATCGTCTAGGCGTTGCCGCAAATATCGATGAAGCGCCAAACTATAAATCAAATACTGTAAGTCGTAATAGCTAGACTCCACACTTTGTAACATGGCAGCGTAATGATAATCGGCGTAAGAGCCCCCCAAATGATTAGACTTATAATCTGCCACATAGTATTTACCCTGCCACTCGATGACTAAATCTATTATCCCGTTCATCATGCCTTGCAGTTGTTGATTAAACAGCTGCAAATCGACCGGCTTGCCTCTGTGATGCGCCAACACGGCCAGCAATTGTTGGCTATTCAGTTTGTGCATTGGAAAATAAAAGGCCACTTCGCGCAGGATTTGCGTTGCTGATAAATCCGCCAAACAAAACACCTCGTCACTTAACAATTCAGTTTGTTGCACTACACTGCTTAGCGGGGTGGCTAATATATCTTGTAACCAAGCGATAAAACCGGCTTGATCGGGTCTATCCGCTTCGGCTAAGGTGGCTTCCAGTAATTGCCAAGCCGCCGTAAAATCAGGTTGGGAAAAATCCATTAGCTCTAGAATTTCATGCAACAAGAGTCCGGCATTCGCCCCTTTAATAAAACTAAAACAGGTTTTAATATCAGTCGGTGCTTCAGGCTCTGGAGCGGGTAAATCAGCCGGAATAATGTGCTCGTCTTCAGGCTTAACATCAATAACCGAGCTAGTCTCGTCAACATGCTGATGATGAGCATTTTTGGTTAATGCCGAAAAGGAATGCAGCATCCAATCTTTTTCAATTTGGCCTGTAAAGGTTGCCGCTTGTAACACAACAGGCTGACTCTCTTGTTGCTTAACCTCGCTAGAGGATGACAACTCAAGTAACTCATCGCTGTTAACCGATGTCGTACAAATGGCATCGCAACTGTTAGCTAACTGCGCAACGGCAGCAAAAAGATCATCTTGTTTGTTTAAGCCTAAGGTTAAACCTAATGGCGATGAATCATAGCCATTAAATTGGCACACCCCAATGTAACAACGAAATACAGGTCGAGTGAGTGCCACGTATAGCAAGCGAACATCTTCGGCATTTTGTTCTTGCTGCGCTTGTTGAATAATATTGCCATCGTTACCCAAATAAAAAACTGAACGCTGCGCCTGACTTTGAAAATATTGATAATAAGCCATATTGACTTGCGCCTTGGCTCGCGTAGCAAAGGGCACAAAAACAATCGGGTACTCCAAGCCTTTACTGCCATGTAAGGTAACAATACGTATCAAATTGTCTTCGCTTTCCAACCTAAGTTCAGCTTCGCTATTTAAATCAGGATCCGTCACTTGGCGTTGCAACCAATCAACCAATTGCTGTGGGTTAGCCGTTTGCTGACTTTGCGCTTGGATCAACTCAACTAAGTGCATTAGATTGGTTATTTGTCTGTCGCGGCTCTTTGCACCAGCACTTTGGCCTATTTGGCAGTATTCATGCAGTATTTTAAACGCCATAGCGATAAAGCTACGATTTAACCAAAGACGACGTAGCTCGACTAAGCGCTCTCGCCAGCTTTCCCACAAGGTTTCATCATGCTGTAAGGTGTATAACATTTGATCAGATACGCCTAATAGTGGCGTCGCCAACGCGGCGACAAATTCACTGTCGCGCTCCAAATGCAATATTCCTTGTATACAACGCAACCAAAATCCAGCTTCTGCAGTTTGGTAAATATTCTCTCGGTTACTTAGGTACACGGCACTTAAACCTTTTTCGCGCAAGGCTTGTTGCATGTCCTGTGCTTCACCGAAATCACGCACTAGAATGGCGATATCTTGTTCGCGCACAACCTGAGTATGCTGACCTTCGATCATTTGCGCGGCGGGACTCTCTTGTCGGCCTAGCAAGTTAGCGATCTCATTAGCAAACCACTGCGCCATCACTTGCCGGTAAGATTGGTTTTTAGTTTCTGTTTTTTGCTGGCCGTCATCAAAGCAAACAAGGTGTAAAGCGGCGTTGCTACTTGGCTGAGTCGGCGATTCTATACTTGAATCTAACCCATTAGTTTGTGGACATTGTATAAATAAATCTTGATGATGGGCTTTAACTGGCGTGTATTGAATGTCGTAACCAAACACCTTGTCTGTGCCGCTGATATTGTCTTGTTGCTCATTTTCTTTTTGCGCATTGTTTTTTTGCCCGTTGTCTTGTTGGCCGTTGTCTTGTTGGTAATTGTGGGGCAAGGTTTGACCATAAAACACTCGGTTATACGCCGTAACCATAGATTGTGCCGAGCGATAGTTGGTATCCATAAACCACTGGTAGTTGGCCTGTTCGCGGGCGGCCAAGTAAGTAAAAATATCACCACCGCGGAACTTATAGATCGCCTGCTTAGGATCACCTATCATCAAGAGTAAATGACTCTCGTTTGCCACTTGGATCGCATTAAATATTTGATACTGTTCAGGATCCGTATCTTGAAACTCGTCAACTAAAATGGCGGGGTACTGACGATTTAGTAATTGAGCAAATGTATTGTCCGCATCTTGCACACGCTGTGAGCTTTGCTGTGGGTTTTGCTGTGTTTTTGGCAGCGAGTTCGGTTCCGGCTGCAAAGCCAAACTGTGCGCCAAGTGCAAAATCAAATCGTTAAAATCCATCACCCCTTGCTGCCGTTTATTGTCTGCCATTTGCTGGCGGATGGCTAAAATAAGGCGGGCGGCAAGTTGGTTCTTTTGTGCGGTGCAAATATCATCACCAAGGCGTTTAATTACCTTAGCTTCAAATTCTTTTACTAAATCAAAACAGGCTTTTAAATTTTGTTTTATATCGTCAGCTTTGCGGGTAAAACGCCGACCATGCATAAAGTCTTTTATCGCTTTAGACAAAGGCGGTAAGCTGGCTACAGATTGTCTATCTAACGAGGTTTTTAACTCGGTTAAATTCGTACTATTGGCAAAATAGGCCAGTAGTTCACGCCATGCGGCTTGATGCTTGTCTTGATCTTTTACCCCATTCACCAACTCTTGTTCAATCAGGGCTTGGTTGTCCAACAAGGTTTGATAAGTGGTTTGTTGTCTGGCTATCGCATCGTCAATAACCGTTGTTGGGCTATTATTTTCTATTGGCGAATTGTCAGATATTAAGCGCTGAAACTTGGCTAAAAAGCGCTGAGCATCTGGTGCCATTTCTAGTAAAAGTTGCAAGGTTTGCGGCTCAAGGTTAATACGCCGGTACTGATCTTCAATGACTTGGATCAGCATTTTGCGGGTATCTGTTGCCAATTGCATATCAAAAGACAAACCTGCCAACAGGTTATATTCCGCTAATGCTTTTGAACAAAAGCCATGAATGGTATAAATAGCCGCCTCATCCAAATGCAACAAGGCTAACTCAATGCGCGCTTTGGCTTCCTGCTCTGGCACGGTTTGCACCAGTTTAGCAAATACAGGTTCTAGCTCAGATACAGGTTTTTGCCAATGACTTAACGCAGCGCGTAATTCTTTACCAATACGCCCTTTTAATTCTTCTGTTGCCGCTTGGGTAAAAGTCACCACGAGGATCTCTTCTACCGTTAACTGCTTTTCAAGCAGCAAGCGCAAATATAAGCGGGTAATATTATAGGTTTTACCTGTACCAGCACTGGCTTCAATTAAATGACGGCCGCTAAGCGGTAGGCTTTCGACTTGCAAGTAAGCTAAGGGTGATGAGGTCATTAGCAAGCCTCCTGTTGAATTTGCATTAAGGCAAACATGTCTTGATAAAGCTCAGCTATCTGCCAAACCAGTTCATCTGTCCACGCTGGGATCTGCGGCCAAAAGTGTTGACGATAAGGACTGTCATATAAACCAGAGACAAATTGATTGCCTTGCCACAATGCTTGCCAAGCTTCTTGCGTCATGACTTTAAGCTGACCTTTGCGATCTTTAGTAAAATACTGTTCGGCAATGGCTACATCCACTAACAAAGGCTGGCTTAAGCCTAACTCAAAGCCATTAATTAATCGGCTCAATTGATCTAGCGCAACCTCGTTATCCAATGGCGCAAATTCAATACGGGTCGCGATATCTTTACTGCTGCGATAATAGCCTAAGGTACTGACATTTTGTTGGCTGTTAGCCATTAAGTGGCTCAGCCACAGGCGTAATTTATCTTTACCTTTGGCATCGGCTAAACGCCAGAACACTTGGCGACTATCGGCGGTTATACCGCTGTCTGGGGTGTTTTCAAAATTAAGCAGCGCACCGCTTACTAAAGGTAAACCCGCGCTTAACACAAACTCAGTTTGCTGTTGGCTAGTGAGGGATAACTGCAGATCCGTCAATTGCGTTACGCATGACTCCTGCGCCAATACACTTTGCGCAAAGTCAGTAGCGACGGCTTGCCAATCGTTCACCGCTTGTTGCGCTAACGCATTGTCGGGCAAGTGGCCAGCTTGTTTAACAATTTGTATATACTCGTCGGCATATCCCTGTTGAACTTGGCCTTGCGCCGTATTGATATTGAACGCCACTAAATCATTTTGTACTTGATAACGTTGTAAGTAATCAACGGCAAATGGCTCGCTGTCTTGCAGTTCTTGACTGCCGTTTGCCAAGTACAGGTTTAACACCTTGTTGGCAAAATAACGACTCGGCTCAGCATAAAAACGAATTAAATCTTCCAGATCAACATACAAACAAGGTTCGCTGACGGTTGGCAAGGTAATATTGCTTGCTGAAAGTTGATCATGCTCTTGCTGAGGCAGTTTAAGTAAATTTAACCAACCCGATTCATAGCTTTGCAGTGATTTGCCAACGGGTTTATCGACTGATTTATCAACTAAATTAGCCGCCGGCTCGCCGTCACTCGCTATATCAATATTAGTATCAGCCGCTTGTTGAGCTCGGGTACTGACATGGCTACTGACATAGCTACTAACATAATTACTGGCACTAAATGGGTGTAATGGTGTTTGCTGAATTCGTGATGGCGACCACGCATGATATTTTTCTAAATAATCAATTAACTCAATCACCACATTGGAAGGCTGACGTTCGCTGTTGTCTTTGATTTGCCGACCTTGATAGCTAATATAAAGTTTATCGCGGGCTGATAATAAGCATTCTAAAAACAAGTATCTGTCGTCACCACGGCGTGAGCGATCACCTAACCTAGGTTGGTCTTGCGCTAATAAATCTAAACTGTTAACCGACTTTTGCCGCGGAAAATCACCGTCGTTCATGCCTAGCAAGGCGATAACTTTAAACGGAATACTACGCATGGGGATCAACGAGCAAAAGGTCACTTGGCCTGTCATAAAGTGCTGACTTTGCATAGGCTGGTTAAAGCTAATGTCAAAATAGGCTTGCACTACACCTAAATCAAACTCACCAGCAAAGCCTGCATCTTGCGTCCATTTAACTAAATCAACAATGGCATTTTGCACAACGCGATATTCGTACCCCTGTTGTTCATCAACAAACAGGTCGTCTAACAAGGACAATAAATACTCCGACCAAGTTTTAGCATCGCGCGGCTGCGACAGTTGTTGCATATGGTTGCGCAACACATCAATAAACCACATCAACTTGCCTAGCAGAACACCTAAATCGCCTTCAACATCTGGCAAAGCGACTGTGTCGCCAAATACATGAGTCGCATCGCTATAGGCAAAACCTAACAAGAGTTTTTCTAAGCCTGCTAACCAAGTGAACTGCTGGCTTTCAGGTAAGGCAAACATCCCTTTTTGTTGACCGTCTAACCCCCAGTGGATCGCCGCATTTTTTAACCAAGGCAGCAAGGTTTCAATATCCGCCTCTTGCCAATCAAACTTGGCTTGCACTAATGGCGAACGGGTCATTTCTATCACTTGGCTAACCGCAAAACGGCTGTCTGGCAATTGCAACGTTTGGGTAAACAACTGCACAAAAGTCATGTTAGATGAAAAGCTACGATCAGCGATAGAACAAGGGATACGCAGGCTATCACTCAAAGCAAAACGGGCGCGGGTAAATACAGCTTCAATGTAAGGCGCATAATCCTCCACTGACGGGCACATAACCAATACGTCTTTTGGCGTGAGACTCGGATCAAGCTCCATTTGTTGTAACAACCAATCGTGTAAATGCTGTACTTCGCGCAACGCACTGTGACAAGACACCACATTGATAGATTGGTCGTTGACATCCGTCACCAGTCCAGCTTGCGGCTCTTGCATTTGTAAAACATGATTTTGCACTTGGCTTAACAAATGTGACGCTTCTGTCAGCTCAAATGCCGCGAGTTCATACTGAGGTCTATCATACAGTAAGCGTAAAAACGCCTGTCCTTGTTGACCTAATGCCGCTAATAACGGGTTGCCCAGCTCATAAAAGTGTTTGTCGATACCATCGGCAAGATCCAGATGTTTAACCCGTTGCCGCGCAATGCGTTTTTCACTTTGAATATCTTGCCAAAATTCGTTACAAGGGCTGAGCAAAAATAAATGCATTTCTTGCTTTTCAGCCAAGGTGACAAAAAAATCTAGCCATAATGGCGGTAAGCTATTAAAGCCAAACAATACTCGTTGTTTGGGTCTAAATTCAGTTTTTTGCTTGATCACGTTGATCAAACGCTGCATTTCAGCAACCGGATGACGCGGCTCTTGTTGAATAAGGTAATACCATAATTTGGCTTGCCATTCGCTGTTTCCGGTCACCGCAAATTCGCCTTGGCTCCAAGCTAAGATCCAGTCAGGACGATAAATTTGATATTGCTCGTATAAATCAGCTAATACCTTGGCCAACTGAAAACGCTTTTGTCCTTGCAACTTGTTAATAGGCTCGTTTTGCCAGTAGTCATTCGCTTGCTGAAAAGCACTATCCGCTACAACTTGCTTTGAACTTAATAAATCATAAATACGCCAACTAAGTATGTTGGCTTTATAAGGGGAATCTTTAGTTAAGCTGGGGTCAAGCTCGCGTAATATTGACCATATCGCGCCAACGGGCGGTTCAAACGCAATATTCATGGCAATGCCATTTTGCTCAGCCAACTGCATTAACAACCAATGCTGCATACCTTTATGCTGCACTAAAATATGCTGTTTTTCGAAAGTTGAGTCAGAGGTGTGTTGTAATACTTTGCCTAACATTAGGCTTAAGTTTTCAAGGCGATTGGAAAGGTAAATATTAAACAAGAATAGCGTCCTTTTTTGGCAAATTATTTACCATTTAACAAACAAAATGGCCGCCAATAATAAGTCGCTAAAATAACATAGCTAAATCAAGAACTGAATTTTTCAGCGTGGATCTAATTGACTGAAAAGAGACTTAACGAAAAACGAAAGCTAGGTGCTAATTCATTTTTAGAGTTTATCAGTTAAGGGAGTTTATTAAATCGTGGATGTCTATTTTTTCCGTAAGTATTAAACACAAACTTAGTTAAAATAAGCCGTAGGTCGCCATGAGTACAACGAATCGCGACACGACCATGTTGCAGTCCTATGCCCCAAAATAGAAATAATTATATGATGGCTGTCCTGTTATTTCTCTTTGTTAAGTGCTCTTTCAACTTTTCAGGTTTCATTGCCGGTTTAGTTTTGTGTAACATTGCATGACAGTTTGGACATACTGGTACGAGATCGGTTTCTACGTTCAAACTGTACTCAGAACCAATTTCCGATAAGTCAATTAGGTGATGGATATGAATAAAGCCAGTACCTAAAGAACCATACATTTCTTCAAAATTAAAATCACATACAATACAGTTAACACCATGTACAACTATTGCTTTTTGCCTCGCGCTCGCGCTTCGCTCATATTTGTTTATGTAAGTTTGTATTACTTTACCTTCTATGAACTCAACTTCGTCAGGGTACACTGAATAAGCGTTTGATTGAACATTATGCTTGGTTTTCATATCTGCAATAACTTTTTCAATCGAAGTTCTACGCCCTTTTCCTAGAGAGTTATAGTAATTGACATGATGCGCTGTAGCCTGCAATGCAAGCTCAAATTGGTATAAACCATAATCTTTATAAATTGACTCAAGAAAATATATCGTAGAATACTCATTCATTGCTCTGGTGTGCCCAACACCTTTCATTAAGCTTCTAAAAATATTTATGTAGATCCTCGCAGAGCCATCAGACATTAACCCCTTGTCAGACGCTTCTTTAGCTGCTGACACCAAAGTTCTCTTTGAGTCATATACGTTCTTTGCTGCGTTGTAAATGAAATGAACACTAGATTCTGAAATTTTCATAAACTCTACATTCCTTGAATGTTAACCAGTTCCCACATTGCTCTTGGTACTTGACGCTCCGCATAACGGGCATAAAAAGACTTGGCTATAATAGTCAGTGTTGCTAATGAAGCCAATTTTTAAAATCCTTGCATTGATGCGTTTGTTAGCTTTCAAGTTTATAAGCAGCGTTGTTACAATGAAAACATATCATAACTCTTTGAGGATCATGCTTAGAGCTTCGTCCCCAAGCTCTAAATCTATTAGAGTTACAATAATTACATCTGATACCGAAATTCGTTTTACACGATGGATATTTACGTAAATATTCCTCTAATGTAGGAATAGCTTCCCATTCACTTTGCTCTTTAGTTAGCTGTTTATTCTCACGTCCTAATAAGGCTATGTAAAATAAGAAAAAAACGAATATAACACCGAGAATGATTTCCATATGTGACATCCAAATTGAAAGCTAACAACTTATTGGTCAGGATTCGTAGTTTCTATGGTTCATTCCGAACCACAAATCCATCTATAAAAACTAAATTTCAACAACTTAGTAAATTTAAAATTAAAGTCAACCACTAATTTTTATTGTAGAAAACGAGTCTTAGAATTATCGAGAGTCAAATGTCCTATTATGTAAATTAATAAATATTTAAAAGTCATTAACTTAGGCCTTAATCTTGTACAAATTAACTCTAATATCTTAATCAGGCATACCTTTACAATGACGTAAACATCAACAACAGCCCGCACTAAATTCAAACCTCGGCTGGCGGTGGTTTAATCTCTGTTAGCGGATACTTAGGTGTTATGCAGATAAATCTGCACCTACAGGGATGTAGGAAGTGCCGAGCGTTCTGGTATAAGGATTTTCTGATTCCTGTCCTCCTAATAGTCTTCGTAATAACTCTTTTGGTAATCTTGCTCTTTCGGTCAGAAAGGTTTGCAGGCTCCGCAAGCATAAATGCTCGCCCACGAGAGCTTGATACTTTGCTATGAAATAAACGTTCGGCCGTTAACCAAAAAGCCCCGCTTTAAGCGGGGCTTTTTAAATTATAGCTGACTGTAGCAGTAACCTTGCTCTCACTTAAGCTTCAGTTTCGACTTCGTCTTCTTCTGTTGGTGCCGCTTTAACTAACAATAAGTTACGTAGCTTAGTTTCAATGTCGTTGGCAATTTCAACATTCTCTTGTAAAAACTTAGTACAGTTTGCTTTACCTTGACCGATGCGATCACCATTGTAGCTATACCAAGCACCTGCTTTTTCGACAAAGCCGTTTTTCACACCTAAATCTAATAACTCAGCTTCTTTACAAACACCAGCGCCATACATAATTTGGAATTCGGCTTGTTTAAATGGCGGAGCGACTTTGTTTTTAACCACTTTAACTCGGGTTTCGTTACCTGTGACTTCGTCGCCATCTTTTACTGCCCCAATACGACGGATATCTAAACGTACTGATGCATAGAATTTAAGTGCGTTACCGCCCGTAGTGGTTTCAGGGTTACCAAACATAACACCTATCTTCATACGGATTTGGTTAATGAAGATACACAGGGTATTTGATTTTTTAATATTGGCCGTTAGCTTACGTAAAGCTTGTGACATTAAGCGAGCTTGCAAACCAACGTGAGAGTCACCCATTTCGCCTTCAATTTCAGCTTTAGGCGTTAATGCGGCAACGGAGTCAACGATAATCACATCAACCGCACCAGAGCGAACTAACATGTCAGCAATTTCTAGTGCTTGCTCACCGGTATCGGGTTGCGAAACTAATAATTCGTCAACATTAACCCCAAGTTTTTGAGCGTAAATAGGGTCTAGTGCATGTTCAGCATCAACGAAAGCACAGGTTTTACCCATTTTTTGTGCTTGAGCGATTGTTTCTAGCGTTAAGGTTGTTTTACCTGACGATTCAGGGCCGAAGATTTCGATAATACGGCCACAAGGTAAACCACCTATACCTAATGCAATATCTAAACCCAGTGAACCCGTTGAAACACTTTCGATATCCATAGTGGTGTTATCACCAAGGCGCATGATAGAACCTTTACCGAATTGACGTTCAATTTGGCTTAAGGCAGCCGTTAACGCTTGTTTTTTGTTATCGCTCATTATTCGCTCCGCTGTGAACCTATTAAAAAGCTAACGCTTAATTTCTCTGTCTGTTTTTAATCAGTATATGCTTTGTTATATACTGTATTAATTAACAGTAAGTATACTGTTTAATTATCCAGTATCAAGTTATTTTTTACTGGATACGATTTCTTTTAATTGTTGCAGGGCAAATTCTATTGCTTGACCACGTACAGATTGGCGATCACCTGCAAAGTTTTTCTCTATAACTAAGGTGTCACTGTCTTTTTGGGCAAATGCGAACATAACAAATCCCACTGGCTTTGCTTCTGTACCACCGTCTGGGCCAGCAACTCCGCTAACGGCGATAGCATAATCTGTTTCCGCTTGACTTAATGCTGATATTGCCATGGCATTGACGGTAGATTCACTAACCGCACCGTGCTGTTCCAAGATAGTTTCAGGAATATTCAACAAATTAACTTTCGCTGCATTGCTATACGTTACCCAAGACTGAGTAAAATACGCTGAGCTACCTGGTATTTCTGTTAGTGCCATCGCAATACCGCCGCCCGTACAAGACTCTGCTGTTGCCACGGTTTTATTATCTTGCTTTAGTAACTCACCCACTTCACTAGAAAGGATAGTAATTGCTGACCAGTTTTCCATTTTGCTAATTCCTACAATATTTATTTGGCAGCGATTGTAGTGAGGTTATGGTGCCGACTCAATCATTTGTTGCTGCTTACCTTGAGATTTTAAGCCTTTTTAACCTTAATGTTTGTGCACATACGATTGAGCAAAATAACAAAACATTTACTGAAACCTAGTGCTGTCTTTAAATAACTAAAGGTTATTTAAAGCTCAATCCGTACGCCAAAAATGCCAACCCTCTTTATGCATGTTGGGTACTTTTATAAATGTAACTTGTTCATTGCCATAGACAATGCTAGTTTGCGTTTCCATCTAATTATGCGCGTTGACCACAGTAACAAAAAGCTCCTCATGTTAATTAACCAATCACTCCATCAGCAAATAGAAGATTTATTCCAACAATACTTAACCTTGAGTGAAGATATTCAAGCAATCATTAAAATATTAGCGGTGATCTATAAACCCGTTGGGGCAGGCAAATTTAATGAATTACTTAAGGAGTTGCAGCGCGCAGGCATTTTTAATACCCAGCCCAGTATCAAGCCGCTATCCAAGGAGCAAAAACAGCACTTAGTGCAACTGGGGTTCATAACCAATGACAAGATGGGATTGCGTATTAATTTACTGCTGGCCAATCGTTTAACTCAAATAAGTATTGAAGAAGATAGTTATAAAAGCATATTGCATTACGGTGAGAAAGTTGTGCCAGTTGCTTCAACCTTGGAGTGGCAAAACAAGCAAATTAATGAACAGCGTATATTTCGCGACATGTACTTTTTAGGTTCGCTTGAACAGCTCGAATCAGTGCTTGAGTTCAACAAAAACCCTCAAATAATTAATGTCGACAAAAACCAACTTTTGGTGCACTTGTTTTTTATTCCCTTCAATTTAGATACATTTTTAAAGCTACCCAACTCCATTCAGTATCAAAGTTTTGCGACTTGGCTAATTGCTAAAAAAGATGCTGGAGTTGAATGCGATTACATTTGCCAACTAATGCGACAGGTTATTAACCACAACCCAAGCAACCAAGCATTGCAGCATTTATTGGCAGAAACCCTATTATTACGCGGCGATATTTACGCTTGCCAGCAATTATTAACTGATGACGATCCCTCTTGTTGGGGTTTGCAACTGCGGGCTAGCATGCAGTTTTTACAAGGCCAATTCGCCAACGCGTTGCAAACCTTTGAACTCGCCTTTAAAGCGAAAAACAAAATTTCGCGGCGCAAAAAGCAGTACTTATCCGGCCCCTTGGGTTTATTTTATAAGCTGTGTTTAGTCATTCAAGCTAACCAACAAGACGGCAGTTTATACGAAAAAGTCCTCAAGCAAATTGATTATGAAGAAGATGACTACCGCAATATGAGTCGAGGCTGGGCAGCCGTTAACCATAGTTTAATGAGAGGTATTATTTGTTTATCTAACGGTAATAAATATAGTGACCGTCAAGGGGCTTACAATAATAGACTTACCCAGTATAAATTGGCTGAATCCGTGGTTTTACTCACTAACTCCTTACTTGCCTATTGGGTCAACCAAGAATTGTCAACCAGTGAACGCGCGGAATTGGATAATAGTTTAGCGCAGTTTAACCAACTCGGGTTTGAGCTATACGCCACCTTTGCTAAACAACTCATCAATACGTTAGATAACCAACAAGTGTATGCGCTACCGTCTAATGTGCTTAACTTGCCAGAACAAATTTCACCACAAGCTGACTGGGATATTGCTTTAGATAAATTATTGGCCTTAAACCCAGGTAAATCCGCCACAGCAACGCCAACAGAGCCAGTTGCCGCAAAACCCATGCGCATGATTTGGGAATTACATGAAGATTTTGAAGGCTATCGGATCAAACCGCGTGAACAAAAGGCAACGCGCAAAGGCTGGGGCAAAGGCCGTAACGTCGCGTTAAAACGTTTATACCAAGATGCCTCGCAATTTGATTATTTAACCGAGCAAGACCTTAAGCTATGTCGTGCTATTGAGGCTTATCAAGGTTGGGGCTATCACAGCTCTACTGAATATTCTTTAAGCGGCCTTAGTGCATTACAAGCCGCAATTGGCCACGAAAACTTATATTTAGCCGACGATCTCAGTGCACCAATCGAACTACAACAAAAAGAGCCTGAATTGCTCGTTAGCCAGCAAGGTGATCAATATTGCTTAAGTATTGCCGATCTCCCCGAAACCTATACCGAGCTAAATAACGACGAGAACTTTACTTTGCGTGAAGACTCGCCAGAGCGTTGGCATTTAACTGTATTTAGTACTGAGCATATGCGCGTGGCCAATATTATTGGCGACTGCGGCTTGTTGGTTCCGTCCAGTGCCAAAGAAAAAGTTCTTGCCAGTATTTCGGCTATTGCGCCTTTTCTTAACATTCAATCAGATATTAGCGAGCTAGATACAGGTTTAGAGTCGGTTACTTGTGATAGCGACTTAGTCATCAACATTCAGCCGTATCAATCGGGGCTAGAATTTACCTGCTTAGTTATGCCGTTTGGCGAACAGGGGCCTGCCTTTAAGCCTGGTATTGGCAACGCTAATATGACGACAGAGTTAAACGGCCAGCGCATTGCCACGCAGCGCGATCTGCAAGCCGAAGAGCAATTATTAGATCAACTTGATCAGTATTGTCCCGCATTTTTAACCATGTACGACAACAGCTTAGCACTTGAGGATTTACCGCAGGCGTTAGAAGCATTGCAACAACTAGAACAGATAGCCACCCAAGAAAACAACCCCATCGCATTAAAGCTAAGATGGCCCAAAGGCAAAAAATTTAGCCTAAGTAAACCACTTGAAAGCCAGCATTTACAGTTAAAAGTAGGTAAGTCTACCGAATGGTTTGATCTCAGTGGTGAGTTACAAATAAGTGAAGAGCAAGTCATTGATTTTCGTCAATTATTAAAACTAGTAGCCAGCAGTAATGGCCGCTTTATTCAACTCGACGAATCACAAATTATTGCCTTGTCTGACGACTTACGCGCCAAGTTAGAGCAACTCAATCACGCCACGGATGAAGGTCGCTTCCATCAGTTAGCCAGCGGCCAAATTTTAGAAGCCACCCAAGGCATGCGATTAAAACCCCTGCATAGCTGGGAAAAACAAACGCAAAAGATGCACCAAGCGAATGAAATTAATCCGCAAGTGCCAAGTACCTTACAAGCGGAATTGCGCGATTATCAGCTAGAAGGTTTTGATTGGGCATCGCGCCTCGCCCATTGGGGCGCTGGCGCCTGTTTAGCTGACGACATGGGTTTAGGTAAAACGTTACAAGCGTTAGCCGTTATTTTATCCCGCGCCAGCCAAGGGGCAACTTTGGTGATCGCGCCCACTTCGGTTTGTTTCAATTGGCAACAAGAAGCTCATAAATTTGCCCCAACCTTAAATGTAAAAATGTTTGCCGAAGCAACAACAGGTGAACAGCGTGAACAATTGCTCGATAACCTTGCCCCGTTTGATTTAGTCATTATTAGCTATGGTTTACTGCTACGTGAAAGCGACAAACTCAAGCAAATCAAATGGCAGACTATTATCGCCGACGAAGCGCAAGCATTAAAAAATCCGCTAGCTAAGCGAACGCAAGCAGCCTGCGCTTTAAAAGCGGATTTTAGAATGATCACCACAGGCACGCCGATTGAAAATAACCTAACCGAGCTATGGAGCTTATTCCGTTTTGTTAACCCCGGGTTATTAGGCAATTTAAAACAATTTGGCGCACGCTTTGCGTTTCCTATCGAAAATGTCAAAGAAGACAAAATTGCCGCTCGCAAAGCCAGCCAAGGCTTAAAAACCTTGATCCAGCCGTTTATTTTACGCCGCATGAAAAATCAGGTACTCACGGAATTACCGCCTCGTACCGAGATTAATATTGCGATTGAACTAAGCGACAAAGAAAAAGCCTTTTACGAGGCTTTGCGTTTAAACGCTATCGACAATCTTATGGCTGCCAGCGACACCGCCAATGCCGGCGAACAACGTATTAAAATGCTCGCTGAATTAGTCAAACTACGCCAAGCTTGTTGCCACCCTAAACTCGTGATGGCCGAAAGTGATCTGCCCAGCGCTAAATTAGCCGCACTAGATGAGTTAGTGCAGGAGCTAAAACAAAACAAACATAAGGCGCTCATTTTTAGCCAATTTGTTGGCCACTTGCAGTTAATTAAACAGCATTTAGATCAAACAGGGATCAGCTATCAATACCTTGATGGCTCTACCCCACAAAAAGAGCGAGCCAAACGGGTTAACGCCTTTCAAAATGGTGAAGGTGATGTGTTCTTAATCAGCCTAAAAGCCGGTGGTTCGGGATTAAACTTAACCGCGGCAGATTACGTTATTCATATGGATCCTTGGTGGAACCCAGCAGTAGAAGAACAAGCTTCTGATCGCGCACATCGTATGGGACAGCAACGACCTGTCACCATCTATCGTTTAATCAGCAAAAATACCATTGAAGAACGCATAGTCGCCTTGCATCAACATAAGCGCGATCTTGCCGACCAATTGCTCGCCGGTAATGATCAAGTCAGTAAACTATCGGTAGAAGAAATGCTTGGCTTGCTGAAGGAAGAGTTTTAAAAAATAATACATGCTAAATTGTAGGGTCGGTTTTATACCGATTAACACAGCGTATCTATCAAATCCTGCATTTGCAGGAATAAATCCTGCCCTACCTGAATACCTTGTAGGGTCGATTTCACATCGGCAAACCTTGTGTTAGCCGAAATAAATTCTGCCCTACAAATTCGTCCCAGCAATGGAACGGGAGAACGGGTCTTTAATCTCGCACGCTTTTCTACTTAGAGTACTAATCAAAATTAAATAGAAACCGTACTAATAAGATTATTGTGCGTTTACCTCAACTGTTACCTCAATTTGGCGGGTAAACGTATCCTGATGATAATTTTGATCCGTAACCGTTAGCTTAACTTGATACTCACCTGCTTGCGCATAGGTATGCGTTGGATTAGGTAAATTTGAGCTTGTGCCATCACCTAAAGTCCAATGCCAGTTAAGCACTTGGCTATCGGTTTGGCTATTGTCTGTCAAAGCTATTTGATAGCCATTTTGTTCAAGGGTGAAATGACTCAGTACCCCTTGCTCAAACAATTTAATTTTAACGGTTTTAAACGCATCAACCACATCTTGTTCTGAGCCTCCAACAGCAACGGCTTGCTGTTTAATACATTGCGCCGCATCTGGTAACGAACTTGACGGCAGCCAGCAATGTTTGGCGGCGTTTAAATAAGCGTGGTAGGCAGGCTCGATACCCCACTGTTGGCTCAGCAAATAAAACGGGTAGGTCAACATGCCTATCCGTCGATAGTAATTATCTTGCGCGGCGTCATAGTCCAAAAAGCTGGCTATAGCTCCATGCTCGGTTTTAATCCGGTCAAGCTGTCTCACCCAGCCGTGATTCTCACCGCCATGCAACCAATCAAGTTGCCCTGTCATCTCGTATTTAGCCATTACACCACTGATATCAGCAAAAGCTTCATGTAGCGTTTTAGCATCAGGACTCAAGTCGTTAACCCAAGGATCTAAGGCAGAAATACGGGTTAATACACCATGAGCGACTTCATGAGCCACTGAATCCAGCGATAAGGTTGAATATTGTAAAGGATATGCATCAGAAAAATTTGCGTAAGCCCCATCCCAATAAGCGTAAGATCGCCAACTTGCCGCATAATGCGCTCGAATACGTATTTTGTCGTTTAGGGGCGGCTCACCGAAGTATTTTACAAAAGCGTCATACACCAAGGTGCCATAAAACATTGCATCATTCAGGGTTGAATACGTCCAAACACCAATGTCATCGGCGATCTCTCTATGGCTGTTTACAGGCTCAGCATCACACGCAAACTCATACGCAGGATACAAATCATCGTCAGCCACATTCGCAGATGAATTATCCGTGCGATTATGCCAATCTTCATCTCGCTCATTGGCCATATCAATGACACTGACTAAACCATTGTCTAACCGACAAATACCATTCTGGCGAACAATACTAATTAACGGTCTATCATCACCATAATACCAAGACGTTTGTTCGTTACCACCCGCCCCAGCCATTTGCGCATTGCCAATAAAATCATCAAACCGAAAATGAACCCCTTGTTCTGCTCGACCCAATGAGTTGGCTACGTAAACCTTGATAAATCTCACGTCACTTGGAAAGCTAGTGCCATTATCGACAGTCAGATTTTGTAATTGGCTTATTTCACTTTGTTGAAAAGGCTCACCTAGGGGATCGCCATTGGCATCAGCCCAATACAAAAACACGTGAGAAATACCGTGCGCTAAAAAAGGTTCTGAAATTGGCTGTGCTGTATTAGTTTGTAATAACATCTCACCGCCCAACAGCCCTATTTGCGGATCGTGATCACGAAAGATAACTCGCGAAATGACATTGTCTGGAATGTCAGAAGGCTGATTAGCTTGTGGGGGCGTTTCTTCATTTTCACCGCCATTTTCTGCGCCGCTATTTTTTCCACCACTACAAGCATTCAAAAAAAGCGTCACACTCAACACTAACACAACAGGTCTTAAAATATTTCGAAGGGAATATATCATTAACTTTGTCCATAAATTGCTTCACTAACAGGTACGACCACCTGTGCAAGACAACAATTTAACAGTTATGACTTTGGGGTGTTGTAATTAAATGTAATTGCGTTAACAGCTTAACCTTTGCAATTAATCGCTTTTTGTTCAGTAAAAGACACTGGCAGCCTGCTAATTTAGCGGCGTGTTGTGTGAATCAATGCTAGTATGCGGCCATCGTTTTTATTGGCTTTTTCCCTAATATGTTCCGACTGTTTGAAAGTTTCACCAAACCTTTTCCTGAGCAACAATCTGACAAGCCGCCTAGCTCGTTAGTCGCGTTTTGTTTGTATTATTCACGCGGTTTTAAATTACCGTTAATTTTAATGTCATTACTCAGTGCGGCCATCGCGATCGCCGAAGTGACATTATTAGGTTATATGGGTGAACTGGTCGATATTTTAAGCAGCCAAGATAAAGCAACTTTTTGGCAAGATCAGGGCGATCGCCTATGGCCAATGCTCATTTTATTAGTTATCGGTATGCCGTTACTTAGTTTGTTGCATGCCTTACTGACCCATCAAACCTTGCTTGGCAATTATCCTATGTCTATCCGCTGGTTAATGCACAAGTATTTATTAAAACAAGGCGTTGGCTTTTTCCAACGTGATTTTGCTGGCCGCGTAGCAACCAAAGTGATGCAAAGTGCACTGGCCGTGCGTGAGTCGGTAATGAAGCTACTGGATGTTTTAGTTTATATTTCGGTTTATTTTCTTTCTATGCTGTGGCTGATGGCTTCATCCGACTTTTTGATGATGCTGCCTATCCTGATTTGGCTGATTTTGTATATTGTGATCCAAAGCTTTTTCGTGCCTAAGCTAAAGCAAGTGGCAACCGAGCAAGCCGATGCGCGAGCCGAAATGACCGGACGAGTGGTCGATAGCTACACCAATATATCAACCGTTAAACTGTTCGCTCATTCGCAACGTGAGATCCAGTATGCGGAATCCAGCATGAAAGGTTTTCTTAAAACCGTGTATCGGCAAATGCGCTTGGTAACTCGCTTAGTTATCAGTGTCGATCTAATTAATTACACCTTGCTGTTAGCCGTTGCCTGTTTATCAATTTACTTATGGTTAGAGTCGGCGATCACCGTCGGAATTATCGCAGTTGCCATCAGTTTGGCTTTACGCGTGCAAGGTTTATCCAAATGGATAATGTGGGAAGTTAGCAGCCTATTTGAAAATATAGGCACAGTTATCGACGGTAAAAATACCGTATCAAAAGAAGTAGAAATTAAAGATTTACCCAACGCCGCAAACCTTGAAGTTAACCAAGGCGCGATTAGTTTTAACAATATTAGCTTTCAGTACAACAAAGAAAAACCGGTATTCCAACAGCTTAATATCGATATTCAACCCGGTGAAAAAGTCGGTATTGTCGGGCGCTCTGGTGCGGGTAAATCAACCTTGGTTAATTTACTAATGCGCTTTTTCGACATTAATGACGGCAGCATAACCATAGATGGCAAAAACATATCGGAAGTTGAACAAGAATCGCTGCGCCAACAGATAGGCATGGTTACGCAAGATACGTCGTTACTGCACCGCTCTATTAAAGAAAATATTTTATACGGCGATCCCAATGCCGACGAGCAAGCTTTAATTGAAGCGGCAAAACAAGCTCATGCACACGACTTTATCACCGAATTAGAAGACGATAACGGTAATCAAGGTTATGACGTGCAAGTTGGCGAGCGCGGCGTTAAGTTATCTGGCGGTCAACGACAACGCATCGCCATTGCTCGGGTATTACTAAAAAATGCGCCGATACTGGTTATGGATGAAGCCACATCGGCCCTCGACTCAGAGGTAGAATCAGCCATCCAAGAAAACCTAGAAGCGCTCATGCAAGGGAAAACCGTTATCGCAATTGCCCATCGTTTATCCACTATTGCTGCTATGGATAGGTTAATTGTGATGGACAAAGGCCAAGTTATCGAACAAGGTAGCCACCAAGAATTACTAGCCAAAGGCGGAGTTTATGCGCAATTATGGCAACGCCAAACAGGCGGCTTTTTAGTTTAGTTGGTTTAGCTTGGCGGTTAGCTTTATTTAAAAGCAAATAGTAAGTAACTGGAAAATTGGTCATAAGGTGAAAAGTTTAAGTGGTCAACGAAAACTACGGAAAAAGTAAACAATATTTAACTTTTTCACGTAAACAAGTTGAAAAAGCCGGTCGTGTTATCCGTAAAAAAGAGGGTGACTTTGAACAGGCTATTGCGGTTATTCAAAGCTATCGTGCCACTCATCTTTACCCTCTGCAAATTATAAAAAACTTAGTTTCGAAGCACGTACGAAAACTCGGCATGCTTGAAACAGCAACCGTGGTCAGGCGATTAAAACGTCTGCCAACTATTGTCGATAAATTGCAGCGTAAATCTTTAGATGGCAAAACCGACAATGCCATTAGTTTGAAACGCATGCATGATATTGGCGGTTGTCGCGTTATTGTCGATTCGTTAGACGATTTAACTAAACTCAGTTCAAGTCTAGACAGCAGTCGTACTAAACACGGAGTTAAAGTGTACGACTATATTGAACAGCCCAAAACAACAGGCTATCGAGGTATTCATCGGGTTTATAAAAGTTATGAACATCTCGACAATCATGCATGGAAGGGGTTTCAGATTGAAGTTCAATTGCGAACCCGCTTACAACATCTTTGGGCAACAACAGTTGAAATTGTCGACATCATTGAAAAAGAAACGTTAAAAACCAACCCGCAGGCAGCAAATGAAAGCTGGAAAAGGTTCTTTGTCATTATGGGAGAGTTTTTAGCGGTCAAGGACGGAGCTTTTACACTCAGCCCTGAAACTATTGCCAGCTATAAGCAAGAGCTTATTCAGTTAAATGAGCAGCTATCGGCTTTTCATAAACTCGATGTGTTTAATAAAGCATTCACATTAGATGAATTAAAGAAGAAATCCAAAGACACGGGTTACACACTTCTGATATACAACTTTGAAAATCAAACGGGTAGCGCCTACTTCTATAGCGCAAGTAAAAAAGCTGTAGCCTTACAGCGTTACGCTGAGCTTGAAAAAAATAACCATTTCAACGTGTTACTTGTTGCTGGGCAAGATCTAAAATCGATAGAAAAAGCCTACCCCAACTATATCAACGACACCTCTGAGTTTCTTGCAGAATTTAGCCGCATCTTGTTGTCATAAACAAGCTTTACGCCTATTTATTATCCCGCATTATGACTCTATCGTCGTTCTTGTCTAAAATAACCGCGCCACTCCCCTGTTCTGCCAATATGTCTTCAGGGTTATACATAGGGCAATGGTTTAGCGATAAACAGCCACAACCAATACAACCGGTTAATAGATCACGTAAATTCGTTAAATAATTAATGCGTTGATTTAGGTCTTGCTGCCATTGGTTAGATAAATTTTGCCAATCATTTTTAGTGGGTGTGCGGTTATTGGGTAAAGCAGCAAAAGCTTGTTTGATACTGTCCAAGCTGACTCCGAGTTTTTGCGCCGCTTTGATAATTGCGATCCGTCTTAGCACTTCAGGATGATAACGTCGTTGATTACCGGCATTACGCCAGCTGTATATTAATGCTTTGTCTTCATAAAAATGCAGTGTCGATACTTTTACGCCACAACGTTTAGCCACATCACCGACACTCAATTCTCGTTCTTTTGCCATAACGACTTGCCTCCTACATTTTAGACATTGTAAAAAAGTTAAAAAAAGGTCTTTACCTCAAGTTAACTTGAGGTTTTATAGTAACGCTAACTTTTACAAAGGAGAACAAGAAATGCACTTAGAACACTTAAATTTAGTTGTCCAAGATTTAGATAGCACCTTAGCCTTTTACCAAGCGGCTTTCCCACAATGGCATGTAAGAGGGCAAGGCACACAAAAATGGTATGGAACCGAGCGCCGTTGGTTACATTTTGGCGATGACTTTCAATACTTAACCTTTTGCGACAATGGCACTGGAGAAAATCGTAATTTACAAACCAACACCATTGGCTTATCGCATTTTGCTTATGTCACACAAAACCTTGATGCAACTGTCACACGGCTTGCAGCTGCAGGTTTCTTACACAGTAAAGATGGCAATAACACTCAATATCGCAAGAATATTTACTTTAACGACCCCAATGGCTTTGAAGTTGAATTCGTCGAGTATTTATCTGATTTACCTAATGAGCGAAATGAATATTGATCGTCGATCTCAAGCATAGCAAAAAGGAGAACAACCAGTGAAAAGCGTGATTATTTTAGGCACAAGCCGTAACCAAGGAAATACAGCACATCTTACCCAATACATAGCAACACAAATCAATGCAGAGGTAATCGACTTAGCGACGTATCACATTCAACCTTACGATTATGAACACAATAATCAAGATGATGACTTTGCAACCTTGATCCAACACTTGCTAGGCTATGATCAATGGATATTTGCCTCGCCAATTTATTGGTATTCGCCGAGTGCCACCATGAAGTTATTTTTAGACCGTATGTGTGACTTAATTGAAGTCGATAAAAGCCGCGGACGGGCACTAAAAGATAAGTTCAGTCGTGTGATTGCCACTGGTGCAGCTGAACAAGCTGATGATGGTTTTGAGGCGATTTTCAGTCAAACGTCCAGCTACTTTGCTATGCAATACCAAGGTATGCTGTATTGTCGCTGTCAATCCAGTTTTGAGGTTGATAAACATAACGAGGCGATTGAACAATTTACTCAGCAATTACAGTAACGACTGCTTATCCTATAAAAAAGCGGTAGAGTAATGCGTATACCCTACCGCTTATTTTTGCAAACTCGCCATTCAATTTACAATGTAACGCCGTTTTTCCAGATAGCCACTTCACGAATATTGTTAATTTCGTTTTTCACTGGCTCGCCATTACAAGTGCGTACCAGTAAATCGATAAACTCTTGTAGTAACTCCTCCATAGATGTATCTGTCACTAACTTACCGGCATCAAAATCAATCCAGCGCTTTTTCTTAGCCGCTAATTCTGAGTTAGTTGCAATTTTCATGGTGGGCACAAAGCCACCGTATGGTGTGCCACGGCCAGTAGTAAACAACACCATATGACAACCACTTGAAGCTAATGCACTGGTCGCAATCGCATCGTTACCTGGCGCGTCCAACAAATTTAAGCCTGGCGTCGATAAACGTTCACCATACTTTAATACCGCTTGCACTGGGCTTAATCCCGCTTTTTGCGTACAGCCTAATGATTTATCCTCAAGCGTTGAAATACCGCCTTTCTTGTTACCCGGTGATGGGTTTTCGTAAATTGGCTGGTCATGCTTTTTATAGTAACGCTTAAAGCCATTGACCATATTAACTAAATCATTAAAGGTTGCTTCGTCTTTACAGCGTTGCATTAAAATTGTTTCAGCACCAAACATCTCTGGTACTTCAGTTAATACGGTTGTTCCACCACGCTGGATTAAATAATCCGAGAATTGACCTAATAATGGATTAGCCGTTATGCCTGACAAGCCATCACTGCCACCGCATTCCAAACCAAATTTCACTTCAGATAAGCGACCATCAACCCGTTTGTCATTACGCATACTTTGATAAATGCTTTCCATTAGCTCAAGGCCGGCTTCTACTTCATCTTCAACCAATTGCGAGGTCAAAAATTTAATGCGGTCTTTGTCATAGTCGCCTAGGCCAGCTTCAAACATAGCGATTTGATTATTTTCGCAGCCCAAACCGACAATCAAAACACCACCGGCATTAGGATGACGGGCCATATTTTGTAACAAACCACGCGTATTGACTAAGTCATCACCTAGCTGTGAACAGCCAAATTGATGAGGAAAAACATGTACGCCATCAATTTCTAAATCAGGGTGTTCTTGTAAAAACTCGGTGACCATCTGCTTTGACACACCATTAACACAACCCACAGTAGGAATAACCCAAAGCTCGTTACGAATGGCAATTTCACCATTATCGCGGCGATAAATTTGCACTTGTGGTGAATCATCCGCTAATAAATTAGCTTGATTACCTTCTGGCAAATAGGTGTACTGCAACTCGTCATGTAAATTGGTTTTGACATTTTCAACGTGGATCCAATCGCCTGCTTGTACCGGTTTTAACGCATGCCCAATTGGTGCACCATATTTAATAACATCACTACCTTCAGCTAAAGCTTGCAATGCCACTTTATGGCCCTTATCAATATCTTGAGTCGGCGTAACGCTAAGCCCATCAAATTCGTATTTGATACCTTGCGACAATGGCGCTAAAGCAATAGCAACATTGTCTGTTTCATGCAGGCGAATTAAGTGTTTCATTTAAGGCTCCAACACCTGAGTTAAAGTTTTGCGAACTCCATGCTCGATAATATTTTCTAATGCTTGGCTAACTGCCGCATGCAATCCATTAATTTGAGTTAAGTCTTGTCCCCAATGCCACTCGGCAGACAGCACATCCGCCACCAATTGCTGCAATGATTTTTCACCGACTGCATAGGCTTGCCACGCATCGGCAAATAGGGCTAACCATTTTTCGCTATCACTTAGCTCAATGCTTTCTTCACCACGCTTACCGCTATACATAAGTATCTGTCCGGCAATAGCATGCGCCATTAGGCTCGGCACTTGACCATTTTTTTCAATTGATTTTAATAACTGCGGCACGAGTCGTGTTTGCACTTTAGTCATGCTATTGAGCGAAATAGAGATCAGTAAGTGATGGATAAATGGGTTTTGGAAACGTTTAATCACATCACCGGCAAAACTTTCTAATTCATCTTTAGGTAGGTCAAGCGTGGGAATAATTTCATTAAATACCAATTGATTTACATAGTTTTCAAATAGCGGATCCGCCATAGCTTCACCCACGGCATTTAACCCTGCCATATAAGCTAATGGCACTAGTGCTGAATGAGCACCATTTAAAATTGCCACTTTACGCTGCTTGTACGGATAAATGTCGTCAACCAGTTGAATATTTAAACTGCTATCGTGCAAGCACAATACATCGGCTAATTCAGCCGGACCTTGGATCACTAACAGATAATAGTATTCAGCACTCACCATAAAATCATCTTGGTAACCAAGCTGCTGTTGCAGTTTAGCCTCTTCACCATGTGGGAAGCCCGTAACAATGCGATCAACCAAAGTCGAACAAAAGTGGTTAGCGTTTTCTATCCATGCAGTAAAACCACTCTCTAACTGCCAGTGCGAGCAATATTGCAACACAACCTCTTTAAGTTTCTCGCCGTTATAGTCAATCAATTCACACGGAATAATCATTAAGCCAGCGTCTTTAGCGCCATTAAAGTGCTGATAACGCTTATATAACCATTGCGTTAGTTTGGCTGGAAACGCGCTAGCTGGTGCATCAGCCAATTTATCTGATTCGACAAACTCAATGCCAGCTTCCGTGGTGTTCGAAACAATAATTTTTAGCTCTGGACTCTCAGCCAATGCCATGTACTTAGCAAATTCATCTTTAACAACGATCTCTTCGTTTACACAAGTTATCAATTGTACTTGCTCAGTCGTTTCGCCTTGTTCGTTAATACCGCGAACCAAAGTGGTGAATAAGCCGTCTTGACTATTCAATGAAGGACGCGAGCTGGATCCAGTCGATCGAATAATGCTAATACCCGCATTAAGACCGTGTTCATTGTTCAAATGCTCAATTTGCCAGTCGATAAAGGCACGTAAAAAGTTGCCACTACCAAATTGCATAATCTTGGTAGGGAACTGATTTGACTTAAAATTTTGTCTATTGAGCTGCTTCATACTAAATCCAGTACTTAAAAATATTGTATACAAGGCCACCTAAACAGCGGCGAGCTAAAAATTTAATTAGTTTTAACCTAATTATTATAGCTGTAATTTAAACATAAATAGGGTTAAATATAAATCAATAAATTCAAATACAAAGTTATTTGCAATAATACGCATTATTTTACAAATTATGCAAATTTACGCAATTTATATTTGTGTTCAACAACAGGTTTAGCTTAAAAACTAACTTTGAAAATCCACTAGAAAAAATATCAATCTATATTTGAATGTATATTTAATTGGTATTATTTAACCTATGAATTTACAAAGATCATTCAATCAATATGATTCAACAAGATATTACATGGATAATGATTAAATTGAATAGACTATGATCGTATGTAAATATGGGTTGTTATATAAAAACAGGTAAGAAACTTAAATAATGAACTACAACAAATTAGCCTTAGTTATACTGCCTTTGACATTAACGGCTTGCAGTAGCATTTTCACGGCCAAGCCAACAACACAAATGGCCAAACCCAACATTTTATTGATTGTGTCTGATGATCAAGGTTATGCCGATCACGGCAAAACCTTAGCCGATGTCAACACGCCCAATATTGATAAATTGGCTCAACAAGGGGTGTTGTTCAAGCAAGCTTATGCAACGTCACCTATTTGTAATGCATCTCGCATGGGGCTAATGACAGGACAATATCAACAAAAACAAGGCACATTTTGGTATGGCGGGCCTGGGCTAAATGATGCAACAATCCCAACTATGGCCGAAGTATTAAAAGACAACGGTTACACCAACGGCTATGTGGGTAAATTCCACTTTGGTAAAACTCAACTTAAAAACCATGCGCGCCGTGATTTTCCACTTAATCATGGTTTTGATTATTTTTACGGCTTTGAAGGCGGGCGCAAACATTACCTTAATCATAAAGAAAGTGTAGAAGCCGCCTTTTTACAGTCCAAGAAAAAGCATAAACAGGCAGGACAAAGTTTGGCGCAAGGGCCAATGTGGATCAATCGTCAGTTAGTCGACCAAGAAGGTTTTGCGACTGAGTTGTTTGGTAAACAAGCCATTCAATTTATGCAGCAAAATAATGACAAACCTTTCTTTTTAAAACTAGCTTTTAATGCCGTGCACAACTTTACGCATCAGATCCCAGAGCACGAGCTCAAACGCCGCGGTTTAAAAGGCTACCGCGATTGGGATCCGGCCAAAGAGGATTACCGAACTTGGTATGTCGGTAGCCGTATGCCAAATAATGACGAAGGGCGAGCGCAATATTTAGCTCAGCTTGAATTACTCGATAGCGAAATTGGCAAGGTCATTAATTACTTAGATGAAAGCGGCCTCAGACAAAATACCCTAGTTATTTACATTAGCGACAATGGTGGCTCTACCCCAATTTACGCCAATAATGGTCATCTGCGTGGTAGCAAATACACCTTATACGAAGGCGGTATTCGTATTCCCATGATAATTTCTTGGCCTGATTCGATTCCAACAGGCAAACAACGTAATGATATTGTCTCGACCTTGGATATTCTTCCCACTTTGTGTGCTTATATATCTGGATGCACCCTTGATAAAACCGACGGCATCAATATTCAACAAGCGCTGAAAGGCGGCGAAACACTTGAACGAGACTATTTAGTTTGGGATACCAATCACGAAGTCGCGGTTCGCCAAGGTGATTGGAAATTGAAAATAGCTAAACCTTCGTCACAACGTCATGCCAAGTATGAAATGGTTGATATTGAAGTCGGTACCTTTTTATACAATTTAAAAAGCGATCCGTCAGAGCGTAATGATTTATCGCAAGCGCACCCCGAAAAATTACAAGCATTACAGGTGCTGTATCAGCAGTGGCGCAGCAAAATATAGGGAAATATTAAGAAATAAAATGTCACTTATAAAGCCGGTTTTACACCGGCAAACCCAGCGTATCAAACAAAATTCGTTGAAATAAATTTCAACCTACAAAACAAGTACCTTGTACCAATACAGAATGATTTAGATACCCTGTGTTTGCGGCTATAAAATCCGCCCTACAAAGATATGTTTTGTTATACCAACTCTTAACACTCACCACGTTGCTTAATCGTCAAAATGCCAATGCGCGGGGGCAATCCCGCTAAACTCGGTATCTATATAAGCCAGTTTAGCGCCAAGTAAGCAGCCAAAGACCATGCGAGATAAGTTTTCTCCACTAAAGGCTAATGAGGATATATTGCTTAAGCGTTTCGCTTTAACTTGGTCCAAATGTGGACGCCCCATGGCGTGTTGTTGATAGGCTTGTTCAACCCAATTAAGGTGGTCGATATCAACATCTTGCAACATAATTTGATATTGACCGGTTGCTGGATTTAAGCGGATCAGGCGATTGCTGACTATACTGACAATCCATAAGTAACCTTGACTATCCATTGTTAAACCGTCCGGATAAACTCCAGCCTCAAACTGGCTAATGACTTTTGCATTTTCCAGTTGGTTATCAGCCGTTATATCGTAGCGTAGCAATTCACGGCTAAAGGTTGCATTAACATAAAGCTGCATACCATCTGGCGTAACAAAAACCTCGTTAGTGTAGCCGATATTATCTGCGACAATGCGAGCTTGTCCGTCTTCTATTACAGCGATAAAACCGTCTTTTATATCAGAGCGATAGGCAGCCGCACGCGGCGTATGACGAGTACTGACAGTCAGCCAGAGTCGCCCTTGTTTATCTAAATAAATGAAATTGCTTGGCGGTAAATGTTCACCAGCAATATGGGTAACATAGGGCTCTATGCGATTATCACGATAAACTCGAAACACGCCGCCTTTTTCATCACCCAAATGCGCAACTAAAAAACTACCATCAGCCAATAAGGCTATACCGTTAGGTTTAAGTTGACCATAGCCGGCAACATCGCCACCGCCATAAAAGTATTGTTCGCCTGTTGGTGTGATATGGCTAACGCCGCCGCGAAAATCCGCGACATATAAATGACCAGCGCGTGTCGCCAAAACACATTCTGGACGCACTAAATGCTCGGCTGTAAAAGCAATATCGTCAATGCTATAACTCATATGTTCTCTTATTTTTAGTCTTGGTTTTAGTCGGGCTGTATGTTAGTCATTGGCATGTTGTGTCTAGTGCGTTTTCAATTTAATTTTGATTAGTTGAAACAATGCTAGCTATTTTTGTAGGTTCGACGCTTGCGTCGTATTTAAAGCTTTTGACGAAGCAGCAGCTTCGACCTACAAAAGATTCAACTGATCATTTCTTTCTGAAAACAGCACTAGTCTATATATCAACTGCGGCGCGCAAGCTATTAGACTGATAAATCGCATTTTCAATTTCAATATTACGTAGGTATTGCGCGGCACTGTTTTCTAACGCCTGATTAGATAAATAATGCTGAGCAATATGCTGGCAAAGTTGAAATACGCAATCACCACCAAAGTTTTTATCTTGCCACTGATAAGCGATTGGCTCGGCTTGTAACTGATCGAACGGACGTAGCCATAATCGCGCCTCACCATCTAACCTTAAACACGCTTTACTGCCTTCAATTAACATTTCGCCCATGGTTCTGCGTTTATTCGTTGCCGCGTGATCCAGCAGGCGATTACCGTTAAACACAGCTTCAACCCCATTATGCATGTCAAAAATAATAGTGCCGGCATCTTCACCTTTGAGCACAGGGTTACGTTGCTTAAGATTGGCATACAGCGATTTCACTTCGCCAAACAAATAACGAAAAGTATCCACGATATGGATAGCCGTTTCGTGTACTAAAAATTTGTCCATGGTTTGAAAATAAGGTTGGCGGGCAAGATAAGCATCTTTGCCTTGGCCATCACCAGGGCGTAAATAAAATTGCGCGTTAAATATCTCGCCCAATTGGCCAGACTCAATAATTTGCTTAACTTGGCGAAACCAAGGCATAAAACGAAAATTTTCGTGCACAATTAAATCAATATTCGCTTGCTGCGCAAGCGTTACCATGTGCTGCGCTTGCTCAAGGTTTTCACCAAAGGGTTTTTGACAAACACAGTTAATGCCTAACTCGGCGGCTAAACTGATAGCTGCTTGATGACTCGCCGGAGGGGTTATCACATCCAACAAGTCAGGTTTAATATCGCGTAACGTCGCGGCTAAGTTATCACTGGCCAGTGGGATTTGATATTTGTCAGCAATGGCCTGCGCCTTGCTGTGATCTAAATCGACAACGGCGACTAATTCCACGTTATCTAATCGCGCCCATGCATCATAATGAAACTGGCTAAAATATCCGGCACCAACGCCAACTACGCGTAACTTTTTACTGTGTTCGTTCATTTTACTAACCTCAACTCTGGTTAAGAATTGCGACGATATTATTTTTTATCATTAATTTCAGCTAGTTAACAAGTTGTGATACCCAACAATAGTTCCTTTTTATTTCTGGAGAGAAATTTGGGCCAAGAACAAGGCAAGTTTACGCGTCAATAGCTAGCCTATTGCAAGTAAACTTAACGCAGTAATTGGTTCAAAGAGCCTCCAGAAACGGATTTATTATCCAGAGTTGAGGTTAATTTACCGTCGTCAACGACTTATTGGTTTTAATAAAAGGGTTTAAACGCCGCATCGCTCGTTTGGCGGCAGGAATTTGCGCCAAGACAAAATAAACAATGACCACTAACAATAACAAAGCAACAGGGCGCTGTAACATAGGCAAAAAGCTGCCGTCGGACAACATAAGCGCGCGACGTAAGCTTTCATCTGCCATTCCCCCTAACACCAGACCAATCACTAATGGCGAGATAGGAAACTTATATTCACCTAATACATAAGCCGCAATGCCTATTGGGATCATGATATACAAATTAAACAAGTTCAGCCCTAATGAGTACGAGCCTAAAATACACAGCACGGCAATCAAGGGCATAAATAACGGCGTAGGCACATATAATAGTTTAACCACTTGCTTAGCGAGTAACATGCCATTGGCCCACATGGCAAAAGAAGCCATAATCATGATCGCGGTCACTTCGAGTAAAAAGCCAGGGTGATCCACTTCAATCGTCGGGCCGGGCACAACGCCATGCAACAATAAGGCGCCTAACAACATTGCAGCCGGAGGGCTACCTGGGATCCCTAAACTCAGTAATGGGATCAATGCTCCACCAATACAGGCATTATTAGCGGTTTCTGACGAGACAATCGCGGTTTCACTGCCTTTACCGAATTTAGCTTGCTCCTCCGGCTTGGAGGTGTTTTTAGCGGTGCTGTAAGAAACCCAACCGGCAATATCTTCGCCAACACCAGGTACTGAGCCAATCCCAACACCAATACAAGCAGAGCGAAATATGTGTTTAGCATTACGCACTAAGGTAGATAATTCCGGCAATACTCGGCCAAATTGCATATTACTCGCGAGGTTTTGTCTTTCCGACAGAACTCGAATAATTTGCGGAATCCCAAACGCGGCGATCAGCACAGGCACAATTTCTAAGCCACTATCTAAAAAGCTCGATTCAAAAGTATAACGCGGGTAAAACTGCAAGGCATCCCGTCCGACTGTAGCGAGAAATAAACCGATAAGACCCGCTATCCAGCCTTTAACCACCATATCGCTACTGGCCAAGGTCCCGCTAATTAAAATACCGAACAGCGCCAGCAAGAAGAACTCCCACGACGTAAATTGCAAAGCTAGCGTGGCAATAACCGGAGCAAGGATCACCAAAAACAATAAACCAATAATGGTGCCGATCATGGATGCAGTGGTCGTTAAGCCTAATGCTCGGCCCCCTTCCCCACGTTTAGCCATAGGGTGGCCGTCCATCGCGGTGGCGGCCGCTGCCGGTGTTCCTGGAATATTTAGCAAAATAGCGGGATAAGACCCACCATAAATCGCCCCAACATATAAACCCAACAGGGCGATCAATGCGGTGCTGGTATCAAACTGATAGGTTAAAGATGTTAACAAAGCCACCCCCAAGGTGGCGGTTAAACCCGGCATAGAGCCAAAGATAATCCCCATGATGCTGGCACCAAACAACACGGCTAAATTGCTGGGATCCGTACATAGGGTAAATAAAATTTGAAAAAAGTGACTAAACTGTTCAAACATAGCTCGACTACTGCCACCCTAATTTGACATACCAAAGGGTTTCAAGCATTTGATTAATAACGCCATACTCTACCGGCATAGGTACATACAACAAAAATTGAAAGATAATGATCAAAACCAGCGGCATCACAAAACAGGTGAGAATTAAATAAGCCAGTTGCTTAGCGGCTTGTCGCTGACTAACCACAACCCAAGTCATAAAAGCCAATACCTCGAATAAGATCACACCATCTGTTATTGCAATCAGCGCCTCGTCACTAGCAAGCTCAGTACTGAGTAAATAAAAAGACTCAGCGTAAAAGCCGCGTAATAACAAAACACTACTGACCACCGCTAGGTTAAATAAGCTAACCCAAGCGAGGCTGGCATGCTTAAAGTAAAAGCGATAACAAGCCGACAATAAAAATAGACTAGTCGCTAAATAAAAATCAAAAGACGGTATATAAACGTACACATAAGCCGACAACAAGCCAATGACATACCAACGATCAAGATTGACTTTATCATCGAGCTGACCAAGCCAAGAGCTGACCTTAAACAATTGCTGAGCACCACCATTGCGCAGGGCATTTTGCAACACAAATACACAAGCCAAACTCAGTAATATCAACAATATCAAGGGAAATAATGCGGGCGAAACATACCACTTACTCTCCACGCCCGCATAATCCCCAGTCATGGGATAAGATAAGGTTTCAACAATAAGCGCCAGACAAACCAGTAGTAAAACTAGAGCAATGCGCAAATCGGCTCGACGTAACATTAATTGGCTCATTGCAGTTTAGGTTTATCAATACCAAATACTTGCGGCGAAATGTTCACCGCCCCTAAATCATACAAGGTCCAAGCAAACAGCGACTCTAAACGGGAAAACTCAATTTTCGCTTGTAAGCCATGCTTACCGGATAATTGATAATAATTTTGTTTGGCCCACGATTTCACCTTATCTGACTGCATGGCTTTTTCAAACGCTGCGCCTAATATCAATTTAGTAGAAGGTGAAGCTTGGGCGTGCACCGCAAACCCTATAGCTTGTTTAATAGGTAAATGCTCATGCAAGGTTGGGTAAATAGACAAAGCCGAAACAATGATAGGAATGTTATCGCCACTGAACGCAGATGGGGTTAATGTGGCAAGTGGTTTTAATTTTTTACCACGGATCAGCGCGGCTTGTTCAGCCACGGAAGTGATCACAATATCCACTTCGCCAGTCAGTACCGCCGTTTGCGATTTAGCCGAGCCAGGGTAAGGAATAAACTTAAAGCTGGCGCCTGTACCTTTAACTAAAGCCAACATATTTAAATGATGAATAGAGCCAATATCACCCGCAGCCACTTTAATGGTTTTAGGGTTAGCTTTAGATGCTTCAATTAGCTGTTTTAAATCGGTATAAGGCGAATTGGCCGCCACTGAAATAATATCGGGTGAACCGCCAACAATAAACGGCCACCATTGATCAAAACGCTTATTCCACCCGCCATTAACCGAAGAGGTAACATTTGACTCTGAAATTCCAACCAAGTTATAGCCATCTGGGCGTTTGCTGTGAACGTACTTCATGCCAATTGAACCGGCAATACCACCGGTTTTATTGGCCACGCGTACCTTAACGCCTAACTCTTTTTCCATTTCAGCCATGATCATGCGGTTTATCGAGTCTGTGCCACCACCGGCACCCCACACCACAGTATTCGTAATCGGCCGATAAGGATATTTTTTTGCAGCGTGTGTCGGTAAACAAATACTGAGCAAACTGGTGAATATCACTAAAGCTGGTATTAAACGAGTCATATCGCCTTCCTTAAGCTTATTGTTCCAACATAGCAAATACTTTGGAGCTAATCGCAACGGTGCCATCACTGCCACCTAACTCATAAGGCAATAAATCGCCTGTTGCGTACGCGGCTTCTACCACTTGATTAATTTTATTGGCTGCGTCTAACATTGCTTGGTTTTGATGTTGATAGCCTAACCATTCCAACATCAGTGCCGCTGATAAAAACATGGCGGTTGGGTTAGCTTTGCCTTGGCCAATAATATCCGGTGCACTGCCATGACAAGGTTGAAATACCGCGCTGTTTTCACCAATGTCACCCGATGGTGCCATGCCCATACCACCCATTAGGCCGGCACATAAATCCGAGAGAATATCGCCAAACATGTTCTCAGTGACCATGACATCATAAGCCCAAGGTTGACGCACTAACTGTAATGCACAGGCATCAACATATATATGATCTGCTTCTAAATGTGGGTAGTGTTGTGCGACTTCATCAAACACTTGGCGCATATAATAAAAGGAACCCAACACATTCGCTTTGTCGATACAGGTCACTAATCCTTGCTTACCTTTTTGTTTGCGTTGTTCAGCCATTTTGAACGCAAAGTTAAATAAGCGTTCACAACCGCGACGACTGATTTTTTGCGTATCATAAGCCGCTTCATCTTGACCTTGTCCTTCAATTCTAAAGCTCTCGCGGGACGAAAATAAACCCTCGGTACTTTCGCGGATCATCACAAAATCGAGTTGACTGCCACGTTCATCGGCCAAAGGCAGCGGTAAACCCGGCATGGTTTTAACTGGGCGTACACCGGCATATAAATCCAACTTTTCACGCAGTTCTAATTGCGGTGCAATTTCACGACCATCCGGATAACGTATACTCGGTAAGCCCATACAAGCCAATAGGGTAGCATCCGATTGTTGCGCATGCGCTAAGGCTTCTTCAGGCAAGGAAATACCCGTTTTTTGATAGTATGCTGCGCCAGCTTCAAACGTGGTGAAGTTTATACTGACATCGGCATCTAGCTTAGTTAGCACTTTTTCAATTAGTTCGATACACACTGGCGTAATTTCTACACCAATGCCATCGCCAGGTAAGACTGTAATGTCGAAAGAGGTTTTTTTACTCATACTATCTCTGTTTATGTTGCTCGGTAGTCAGTCAAACCTCTATGAGATTTATAGGCCTTCCATCCGAAATTTCTTCAAAATATCTACTATCAGCTTTTTGCCTTTTAAACGATGCGCTCGGTGGATCTCGACGGCTCGAGTCACATCGCGGTTTTTCATCGCTTCGATCACAGCTAGATGATCGGCAGTTGAATTAGTCGGCTTTTCTCGCAACGTTAATGTGAAATAACGCGCGCGATGCGCTTGATCCCAATGGTTCATTACAATATTTTGCAAGCGTTTATTGCCACAATACTCGAGTAACAAACGATGAAAATTTTCATCGGCTTCAGCCCACGCGGTTAAATCATCTCGACTAAGCGCGTTGTCCATATCGACTGCTGTTTTATCAAAAGCTTGTATTTGCTCTTCACTTAAGCCTTTATTGGCAAGCAGATAAACCGCTTCGCACTCTAAACAGCCAATAATTTGATAAATTTCTTCCATATCCTCTGCGGATACAGCTTGTACTTTAATGCCATGCCTAGGCTGGATGACAATTAAGCCTTCGTTTTCTAAACGTACTAACGCCTCTTTTAACGGCGTACGACTAATACCAAGGCTTTCAGCTAAGGTTTTTTCTAAGTAATAAGTCCCGAATTTGATCTCATTTTTAAGAATTTTTTCTTTAAGTTCACGATACGCTCGGTTACTTAACGACTCATTCGATTTAATTGCTACGGTTTGATTCACGGTTGTTTCTTCTTACTCAACTCTAGTTCGGCACATAATTTACCAACATTTTTCCACAGACCCTAGCGGTGGTTAAACTTAACACTTGAAAATACATTAATGTATACATTAACATTAGATTCAACTATGTTGTAAATAAAGTCAACAATAAATTAACAAATTCTTATGTGCAAACAATATCCAATATTAGGCTGTATTGCAGACGACTTTACCGGTGCGACTGATTTAGCTAGCTTTTTAGTTAAAAGCGGCTTGCGTACCCTGCAAATCAATAATTTACCAACGCCAGACATGTTAGATAGCTTACAAGGCTTCGACGCCGTGGTGGTCGCATTAAAAATTCGCACGGTTGAAAAGCAACAAGCCGTTCAGCAAACGTTAAGCGCGTTAAACTGGTTACAACAAGCCCATTGCCAACGATTTTTTTATAAATATTGTTCAACATTCGACTCAACACCGAAAGGCAATATCGGCCCGGTAATTGATGCCTTGCTAGACAAGTTAAAGCAAAACAGTACGCTTGTTTGTCCTGCTTTGCCCGTTAACGGGCGCACCGTGTACAACGGCTATTTATTTGTTAACGGCCAACCGCTAAATGAAAGCCCGTTAAAAGATCACCCATTAACCCCGATGACAGATCCTTCCATTATTCGCATGCTGGAAAAACAAGGTCATGGTAAAGCCATCAACATTCCATACGAAACCGTTGAACAAGGCGAAACGGTTTTACGTGCGGCTATTCAGTCCGCTAAACAGCAATATAATTACCTAGTGGTCGACGCCATTAGTCAGCAACATTTATTGAACATAGGCGCAATTTGCGATGAGTTTAGTTTGATTACCGGAGGTTCTGGTATTGCACTAGATTTAAAACCAGCATTAGGGATCAAGCAGAAAAACCATCTTGAACATGAGCAACAATTTAGCCAAGCGGCACCCACTATCGTATTAAGCGGTAGCTGCTCAGCCATGACGCAAAGCCAAGTGGCTGAATACCTAGCCCACAATCCGGGTTATCAAATCCAGCCGTTAAAGATCCAAAGTGGTGAACAATCACTTGAATCGATAACCAACTGGTTACACACCTTACCTTCAAGCGCTAAGCCAATCATTTATGCCACCGCGACACCTGAACAAGTTAAAGAAAATCAAACGCAACTTGGCGTGCAAACCGCGCAAGAGTTAGTAGAAGGCTTATTTGCGCAACTGGCTAAACACTTGTACAGCAAAGGTTATCGCAATTTTGTGGTTGCCGGAGGAGAAACCTCAGGAGCCGTTGTTAGCGCACTGGCCATTAATCGCTTTGAAATTGGCCCAAGTATTGCGCCTGGTGTGCCATTGGTACGCACATTAGACGATAACCCCGTCAATCTAGCATTAAAGTCAGGTAACTTTGGCGACAAACACTTTTTTCAAACAGCATTAGGACAAATGACATGTTAGATACAGCAAGCGCGAAACAAAAGCTTATGGCTTTTGCCGAGTCAATATTCAACCGCGGTTTAACCGCGGGAGCCAGCGCTAATATGAGTATAAAAACCGACACAGGTTGGGTGATCACCCCCACCAATAGTTGCTTTGGTTTTTTAGATGCCGATCGTTTGTCTGTGCTTGATCAACAAGGTAACTTGATCAGCGGTGACAAACCTTCAAAAGAGTTTTTATTGCACAAAGCATTTTATGACCAACGCCCAGATGACACCTGTGTACTGCATTTGCATTCAACCTACGCTACTGCGTTGTCTTGCTTGCCTTGTGCCAATACTTCGGATGCCGTCCCAAGCTATACGCCTTATTTAACCATGCGCCTTGGCGCTATCGCTTTAGTACCTTACTTTGCACCAGGAGATGTGGCGTTGGCCGATGCGGTTTATGAAGTAGCAGCCAATCACCCCGGCGTCATCATGGCCAACCATGGGCCTATTGTTAGTGGTAAAACCGTTGAATCCTGCGTTTTTGGTATGGAAGAGTTAGAAGAAAGCTGCAAACTCGCGTTTAAGTTAAAAGGCCATCAAGCTAACTTACTTAGCAAAGACAATATTGCAGATTTAAAAGCCAAGTTTGCCAACAAGTAACATGCTTAAAGCAACGCTTTTTACTTGTAGCTGGTTGTGCCGTGCGCAGTTCCAGACACTTTACGGCATTCCCTACATCCATGTAGGTCGAAATTTATTTCGACAGGGTTTATGTCGACTAAAAAATACAATCAATAACATCCGCCCCAAAAAAATTAATGGCGGTTAACAAGATAGGCCAAACACTATGTACGTAATTACCGTAAAATTTGTAGTCAAACCGCAACATTTAAATGAATTTTTACCAGCCATGCACAAGCAAGCAGATGACTCATTAACCAAAGAAGCCAACTGCCATTACTTTGATGTGTGTCAGGGGGAAGAAGATAAAAACACCATCTTTTTGTATGAGCTATACGCCAGCAAAGCTGATTTTGAATATCACTTAGACACAGAGCACTTTAAATCTTTCGCCGCTAAGGTTCAGCCTTGGGTAGAGAGCAAAGAAGTATTGAGTTTTAACAAAATATAAGCGTTAAAATTCAGCCTAATTGGAATAGAAAAAAGGTTATCGGGCAGATACGACCGATAACCTTAGATCGAAAAATAAAAATTGAGACAAACCTTGTGTTAGCCGAAATAAATTCGGCCCTTGTATCTCTCAGTGATAGGTGTTTAGCTAACACTTATCACATCGGGAAGTCAGGAATTATGTTTCGGCCCTTATCAGAAAATGATGTTTTGTAGATTATATCCTGACTTCCTAACCTCCATAAAACTGAATGGTATCCAAGCGCTTGACGCTGCATGAACAAGGGGAGTGTATAGAGCAATGTCATTAAGTTAAGCCTTTGCCTAGTTAGGCCGCTTATAATTCATATGATGCTTGGCTCCCAATTTAACGTTTCTAACAAAAGAGCGGCCTGGTCTGATAGCGTTGGTATGCCGGAGCATTTTAGATATTAGTTTGTTTATCTTCAACGTGATGTCTTTTAGTTGAAGTAGCACAATTATGTTTTGCTTCATTACACTAAGGGCCGCTGTGAAGTTGATTTGATAGCGCCGCTTGCGATGCGCTAACGTTTCATCAATCGTACTCTGCGCTTCGTTGACGAAAAGGCTGGTGATATTTTTACTTAAGACTTTTGCATAGAAATCTTGCTCGATAGCGACCTGTGACTTCCCAGAGAATTGCTCGATTTGAAGTCGACTTTTCATGATTTTGTAATCTTCTTCAACACCCCAACGCTTGTGATATAAGGGTTGAAATTCTTCATAAGGCAATCTGTCTTCATCGACTGACGTCATTAACACCTCCGTTTCACCACTTGATAGTGGCACTCTGACTAATCTCACCTTGAGCGGTGCTATTGATACCCCCAGCTCCTTACAACGCTGGATGGCAAACCGATTCGGGTGCAATTCAACCATTTCTTCTTTCTCATCAGATTGAATGAAGTTTTGAACTTGAGTGTTATAGTTGGAAAGCGTCCGCATGCAGAAATCGACACCGATATGACGATGATAAGCAAACATATAGAACGCTGGGTAACCTCTATCATAGATAACCAAATCACCTTGCTGAGTATGCGGTAAATGTGACAGCGCCATCGTGCGTTCATCTGTGTGATGTCCCTCAATACACGCGTCAATCGTCATTCGATGACTGATATCGTAGAGCTGAGACAGGCGGGCTAAGGGTCTCTTTCGACTTTCATCTGTTGGATTGTAATGGGCTTTCAGTTCCTTTGTTGCAGGGAGATTGACAGTTGAACCATCAACAGCGAGTAAGCGAAACCCATGCCACCGTTGACGGCAATGTTGACTATATTGGTTAACTAACACGCGGTTTAATTCAACGAACACCGAGGGGTCGAGCTTTTTTCTTGCTTGCGTGAAAGCCGAAGCGGTTACGTGAGAATAAGTACCATTGATTTGCTCAATGATATCAAAAAAGTTATCGAGCTCTTGTGCAGCAGAGCCTTTTACAAAATTCAGCAGAAAAGAGACAAGGTGACTGAAGGTTAACGAACGATTACGAGTAAAATCTTTAGGAGAAGACTTATAACGAGCAATAAACTCAGGGTTGTTTATCAGATTGGCTATATTTTGAACAATTTTCTTGCGGGATAAGTGTCATTAGATCAACCGTTTTTTTCAAAAAAATCATCGAATTATTAAGCACTTATTTTACCATATTTTTGCCCCCAGCATTCACCTTTTCTTAAATTAACGTTGGTTAGCGCTGAGCTTGCGAAGCCCAATCGACTAAAAATCCGACTAAAAATCGTTAACTTAATGGCATTGGTGTATAGAGATGAAGGCTTTTACAGGCATTGATGTTGGTAAAGATAAATTAGACGTGTGTTGGCTTCGTGATGTCATCACAAATAAAAAGAAAACAAAGGTGTTAAAAAACACTTCTCAAGGCCATGAAGCGTTAGCAGAATGGTTACTGAAAAATACAGGCTTAACACCTCAAGAGATTGTTATCACCGTTGAACCTACTGGGGTTTATAGTGAACCCTTGATGTATTTTTTACATGCTAAAGGCTTTATTTTACAACAAGCTAATCCTGGTAAAGCACACAAGTATGCTCAAGCCTTAGATTTGGTTCACAAGACAGATAAATCAGACTCGATAATGCTGGCTAGGTATGGTCATGACAGACGGCACTCTTTATCTCATTGGCAGCCAGAGCCCAAGGAATTCAGAGAGTTAAGAGCTATGTTGCGCCGATTACAAGCATTAGAGAAGGATTTACAACGTGAAGAAAACCGATTTGAGGCGGCTGACTTTTCAGGTACATCAAAACGTGTAATTGAATCATTAGAAAACATGATTGCAGCGTTAAAAGAAGAAATTGATAATCTAACAGAAGAGATTGACGATCATATTGACCGTCACCCCAATTTAGGAAAAAACAGAGATTTCTTATTAACTATCAAAGGTGTGGGCCCTGTTATTTCCAGGAACATGGTGAGCTTATTCGCCAGTAAAGACTTCAAGAACGCTAAGCAATTATCGGCTTATTTGGGGTTAATTCCTAAGCTGAAAGAGTCCGGTAAGCAAGCTGGAAAAACGACTCTGAGCAAAGACGGTCCGAGTTACATAAGAGAAAAATTGTATATGGCAGCAGTTGTTGCTAGCCAGCATAATCCAGATATAAAGGCACAGAAAGCACGCTTATTGGCCAAAGGAAAAACGAAAATGCAAGCCTTAGGCGCAGCGATGCGAAAGCTTGCACAAATATGTTTTGGCGTAGTCAAAACACAAACAAATTATCAGCCTCAAGTAACATAAATTAATACTTGAGACCGGTATTGAGAGATGGTATCTACAAAGGCTCTCATTTTTTATCTTGCGCGCTTTTCTGAACAGATTGTTAGTACAAACCAGCCAAACTTATCATACCTTTTGCTGAAAAGTGCTAGAAAGGCACCGGATATTGCTTAAACACTGCGGCTACATCTGCTAGCGCCTGCTCACTTAGCGTCACCGAAAACGCGTCGATATCTTCCTGTAATTGTGACATTTTTGTCGCGCCAATAATGCTAGATGTCACGCCATCCACTTGGTTACACCAAGCTAGTGCTAAGGTCGTTAAACTCAAGCCATGATCTTGTGCTACTTGCGCATAGGCTTTGATCGCCGCGTTAGAGTTTTCGGTATCGCGGAAGTTGCCGTTTCTTTGCATAAAAGTCCATCGACTACCTTCTGGGCGGGCGCCATCAATATACTTACCACTTAATGCCCCAGCGGCTAAGGGTGACCAAGGAAGATAAGCAATTTGTTCATGTACGCAATGCTCAATCAAATAAGGCCAATCTTTGGCATGCAGTAAGCTAAATTCATTTTGGATAGAAACCACACGTGGTAGATCATGGGTTTTGCTCAACTCGAGGTAAGTTTTAATGCCCCACGTCGTGTCATCTGACAAACCAAAATGGCGGATTTTTCCGGCCTTAATACAAGTGTCGATCCCTTGCAGAATGTCTAGCATTTGTGCTTCATGAGCTGCTGTATCAACATCAGAAAAACGGATTTTACCTGGCATATGTTTAGCAAAATGCGGCGATGTTCGATTTGGCCAATGCAATTGATATAAATCGATGTAATCCGTTTGCAAACGTTTAAGCGAATTATCTACCGCTTGAATAACAGCTTGGCCGGTAATATCGCCACGATTGCGGATCCAAGGTAGACCATTACCGGCTATCTTAGTCGCCAGTATAATATCTTTGCGGCGAGCTGAGTTACGGCTTAACCAATCGCCAATGATGGACTCGGTTTTACCATAAGTTTCTGCGGTCGGCGGTATCGCATACATCTCTGCGGTATCAACAAAATTAACACCCTTATTAAGTGCGTAAGCAAGTTGTTGATCAGCATCAGCTTGGGTGTTTTGTACACCCCATGTCATGGTGCCTAAACAGACTTTTGACACAGATAAGCCACTGGTTCCTAAAGGTAAATATTGCATAATTTGTCTCTTAAAAAGCTCGTTTCAGTGTAACTGATTATGTGGTGTTTAGCCCTTAAACCGTTACGAAGAAGGGCTATATATAGTCAAAGCGATCAGGTTTTAGGGGAAGCCGTCAAAGCTGCCGCGTCCTGCTCACGCCCCTTACCTGCATCCATGCAGGCAAGCTTCGAATCCCCATGAGCATATGCTCTATTATGTGATTGGGGTTGCCTAAAGGGATTTAGGTAGTAGAACGACGCAGGAGCCAAAGTCGAGAGTAAGCGCTGACAATGAACCATAAGGCCTGAGCGAGAAGACTATATAAATAGAGTTTAATTAAAATACATGCTTCACTAAACCTAATTGATTTGCAATTGTAAACACAGCGCATTTCAGTCATTTAATCGATTTTTCAACTAGATCTGTTCCACGAAGCTTGTTCGAGTGAGATTATTCAACGAAGCTATAGCCAAGGCTAGTGGGTTCAGGGGATCTGCAACGTTTGATTAATTTTCAGTCATGAATATTTATGTATAAGAGAAGATAAGAGGCAAGACAGGCCGATATCCAAATACGCACTGTCGAGCGTAAGCACTAGTAAAAAAACCAAAAGAGCTGAGCGAGAAGACTATATCTGTGACTTTTACCTTTTTGGAAAAGCCTTACCACAGCAGAACAAATCGCCAAGTTGCTCTACCTAAGTTGGCAAAGGTTTGAGGGAGCGGTTCAAGCGAAACAAGCACCTCATTCTTTATTAGGTGTATTACCAGAAAACACTGCACAAGAGTGCAGCGTTGATTCTTAATTTCGTTAACCTTTTTTAAACCGAGTGCCTAGCTCCTAGCTCCTAGCTCAGTAAAACCAACCCTTACTCAACGGGCTGTGGGTTTTTAGCCATCACCAATTCTGTATCAATTTTGATATAAGAAACGTATTTACCGCGCATCCAAGTTAAATACATATCGTCGCTTTCTGTATTAATTGGGATCACAGGGCGTAAATGGTCTTCAGTCGAATTTTTAGTTAAGGCTGCCCATTTAAAGCTTTTGCCGTTATCGCTAGATGTGCCTTTAAATAGCTCCCAATGGCGCTTTCCATCAGCTTGACTAATTAACGGTTCACCTGTATCTGGGTTAGCATTGGTAGAGATAACAATTTCGTTAGCGTTTTGCGGATTTAACGCAGCTAGGCCAGTGTAATCTTGCTCTTTGTCATATAGGCGTGATCCGGCATAGGCAATTTCATTAACCTGCCAACCCGCTTCTTTACCAAACTGCCACCAACTTGGCTCTACCCATTTTGCAAAGTAATAACGCATGTCATCACCGTGCTTTTCACCCTTCCAGCGATTTTTATTCCCGTCATTCATTTGGACTGAGAACACAGTAAATGGCAAACCATTTTCATCTAGGTGTAAGTCTGTTGTCCACGCTACGTTGTCTTTACCACCTTGATAGACTTTAGTTAATACGGTTGGGGCAATCGGCCCATCACTGATATTTTGAATAAACGAACCATCGCTTTTGTATATTTTTCCGGCTTTGATATAACCATGGTAAATGCTGTTATCAAATACGCGTGGATGCTGCTCTGTGGTCACAAAGTGAATTTCGTCTTTGTTGTTAGCAATATACTTCACATAAGGGCGACCTTTATTTTTAATAAAGTGCGTGCCTTTAGACCAAGTTTTACCATTGTCATCTGAGGTATCAAAAGTCGGGTTAAAGTTGATGCCGCGATAAAAATTATAAATGCGACCCTTGCCATTATTTTCTTCACTTAAACGCATCACATTGGCGTAAGTCACTTTATCTTTACGCTTCATGGCCACTTCATCCTGCCATGAATCTAAATTATCACTGCCGTTTGTGATCCTATAACGCACCATATAATCAGTGTTATGTTTGGAATACACCGCCAGTACATTGTCATCCGGTAGAGCAAGTAAAGCAGGGACATTATGGTCATCATCTTCCAAACCATCGTGCATAATGCTTACCACAGGAGACGATTTACCGGATAAATCGTAACTGCCGACTTCAATATTGCCACTGCGCTTGTCACCGTCTTTACCTATGATGCTCGCGACCGACGCAAAGAAAAGTTTGTTATTATGAACAATAACCCGCTCATCCTGATACCAACACCAACCGGCGTTATCATTTAACACCACAGGTTCAGCCAAACTAACAAAAGGAGCGGCGACGCTTAGCGCACCCGCTAATATAGCCGATAATCGAAACTGCTTTACTGCCTTAACCATTGCTTGTACCTATATGCAAAGTTGTATAGTCTTCTCGCTCAGGTCTTATGGTTCATTGTCAGCGCTTACTCGCCCCAATCACATAATAGAGCATATGCTCATGGGGTCTCAAAGCTTGACGGCTTCCCCTAAAACCTGATCGCTTTGACTATATTTGAAACTAAAAATTCTCGTTAATCCATATCTAGTAAGTTAGTGCCTACTATCTAAGAGCGGTTTTAGCAATATGATCCATATCGTCAAAACGTTGATTTTCACCACCCATGCCCCAACAAAAACTATAAGCTTGAGTGCCACAACCTGAATGAATTGACCACATAGGTGAGATCACCGCTTGTTGGTTATGCACCGCAATATGACGAGTCTCGTCTTGCGGGCCCATAAAGTGAAACACCGCGTTGTCAGGCGATACATCAAAATACATATACACTTCGGTGCGACGCTCATGTGTATGCGCAGGCATAGTGTTCCAAACACTACCCGGTTTTAACGCCGTATAGCCCATAACTAATTGGCAGCTTTGAATACCGTTAGGGTGAATATATTGAAAAATTGTCCGTTGATTTGAGTCTTCTACCGTACCTAGTTGTAATGGGTTAGCATCTTGTTGTGATGCATGCGTAGTTGGGTAGCTAGTGTGAGCGGGGTAACTTAAAATATAAAACTTAGCCGGTTGGCTGGCATCATCACTGCTAAAGCGTATATTTTTAGCGCCTCGTCCTATGTATAAGCAATCTAGCTTATTCATTGTATAGTTGTTACCGTCAACGCTAATTTTACCGGCTGCACCTATGTTTAATACGCCGACTTCACGTCGCTGGCAAAAATAATCCGCTGCTAACTCTGCGCCAGCTTCAAGTACTAGTTCTTGGCTGGTCGGCACTGCTGAGCCTAAAATGCCACGTTCTACTTCACAATAGACGAGCTCAATCATCCCTTCCTGAAATAGCGTGTTTACCAAAAATGCATCGCGCAGTTCTTGGGTAGTCATGCGACTGTATTCGTTTCGACCTAGGGTATATCTAACTTTCATGTTAATTCTTTTCTACTTTAATCAGATCTTGATTAGTTGAAACTTAGCTAGCTAACCGCACTAATGTAGGTCGAGGCTAGCCTCGACAAAAGCCAAGAATCTAAGGCAATGTTGCAGCTGGAAGCTTAGTCTTTAGCAGCTTCAATGCTATTGTCGAAATAAATTTCGACCTACATGGATGTAGGGAATGCCGTAAAGTGTCTGGAACAACGCACGGCGACCTACATAGGTTCAACTAATCAATTCATTCAAAATTACTTCTTCGCGTATTCTTGTTCCAACGCGGCATTACTAATAGCAATCGCGTTATCAAGTTTTTGTGAGCGAGCGATAGCCACAGGTAGCTGACCTTTTAATAATTTGTACAGTTCGCTACCGGCCGCTAAAAATGCCCCTGTACCATAAACTTCAGTTTTATTTGGCCAAGCATCGCCCGGCGCTGCGCCTATGGGTTGTACATAACCTAGCATGCCATCTTGAGTGATATGACTGGTTAACGATTGCCAAGCTTTAGCTATGTTAGGGTAATATTCATCGCGCTTTAAAATGCCTTTGTTAATGCCCCACGCCATACCGTAAGTGAAGAAAGAAGTGCCGCTGGTTTCTGGAGTTGGATAGTTCTTAGCATTTAACAAACTCATGGCCCAGTGACCTTGTTCAGTTTGAATACGCTTTAATGTTGCTGACATTTTGACAAACAGATCTTTGTAGTAAGCATACTGGGTAGTATTAGGGTCTAACTCATCCATCACTAAGGTTAAGCCAGCGTATACCCAACCATTTCCGCGCGACCAAAAAATCTTTTCACCATCCACTTTTTTCCCAATATAACTATTGTCGCGATAAAACAGCGCTTCATCAGCATCGTATAAATGATCAGTTGTCGCTTTAAATTCTTCGAACATCCAATCGTTATATTTTTGCTCACCTGTAATAGCAGACAACTTGGCCCAGACAGGCGGCCCCATAAATAAAGCATCACACCAAGTCCAACGTTGTAAATGCTTGTAGTTGTCTAAGGTAATTGGCTCTTTGCTTGGGTTTTCCATAATAAAATCCAAGCGAGCTTTGGTTTTTTCTAACATCTTGGCATCGTTATAGCGACGATATAAATCCAGATGAAGCTGGCCAATAATATGATCATCCGCCATATATTTACGCCAGTGCATATCCCACTCACTGCGCTCGGCAATCGACTTTAACCAAGCTTGATAACGCGGATCACCCGAAATATCTGCCCATTTCAGCATACCGACATAAAGCGCACCATTAGTCCAATCACGAATATGATGCGGTTTTTTACGGCCACTGTATTTACCGCGAAAATGTTCAATTTGCCAATCGGCTACCCTTTGCACATCTTTTGCTATTTCAACTGTGCTTAATGTGTTTTGCGATGTTGTAGCACAAGCCGTTAAATTTAATGACAAGGCCGAAATACAAGAGATCAAAATCTTTCTATACAATTTCATATTGAGTAACCATTTTTTACATACACCAAGAACAAAACAAAACCTCTTGATGAAAATCAATATTCACATTCAATAAAATATGAACAAAACTTAGGCTTAAAATTACAACTACACTATAACAACCTTAAATATCAGACTTCAATTGCAATAATCACCCATAAAATTTCAATATATGGAAAACGACTAAAAACATGATTTAATCATATGTAAAGACAGAGATTTAAAAACGATCAATGAGAGAGCTAAAAATATTACTCGCTTTATCCCGTTATGATTATCGAACGCATCGAGGTGTCGCTAATTTTGCCGCTCAACATAACTGGCATTTAAATTGTGAAATGGCCATAAACGGTAACATTCCGCATGGCTGGAAAGGTGATGGCATTGTTAGCTTATTAACCGACAATAATGCGGTTGTCGACTTTGTCACACACGCAGGTGTGCCCTTTGTTGATTTATCTATATTAAGAGAAGATGTTATCGCCCCGCGGGTCGTAGCAGATAACCACGCCATTGGCACACTCGCTGGCGAACATTTTTTATCAAAAAGCTATAAGCATTTTGCTTATTTTTCAGCGACGGATGACAAAGTCGCCACCGCTAGAAAAAACGCTTTTTTTAGTTGTATTAACGATCAAGCTTTGTCCATATCAGATTGGACAATGCGCAATACCCAAGGCAGCTGGGCTGATAAAACCAATCGATTAGTACAACATTTAAAGCAAGCTCATTACCCAACAGCTATCATGGCAACGCGTGATCTCGACGCAAGCATGGTGCTTGAAGCCTGTATAAACCATAACATTCAAGTACCTGAACAAATCGCCATTATCGGCGTTGACAACAATAAGTTAATCACCAACTCGATACAAGTGCCGCTATCCAGTGTTAACCATAACGTTGAACGCTTAGGCTATGAAGGCGCAAAACTGTTACAGCAAATTTTGCAAGGTGAAACGCCCCCCAGAAAAAATAAGTTAATTATGCCGCAAGGTGTAACAACACGCCGCAGCACAGATTGCTTAGCGGTCAACGATTCTATTGTTAAACAGGCGTTAGGATTAATGCAGCAACATTTTGTCAACAAGCATTATTCGGTAGAGAGAGCAGCAGAAGCCTGTGGTGTGACTCGTCGTACACTTGATAGCAAATTTAAACAAGAATTAGGCCATAGCGTGCATACTGAATTACAAAACATGCGAATGCGAGCCGCTAAAGAAACCCTAATTCACGGTCATCATTCTATTTTTAAAATAGCTGAGCAATGCGGTTTTAATACTGCTCAATATTTTAACCATACGTTTAAACAAACTTACGGCAAAACACCTCTCAATTTTCGCAAGCAATATCAAAAGCATTAGCTCGACCTTATTCAAATAAAACAATCCTAAGTGCAAGGCTCTTTACATGTTAACTGTTTACAACAGGTGTTAATTAATTGATAATGGTTTGCTATTAAGTGCCTAAAACTCAACCAATAGCATGCTTAAAATAATTTTAGTCTGCCTGTCTATTTTGATAGGTTTTACCGCAACAGCCAAACCACAAAAACTCTTGTGGGGACACGTATATGAATCAAGTGAACCTTTGCACAAGTGGTCACTGTGGGCAGCGCAAGAGATCAATAAACAATCCAATGGTCGATTCGAAATTGATGTATTTCCAATTTCAATTCTAGGCAAAGAAGCTGAGCTCAACGAAAGCCTCAGTTTAGGAATTGTTGACATAATTTATACCGGCACCAGTTTTACCTCGCAAATTTATGCCCCTTTTGCGGTTGCCGATATGCCTTACATGTTTAGTGGTTATCAACATTGGCAAGCCTTTAGTAACAGTGATCTGTTTACTGATTTAGCAAACGGCTATGCACATGAAACCCATGGCAATCAAGTGTTAGGGAACAACTACTATGGTGAGCGTCATTTAACCTCAAACAAGCCCGTTGCCGATTTAGCCAGTATTAAAGGAATGAAAATTCGTGTGCCTAACGCCACCATTTTCAAAATGTTTCCACTGGCGGTTAATGCCAACCCGACCCCGATTGCCTTTTCTGAAGTGTATATGGCATTACAGCAAAATGTGGTGGACGCCCAAGAAAATCCATTACCCACCATTAAAGCCAAAAAGTTTTACGAAGTACAAAGCGACATTAACCTAACCGGTCATTTACTGGGCTCTATTTTAACCATTATGAGTGGCCGTACTTGGCAAGCATTAAACGAGCAAGATAAACAATTGTTTGCGTCTGTGTTACATCAGGCCGCACAACGTGTCTCGCGCGACACCCGCAATAATGAGCTGGCATTAATCGACTGGTTTAAGCAACAAGGCGTGAACGTACATCAAGTTGATAAAACACCATTTCGCGAAGCGACTTTAAAAATGCACGCCCCGTTTATCGAAAAAGTCGGCCAAGATAATTACCAGCGTTTGCTGGCTCTTGATCCTGTCTCTAAATAATTAATCGAATAAGAAGACCAGTATGCAAAACGACCCATTATTTGATGAACAACAAGACGAAAGCGCAGCCGAGAACTTGCGCTTTGAAGACTATATAAGCTTGACCCTATTTTGGGCATTAGCCTTAATTTTATTTGCGCAATTTTTTACTCGCTACGTGTTAAACGTACCATTAGGTTGGTCAGAAGAAGTCGCGCGCTACCTACTCATTTTGCTGGCTTTTGCCGGTTCATGTATCGCCAGCCGTAACAATAGTCATATTGGCGTTACTATTTTACATCGCTATTTATCACCTAAGGTAAAGGCGATTTTTCAATTAGCGATCTCCATGCTTAGTTTCGCCATTGTGATCGCATTAGCCGTTTACGCTTGGCAAATCGTATTCCTAATAGAAAAACACACGCTAGCCTCGTTAACCGTATCCTTAAGTTGGGTTTATGGCTTAATTTTATTGTGCTTAGTATTAATGGCTTGGCGAACGCTAATTGTCATCCGCCAAGATTATGCAGCGCTTAAAACAACTCAAGGAGAAGGTTAATGGTTATTGCGGTTTTATTTATCTCACTATTATTGTTGATCGTATTAGGCGTGCCGGTCGCGTTTGCACTAATCGTTTCGTCCTTACTGGCTGTTATCGTTGACGGCCAATTGCCTGATCTAGTGGTATTGCATCGTATGGTAGGCGGCATGAACAGTTTTCCTTTGCTGTCCATCCCCTTCTTTGTGTTTGCCGGTGCATTAATGAATTCAACCGGTATAACCCAACGTATTTTTGACTTTGCCAATGCATTAGTTGGCTGGTTACGCGGTGGTTTAGGCCATGTAAATGTTGGCGCTTCTGTCTTATTTGCTGGTATGTCAGGCGCAGCGGTCGCTGATGCCGGCGGCTTAGGCGCGATTGAAGTTAAAGCCATGCGCGAAAAAGGCTACGACGCCGGTTTTGCTGTCGGTGTCACAGCCGCTTCTTCTACCATAGGCCCTATCATTCCACCCAGTTTACCTATTATTATTTATGGTGTTATGGCTGGCGCTTCAATTGGCCAACTGTTTGCTGCAGGTTTGATCCCGGGTTTGCTAATGGCATTAGCCTTAATGGCGATGATTGCTTGGTATGCCAAAAAACGTAACTACCCTAAAGATCACGCATTTTCGGTTAGTAACTGCACAACTACGTTTCAACGCGCATTTTTATCGCTAATGACCCCAGCGATCATAATTGGTGGTATTTTGTTTGGTATTTTCACCGCCACTGAAGCCGCAATTGCCGCTACGGCCTATGCCCTGTTTTTAGGTACTGTGGTTTATAAAAGCTTAACCTTTAAAAAGTTTGTGGCGTTAAGTATAGAGACCATAGAAACCACCAGCATCATCATGCTAATCATTGCTGGTGCGTCGATATTCTCTTGGGTATTAACCACCCAACATGTCACTGAAGATTTCACCCAATGGATGCTGGGCTTTACTGACAACAAAATCATGATCTTAATTTTGATCACCTTGATCCTGTTTGTTGTTGGCTGCTTTATGGAAACCATTGCCGCTATTACCATTTTAACCCCAGTGTTGTTACCCATTGCCATTAGCTTAGGCATAGATCCGGTTCACTTTGGGGTGGTTATGGTACTTAACTTAATGATAGGTTTATTGACGCCGCCGGTCGGCATGGTGTTGTATGTTTTATCTCGGGTTACCAAAGTGCCATTTGAAACCTGCGCTAAAGCCACAATCCCGTTCTTGATCCCGCTAGTATTGGTTTTGATTTTAGTCACATTTATTCCGCAACTCACCTTGTGGTTACCATCACTTCTTTACTAAAATATCTTAGATACAGCGCTAGAGGCTAATAGCCTCTAGCGACTAAACAGCAAACAATGAAGTCCTAACACGGATGCCAGAATCGACAATTCCAACCCCAGCTCAAGAAAAACTAGAGTTGTTACGCCAATTGATTTTAGACGTGGCCCAACAACAAGAACTGGGCAATGTTGAACAATCAATCAAATGGGGGCAGCAAAGTTTTCAAACGCAATACGGCAGCCCGATTCGTATTGGTTGGGATAGCAGAGAGCCACAACATTATTCGTTATATTGCCACTGCCAAACCAAGCTCATCGCCAGCTTTAAAGAAGTATTTGGCGAGCAAATCGAATTTGTGGGTAATCGACAAATTAAACTAGAGATCGCCAAACCGTTTCCTCAAGCCATTATGATGCAATGCATCATGACTGCCCTCAATTACAAAAGACTCAAACATTTACCCTTACTCGGTCTTTAGCACTGGATCTTTTGCACCTTTAGGAAAAATTTTTACCTGCCAATTTCACAAAGTCATTTATACTTTAAATACCCCCAGACGACTTGAAAAACAGCATGACCCATCCTTGGCTAGCAGTGCTATTTTGTTTACTTTTGCTTTTCACTGGCCGAGCCTCGTCTGAAAAATGCCAAGTCATTTCTGAGCAAGGGGAAGTTAGACCACTGCATGTGGTTTACTTTGTCCCTAAAGCCCCGCCCGACACTTTTTGGTATCGCCACAAACAATTTACTCAAGCCGCCGCTAAAAGTTTAAACATCAAATTAACCACATTAGAGATTGGTCGAGTAACTAATGGAGCCGCAGTATTTACACAAGAGCTAGAAAAAACCTTAAATCAAGACAACAAACCGGATATGGCACTAGGTTTGTTTTATATGATCCCAAAGTCAGCGATTGTCGATACTTTTGAACAACACCGCCTGCCATATTTCAGTTTAAATACCAGCTTTGGTGAAAGGTTACGTCAGATATTTGGCAAACCAAGGGAGCAATATCAGTATTGGATAGGCCACCTAATGCCAGACGATGAAGCTGCAAGTTATCATATGACACGTCGGATCTTAGCTAACAAGCCACAGCAAACATCGACAAGTATGATTGCCATTGCTGGAGCGATAAAATCTACCGTCAGTTTAAATCGGGTAAAAGGGTTAAAAAAAGCAGTTGATGAAAATAAGGTCAGCTTATATCCGGTTGCCCACACCAATTGGTCACAACAAGATGCCAGTCGAGTACTACGACAAAGGCTACAGCGGGCTAACAGTGCTCATGCTATGTGGCTTGCTGGCAATGAGATTACCTTGGGTGCAATCAGTGTTTTGCAAGATCTGCAATTTAAGCCTGGGCAGATCACCCTTGGCACCTTCGACTGGACACAGCAAACCATGGATCTGATTAAAACAGGTTGGATAGATGTCGCCTATGGCGGTCATTTTATTGAAGGCGGTGTCGCTTTGGCACTGATGTTGGATTACGCTCAGGGCATAGATTTTGCTGAAGAAACAGATACCATGATCACCATGCCGCTCCAACCCTTAACCAAAAACAACCTACATCAAGATGCTAAGTTGATTGATAAATCGTACTGGGGACAAATTAACTTTAAACACTTGAGTAAATGCTATTCACCCAAGCGATCTCATTATCAACTAACCATTGATGACACGGCTTGGTTAGACTAACCAATAATTTAATAAAGATAGCAAAGGTTAGACAAAGTCACCTAGTCCAAATCGCTTGACTATAACCTATGTCAATTCAGGGATCTGATAAAGTAGATCCGTTACGCCGACATCAACCCCAGCTTGAAACAGTAAAGTCGACACTTGGCCTCTGTGATGCGTTTGATGGTTAAGTAAATGATGAATAACCAAGCCATAGGCTTTACTAAATTGCTGGCCTTTCATATTTTTAAACTCAAATGGACTTACAAGAATTTCTGGCGTCAATTGCTGGCAAAATTCAATTATGGTCTCATCCAAGGCAAAGCGGGCTTGTTGCAAAGTAGCCAAGTCGGCATACATTATTTGCTCAAGACTGGTCGCTGCAGGGTAATCAGCCAAGGCGTTTAAAGCGGATAATTGGCTAGGATGGGTCGCAAAGCGTTTGAGCCACAAAATATCCCCCACAATCAAATGATTTAAGGTGGCGAGAATAGAAGGAAAAAACGCTTGGCGATCTAAATTAAGAGCCGCCTCATCTAATTGTGATGCAGCTTGATAAAAGCTTTGATTCAGTGCCTGATTGTATTTAGCTAATAATTGAAATTGCTGTAAGTACAGCTCGCTTGTCTTATTATCCATGGATGTGGTTTGTCCCATATTTAACTATATTAGTTTAACTATAGTCTTCTCGCTCAGGCCTTATGGTTCATTGTCAGCGCTTACTCTCGACTTTGGCTCCTGCGTCGTTCTACTACCTAAATCCCTTTAGGCAACCCCAATCACATAATAGAGCATATGCTCATGGGGTCTCGAAGCTTGCCTGCATGGATGCAGGTAAGGGGCGTTAGCAGGACGCGGTAGCTTTGACGGCTTTGCTTACATGGATGTAAGTACTTAGGTTTCGTCTGGAACTAGAAACCTGCCCCTAAAACCTAATCGCTTTGACTATATATTAGTTAACCAGTTTACCGTCTGTAAACGACAACACCATTGCAATCAGCGCTTAGTATTGTCGCTTGGTCATACTTACTCATCCCAGTCATGATTGCCAATATCGACAGCAACGAAGCAATACACGATTGTTAAACTTTTTGGCACTCACCTTTCCCTTACAAAAATTCACTTAGTCGCATTTTTAACCTAACCACCTTTAGTTTTGCTCATTCTGCCAAAACCCCAAGAGCGAAATTTACCCTTGAAGGTTCCCCGGTGTTTGCTCCCTACCACCCGAGATTTTCTATATCCATAATAGATGCGAACTTATTCGAATAACACCGAAATATCCGATTACGCGGAGTTAACCACCGCCAGCGATGGTTAACTGATAATGGTTTTAAGGCTCTGCAAGCATAAATGCTCACCCACAAAAACTTGATACTTTAAAGCCGCTTTTTTCACAAAAGTCTTTAAATTAATTACCTTATGTTTAAATCTTGTGCGCTTTTCTGTTAGTTCTCGCTCGCGGCATCTTTTAGGTTGACGAGTTTCTGCAAATTTGACAACGATGCAATAATCAAATGACAGGCTTGTAAGTAACCTTTGCTATGGAAGCTTTGTAAAATATCGCCTTGTAACTCGGCTAATTTATCTTCATTGATTGAATAAAAACCATCGAATTTTTTATTCCCTCCCTGTTTTAATCTAATCTCAAATTGTACCCGCTCAATCAACTCTAAATCTAATAGCGCTTGTACAAATGTGTCTGTACGGCGAATACCCGGCATAAGTTGACTCAGCATACTATTAATTCGCTGCATAAACGCCGTCGGTTTATCTTGCTCATCAAACAAAGCTTGCGCATTGTGCCCGTTAGACGTTTGAACTCGTGGGCTATCCATATTAATTGCCACCACTAAATTTTCATCAGCCGGCGTTGTCTCTTGTTCTCCCACAACACCAAACATAAAAGGTTGGCGCTGAAAATGAAGTGGAATATAACTGGCTAACCATTGCTGATCCTGCAAAAATAAATTTTCCCCTACCTCAAACCCCAATAGTGCTTGTAAGTTAAATTGACCTGTTTGCGGATCTTTTAAAAAACCAACTGGGTATTCGGTAACCAAGCGCCGCAACTCGTCAGCAATAACTGGGGCAAAATGAATATTGTCACCAAATTCAGCGCTATACCCTAGCGCTATGCTGGTATTTTTGTGAACTTGAGGTTCCACTACGGTGTAATTAGCCATATTGTTCTCTCTTAGTAATTTTCTGTTGGCCTTACAAGGGTTGTAAGCCGTACTGCTTTATTTGATTAATTAATTCTCGGTTACTCGGCAATGAGCTAAGTAATGACTGCGTAAGCGCTATATTTTTATTAAAACTCGTCATCGCAATTTTTTTACTAGCGGCTGATAAACCAAAAGGACTCGCTAAGGTTTCAAACCCCATACCATATAAAACATACTGGTAACTGGCAGCCGGAAAAACCTCAGTTGTTTGGTCAAAATCATCCTGCCAAGGGGTTTGATATTTCCACAATGCCAACCTTTCTAATAAGCGCTCAGGGATCGTCGCTTCATCACGGTTATCTCGCCAAAATGCCGTATCCTGCCGCTGACTAAGCATGTAATGCAGTTTTAAGAAATCAACAATGCATTGCCAACGATAATCTGCGGTTTGATTAAAACGCTTAGCGACCCAATCCATCGCTTGCCGACCCGTTGGCAAACGCTCCGCAATAAAATTGGCAGAAATCTCTACCAGTAACAAAGCCGAGGCTTCCAGTGGCTCTAAAAAACCTGCGGATAAACCAACCGCCACACAATTGTTTTGCCAAAACACTTTGCGATGCCCCGACGTGATCGGAATTTGCTTAAAGTTAAGTTGGGTTGGGTCTTGGCAAAATGGCTTAATATAACTTAGTAACTCATGGTGAGCCTGATCTTGACTAATATGCCGGCTAGAATAGACATGCCCCACTCCTCGACGCTGAGTCAAACCTATGTCCCAAATCCAACCAGCCGATTGTCCTGTAGAAATGGTGTGAGAAGCAATTGGAGTGTCTGGCGCTTGATACGGAACTTGCACAGCAATGGCATTGTCGACAAACAGCACATCAGCACAACTAACAAAAGGAACTTGATAGTGCTGCCCTAACAACAAAGACTGAAAACCACTGCAATCGACAAATAAATCACCGCTAACTTCTTTCCCTTGTTGGGTTTTTAAGCTTTGAATATCACCATTGGTTGCAGATACAACTTGAGTAACATCGGCCAATACATGCCGAACGCCTAGTTGTGATGTACAGTGATTTTTCAGAAAAGTTGAAAAGCGCCCAGCATCTAAATGGTAAGCATAGTTAATGTCTGCTTGATATTCTGGGGTCGTTATTTTTTTGGGCGCAAGCCCCATTTCACATACGGTTTCTTGTGGGCTCACAGCTTGAGCAAATGAAGGTGCCTGCGCGATAGATTGCCAGTGAGGCACAAGATTAGTCTGTTCAAAATCTTGCGGCAAAACGAGTGGGTGATAATAAAAGTCATCTGGCTTACCGGTAACCCACTGCGCAAATTTGGCACCTTGCTTAAACGAGACCTGACACTCACGAATAAAGTCTGTTTCACGCACCCCCATGTTTTTTAATGTACGACGCATCGTTGGCCAAGTGCCTTCACCAACACCAATCGGCGGCACATTAGGTGATTCAACCAAGGTAATTGAATAACCTTGCTCAAACTCTTTTTTTAACTTAGCGGCGATAGTGCCCGCAGTGAGCCAACCCGCGGTGCCGCCTCCAAGAATGACAATATTACGTACTGGAGTTGTCATGGTGTGTACTCTGTTATTCAAACAACAAAAGCCGCCCGTAAGAACGGCTTTTTAATACTCGCCAAAAGGTTTATTAAATTACCATTTAGCTCTAACACCAAAGGTGTAACGCGGGCCATACTGCTCAGCGTCAATAACTTGCTCTTCAAAGCGAGCGTATCGACGTACTGTTTCATCAGTTAGGTTGATACCATCGAAAAACACCGAAATGTTATCGTTAATATCGTAACTAACGTTCATATCCCACTGGCCATAGGCTTCAACAAAACGCGGCTCAGAACCTTGGAATCGCATTAAGAATTCATCGCGCCAGTTATAAGCAAAACGAATTTGCAACTGGTCATTCTCATAAAAGCCAACTAAGTTTGCAGAGTCACTTAGGCCGGTTAACGCCACAGTTTGCGAGAAATCAAAGCGATCATAGGTTTCGTCACTTTCAACCGTAGTATAGTTTGCCACGGAACCAAAGCCGGTTTCGCCAAACATATATTGCACGTTGAATTCCCAACCATCGACGGTACGAGACTGTAGATTTTCAGGACGAGAAACTTCCCATGTGATAGCTGGGTCGCTGGCTTGGCTCAAACAAGCAGGATTAGGTTCAACAGATGAATCAGGACAGCCTGCTCTTGGGTTGATACTCGGATCAGTTAAAACAATGCCATCTTTATTATTCCACTCTTCATTCGTGGTAACAGAGCCAATAAAGTTTTCAACGTCTTTACGATAGTAACCAATTGACGCATAACTACCGTCATCTAAATACCACTCTAACGATAAGTCGATATTATCTGAGGTAATAGGTAACAAGCTTGGATTGCCTTGAGTAATTCTAAAAGGTCCGTCTGGACGCGCGTTATAGGTTGTGGAAGGGAACATAGCGCTAATGTCGGCACGAGAAATCGTTTTACCATAAGAAACACGAGCAACCACTTCATCAGTCACATTTAAACTGACATCTAAGTTAGGCAGGAATCGCGTATAGTCACCCGTTAAATTTTGACGCGCGGCAACACCATCATAAACAGGACGTAACTCTTCATCATGGTTAAAATTCATAGCGACAATGCTTTCAGCCACTGAGTAAGCCGTAATATCGGTTTGCTCGTAACGAGCTCCGACATTAATATTGGCTTGCATACCCGCGACTTCGGTCTCTAAATCAGCACTAATATAAGCCGCTGTTGTTTCTTCAGTAATACCGTTAGTGCGAATATTAGGCGCATTAAACTTACCGGCTTTCTCAACAATATCGATAAACTGGTTAACACTGTATTTTGGCACCAGCGGGAATAACTTATCTGTTCCTGAGAATTGATCAGCCGTATCACCCAATGGCTCAAACGATATATCTAAATCAGTTAACGGGACTGAGACAAAATCAAAACGCTGACTTAAAAAAGTATCTACTTGATATTCGGTGCTTTGCACACCAAATTTCACTTTACTCAACAAGCCTGTATTAAAGTTTTCCCATTCACCAGCTAAATGTAACTGCTGAATGTTGTTTTCCATTTCATAACCACGTAACTGATATAAATCCGAAACGATATTCGCCTTGTCATACGCACTGCCAGGGATCTTACTGTCATCAATTGTGATGGCTGGAATATCACCAGAGAAATTCGCCCCTATATCCACCCCTAAGCTTGGGGTTGTGTCATTGCTATCATGATCATATTTAGGGTTTTTAAGGTTAGCCAAGGTTTCAGCAGTTTTGCCACCAGGGTTGGAATGAGATGTTGAATCATGCCAATCAAGGGTAAAGCTCAACTCATCTGTTGCTTGCCACTTAACATTTAAACCTAAAGAATCATTTTCTTTTTTCTCAAAGTATTGCCACGCCCAAAAATTTAGCTCGTCATCAGGATCAAAAGGGTTAATCAAGGTACCATTGCTATCCGCTTTACCACTTGGATCATCGAACCAATAAGCCATACGGTTGGTATAACTGACTTCTTCAAAACGCGATAACGTATAATCTAACGTCGCAACTAGGCTATCCATAGGCGAGAATTGAATAACTGCCTGCGCATTTTGCCGTTCGCGCTCTGTATCATAATGTTCAACTGTCGCGGTCCAAGGAATAAATACCGTTTTCGATGGGTTTTTAGTGGTATCAATTGCTGTTTTATCAACACTGTCTTTAGCCGATGTATACCAGCCGTCGGTGCCAACACGATCGCGGTGACTATGACGCTCAGAATGAGAAGCCGACAACAATACACCTAATTTACCATCAGCAAAGGTTTGACTAACCATACCTGATAATTCAGGCGTAATTTTGTCACCCTTTTCTACGCTAGTGTCGTATATACCTTTTACACCAGCAAAAGCTTTAAAGCCGTCATAATCAAACGGCTTTGCTGTCGTAATATCGATAGTCGCACCAATACCACCGGAAGACACATTAGCTCGCCCTGTTTTATTAACAGTCACACCCGAGACGGTTTCCGACGCAATTTCACGAAAGTTAAAACTGCGTGAAATGCCCTGCGATTCCAAAACCGAAGAGTTAGGCATTTGACGGCCGTTTAGTGTTACCAAATTAAAACTCGGACCAAAACCACGTACGGTAACCTGATTACCTTCGTTATTGGCTCGGTCAATAGATACCCCAGTAATACGCTGCAATGATTCAGCGAGGTTAGTATCTGGAAATTTACCAATATCTTCTGAGGAAATAGCATCAACAACGCCGGATGCTTCTCGTTTAATTGAGGCTGACTTACTTAACGAGCCACGGATCCCCATGACTTGAATAACTTCGTCTGTTTCTAGTGATTGTGTTTCATTGGCGATGACTTGTGAGCTAGTTACCGTCCCGAGTATGGCCGCGACCGCGCCAGCTACTTTTTTCTTATTAGGTAATTGCATATTGTTGTTTGGCTCCAAACCTGAGTCTAGTGAAATAACTAGCTGATTTTGTTCATTAAACTCACCTTTGACGCCTGTACCTGCCAACAACAAAACCACGGCTTGTTGTACAGGGTACTGCCCATTTAATGGGTTTGCTTGTATCTCACCTATTTGGGCACTCGGAAAAAGCAGTGTCAAATTAGCTTGCTCAGCAAATTGAATTAATGACAAATCAGCTCGTTGCTTAGGAATGTCAAAATCAATCTTGGTTTTTTCACCGGCAAGCGCAGGCACTGACAGACAAACTAGCAGTACAAAACTGGCTGGTGTTAAAACCCTTCCTAAGCATAAAACCTGAAAAGCAAAATACTCTTCAGTTTCGCTAGACGAACAAGTTGGACAAATCCGCCATACATTTTTTAAATATTTTTTTAACAAATTCAATCTAGATCTATATTTTTTGTCGAAATTAATCAGTTTTTTGCAGACAAACTACAATATACAGCAGATACTATTATTCAGTTTTTGCCCATAAGGTAAATGAATAGTTAACAGATTAGTCAAAAAAATTGGTATGGCGGATTATTGATACTGATTCGTCATATAGAAACTCGCTTAAATTTGTCGATTTTTATATGTCACAAGATCCCAAACTCAACAGCATTTTCCTATCTTCTCGGGGATTGATCTCGCGTTTACTTTCGCGAATTGTTCCACCTAGTGAAATAGAAGATATAGTGCAAGAAACTTACGTTAGGATCTGTCAAATAGACAACAAGAGTGACATCAAATCGCCACGCTCATTTATGGTAAAAACGGCAAAAAATATCGCTTACGATTACCTAAAAAGCTCCGCTGTTAAAACCGCAGCGCAAAACGATGAAAACGAACAAGTAGAGCAATTGCTACGCAGTCAGAACGACGACGAAATGTATCAGGTTACGGCCTCTCGTGAAGAGTTTTCTGATTTTTGTGAAAGTATTCGCCAATTGCCATTACAATGTAGAAAAGTATTTATTTTGAAGAAAGTATACGGTTTTTCGCAAAAAGAGATCGCAGAAAAACTCGAGATCAGTCAAAGCACGGTGGAAAAACACATTGCCGCCGGCATGAAACGCTGCATGCAATTTATGTTAGAAAGGGAACATTTGAGTCCAGCGACTCAAACCAAGTTTGCAGCCAACAAACAAGGAGCACGTCATGAGTAATGTCGTTCAGTTTCCAGACAAACACAGCCAAGACCAAGTGATGAGTCAAGCATGCGATTGGATCAGTAAACTGGATCGCGGCTTAACCGAAATTGAAGAGCAAGCCTTAAAAAATTGGCTGGCCGAGCAACCACAACATTTACCTTGCTTATTAAACGTTGCTGAAATGTGGGACAAAATGGATGACTTACAGCGGCTTTCCGATCTGTTTCCACAAGTTAACTTACACGCGGAAACACAAGTAGAACAAACATCGCAAACCACGCGCAGCAAAGCGACGCCAAGTTCTTGGGCCGTTGCCGCATCTATCTGTTTTATGTTGGTGTTAGCGGGTATCAACTTAATGGGGCAAGCTGGGCCTTGGTCCGAACAAATTGTATCAACCCAAACTAACTATCAAACCCAAGTTGGCCAAAGCAATAAGGTACAACTGGCTGATGGCAGCCAACTCACTTTAAATACCAATACTTTTGTTCAGGTAAGATTCAGCCAAAATGCGCGCATTATTGAGTTGCAACGCGGTGAAATTCATATCGATGTAGCACATGATAAAACCCGTCCTTTGAGTGTTTTAGCTGCAGGCAAAATTATTCAGGCGGTCGGCACTGCGTTTAGCGTACAAATGCAAAAAAATGCCATTGAGCTGATTGTTACTGAAGGTGAAGTATTGGTCGACAAGCAAGAAGGTGAAGTGGATAAAGGCGACCGACTAGCCAAATCAGCATTAGCCGTGACCAAAGGCCAAAAAGTCGATATTAATCGCCAACAAATAGAAGTGAAGAAAAACCATGTGGTGGACATTGCACCCGCCGAGATCGCTGTCGATTTATCGTGGCGCAGCGGCAACTTGGTGTTTAGAGGTGAATCACTGGAAGATGCGGTAGCGGAAATCAGTCGTTACACCAAAATAAAAATCGAACTGACAGCTGATACTAATTTGCGCAATACTAAAGTGGCTGGGGTATTTAAAACTGGCGATGTCGAAGGTTTACTCAATGCCTTGCAACACAACTTTGCTATACAAGGTAAAAAGCAAGCGGACGGTACCATAGTATTAACGCCGGCCGCTTAACTTCATTCAGCGTAATGCATAGTATTAAAAGTAATAAAACCGGGTCGCTACATTTTTTATATTCTGGTATTGATTAGCAATCTTAACAGGGCAATTTACCGCCCTGTTAACTCCCTTGGAAGTAGATCCTTGGAAGTGGAGAGCTGACAAAGTTAAACAAGGCATCAACCTGCCGAACAAACAACCGGCCAATCAACATATAAAACTTAACCTTCAAATAAAAATAACGTAACATCTGCCGTGCGGATATTTAAACAATCACATGGAGTCAGAAACTTGCGTTATCTTGCCCAAAAGAGCCTAATAATTGTAAGCTCATTACCCTTTATTTTTTGTAGCCCTAGTCACGCCACGGCACTCGAAATGAGTGATATTTACTTAGGTCTTTCGGTTGGTAAAGCCAGCGCCAAAGACATGCTAGATACCGACAGTAGCCAAGCACAAACTCAAGACAGTGAAGATGCACTTGCCTACGGCTTGACCCTTGGTTACCAATTAAACCAAGATATTGCACTTGATATCGGTTATTTAAAATTAGCTGAAATTGAAACTACGCAAAACGCGGTTAGTCAACAAAATAACGTTTTGAGTTATAGCAGTGTAATAGCTAAGGACCAAATTGATGGTTTTACCCTAGGTCTGGCTGGACAATATGCAGTATCGGACAGTTGGCGCTTACAATACAATGTGGGACTTTATCGTTGGTCTAATCAAATTGCTACCGATACTCATATCACTGCAGTTGACCAAAATGCCAAAGTTGCCAACGGCACTGCTTCCAATAACAAAACGCCAGTGCTAGAGGGTAATCAATCTGCGGGCTATGATTGTACATCAGGCACTTGTCAATTAATTACGACAACACCTAACCCAGATCAAACACATACGCCTTCGAGCCAACCAAGTGAGCAATTCGCGGGTTGGGACTCCGACTGCCAATGTTATCGCGTATCTATTACTAATGACGCTGGCCATTCACTGCATAGATTACAAAAACAAGAACAGCGATCAGGTATTGATCTCTATTACGGATTAGGCGTCGCATACGATTTTTCACCTTATGCAGTCGGTATACATTACAAGGTTAATCAGGTGGATTCGGCCAAGATAAGTTCGCTAAATTTAACGCTATCTTACCGTTTCGAATAATAGAAAAATTAGACTATCTTGCCTTTTAAACCCTAATGCCGATGTTTGCACCCAGTAACATCGGCTTATTACCCTACGCCTTTGGCAAATCCAGCAACTATAACTTGCTACTATTTCTCCTATAGTTCAGTGGCGTTAAGCCATAAGCGTTTTTAAAATAGCGGTTAAGGTGTGGCGCATGGCAAAAGCCCGCCATGAGTGCGATGTCTTCAATTTTATGTTTGGTATTGCGTAATAAGTTTTCCGCCTCTGCTAGCCGATATTCCAATAACTTTTTGTGAACACTAGTATTTAACTGCTTTTGAAATTTATGCTCGATATTGCGCCGTGAGATCCCCAACGAATCCGCCACATCTTGTGTACCTATCGAATTTTTCAGGTTTTCCATTAAAAATTTTAACGCGGCTTTGATAATAGGATCCGTCGCCACTAATAAATCTGAACTCGCGCGTATTGTAATACCGCGCGGCTCAATTAATTGAATTTTTTCAGGCGCGACTTCACCGCCAATAATAGAGTTAAGCAATAACGCGCCTTGGTAGCCAATACGCTCATGATCATGATTAATACTCGAAAGTGGCACAGGCATGTGCTCACAAATCAACGGATTATTGTCGACACCAATAATGGAAAAGTCTTCAGGAACCCGATATCCGGCAGACAGACAGGTGTTAAGTAACCACGCGGCATCGTTATCGTTGTAAGCTAAAATGGCGCAAGGCTTGGCTAAACTCGCTAACCAAGCGTCAATTTCATCATGATTTTGCGTAGCTTCACCAACTAAAGTCGCGGCTTTGCCGAGGCCTCTGTCGGTCAGCTCTTGTTGAAACGCACTTAATCGCGCGTCCGCTACAGGGTTTTGTAAATGACAAAACCATCCAAATGACTGATGACCATTCTCGCAAAAGTGACTGGCAGCTAAACGACCAATACATTGGTTATCGGCTGAAATTCTTGGCATGGCAATATCAATGCGCCACGCTGACAAATCAACAGTAGGTACATTAGCGTTAACAATAAAGTCGGTTAACGCTTGGTTATTATTTAACGAACAAATAATGCCATCGCCTTGCCAACGGGTTGGAATTTGAAACGGGCTGAGCATACTCACATTTAGGTGCCAGCCTAGATCTCGCGACGCTTTAGCAATGCCAGCATGAGTAGCGGGATCATAATTTCCCAATAACATTAAAATTTTTTTCGGCGCATTCATACAATTTCCTCGAAAACGTACAAATATTAGCACAGGCTAAAGTTGAAAACTTAACAAATCATCATTTCTACATACTGTTAACAATCCAGTAAAGACAAGCATTTAGCGGTTTAACACTGTTTTAAACCAACTATTAGCCAAAAAAGTGTAAATAAATCGACTATCACCCCGAGCCTTAAATTGCGCAATTATGCTATTTTTATAAATAAAGTCACATATTGACAGGGAAAAACAAACTTAATAACATTGTAAACAATATGCAAAATAGCGAGTTATTCATGAATCAATTTATTAGTGAGCATTTTTTACTGCAAAGTAACGAAGCCAAAGTGCTGTATCACGAATACGCGGCTGATATGCCGATAATTGATTACCATAGCCATTTACCACCAAACGAGCTTGCGCAAAACAAGCAGTGGCAAAATTTATCTCAAGTCTGGTTAGACGGTGATCATTACAAATGGCGACAAATGCGCACCAACGGCGTTAGTGAATACTATTGCACAGGTAATGCATCCGATCGCGAAAAGTTTGATCAGTTCGCCAGCATTATGCCTTATATCTTGCGTAACCCTTTGTATCACTGGAGCCATCTTGAATTAGCGCGTTATTTTGATATTGACGATGTTTTATTAAATACCGATAACGCGGATGAGATTTGGCATCGCACCTCGGCCAAGTTTGACGCGGGGTTATCTGCCCATGATTTGCTGGAACAAAGTCATGTCCAGTTAGTGTGTACTACAGATGATCCGGTCGATTCGCTTGAGTATCATATTCAGCATGCTAGCTCTAAATCTAAAGTCAGCATGTTACCAACTTGGCGCCCGGATAACGCCATGGCAGTTGAAAACCCAACTAAATACAACGCCTATATCGACAAATTAAGTGCGGTAGCGGATATCGATATTAGTCATTTTCAAGATCTACTAACCGCCCTGTACAAACGCCATGATTATTTCCATAGTTTAGGTTGTCGCTTATCGGATCACGGTTTAAATACCTGTAGTTTTATACCAGCCTCCGACCAAGAGTTAGCGACTATTTTTAACAAGGTTCGCGCTGGCAGCTTACCAACCCCAACCGAAGTCGAACAGTTCAAAACAGCACTGCTGTTAGAATTCGCCCGTATGGACGCGAAAAAAGGTTGGACCAAGCAATTACACCTTGGCGCGTTGCGCAATAACAATTCACGCATGAACGAAACCTTGGGGCCAGACAAAGGCTTTGATTCCATTGGCGATTGGAGCCAAGGAGAAAAACTAGCCTTATATCTTGATACCTTAGATCGTGAAGAAAGCTTACCAAAAACCATTATCTATAACTTAAACCCAAGCGATAACGAGATGATTGCCACCATGATTGGTAATTTCCAAGACGGTAAAACCGCAGGCAAATTACAAATGGGCTCAGGTTGGTGGTTCCTTGATCAAAAAGACGGTATCGAACGGCAAATCGAAGCCTTATCACAACTCGGTAGCCTAGGTCGTTTTGTTGGCATGCTGACCGATTCACGCTCATTCTTAAGCTTTACGCGCCACGAATACTTTCGACGCGTGCTGTGCAATGTTTTAGGTAACGACATTAAGCAGGGTTTACTACCAAAAGATTTCAACTTAATCGGCAATTTAGTTAAAGATATTTGTTACAACAATGCGGCGAATTACTTCGGTTTTGATTTGCCAAAAGCGTAAGCAATAGTAAGAAAAGCCAATGTAGGTCGCCGTGCGCTGTTCCAGACGCTTAACGGCATTCCCTACATCCATGTAGGTCGCCGTGCGCTGTTCCAGACACTTAACGGCATTCCCTACATCCATGTAGGTCGAAATTTATTTCGACAATAGCAGTGGAGCTGCTACAGAAACATTAAAATAATCTCAAGCTGAGATTGTTGTTAAATAAGATTTGTTCGCAAAATATGCGCAAAAACAACATGAAAAAAATACTAATAATAGCCAACATGCTTATGCTGTTTTGTGGCCTTACATTGCAGGCTACCGAGTTACAAGCTGAAAGAATTTACCTGTCGGGCAAAGACTACAGCGACGCCATTAACTGGGATTTTAAATGTTCAAAAGGCCGTAATTGCGGCAAGTGGACAAAGATCCCTGTGCCGTCCAACTGGGAGCAACAAGGTTTTGGTGGCTATAACTATGGTCACGACGATCCAGCCACTAAATTCGATGAAACCGGCACTTATCGCACTAAGTTCTTCTTACCCAAAGAATGGAAAAACACCAAACACGTACGCCTAGTATTTGAAGGGGCAATGACCGAAACCTCAATCAAAATTAACGGCAAGCCTGTCGGTGCAACTAACTTTGGTGGCTATATCCCATTTCACTTTATCTTGGATAAGTACAGCGCCAAATTTGGTCAAGAAAATGAATTAGAAGTATTAGTAAAGAAAAAGCCAACTAATCACAGTTTAGATATGGGCGAACGTAAAGCCGATTACTGGGTGTTTGGCGGTATTTATCGCCCGGTATTCTTGGAAGTTCAGGCTAAAGAGTTTGTTGATCGCGTGGCGATAGATGCCAAAGCTGATGGTAGCTTTAATATGGACGTATTCCCGCAAGTGCAACGGTTCACCCAGTTCAAGCGTGAAACCATTAACTATGTTGACCAAGTTACAGCGCAAATCGAAACTCTTTCCGGCACAAAAGTCGGTAAGCCTTTCTCGGCCGAGATCATTGGCGCGACTGGTCGCGTTCAGCTTAATACTAAAATCAATAAACCCAAGCTTTGGTCACCAGAACATCCAAACTTATACCAAGTTCGGGTTTCTATGCTACGTGACGGCCAAGCCATTTCCGAAAAAGTTGAGCGCTTTGGTTTTCGTACTGTTGACGTGCGAGTCAGAGACGGTATCTACCTAAACGGTCAAAAGCTGTTGATCCAAGGTATTAACCGCAATGTCTTTCATCCGAAACATGGTCGCGTGGTTAGCAAGCAAGATGTTTGGCAGACCGCACGTGATATTAAGGCGATGAATGCTAATTTAGTACGCTCTCACCTGCCGCCTACACCCGAATTTATGCAAGCCTGTGATGAGTTAGGCTTGTTAGTGATCACCGAATTAACCAATTGGCATGACCCGGTTATCGACAGCCCCATTGCACGTGAAATAGCGTTTAAGATCGTCGCACGCTACCAAAACCATCCTTCAGTCATTTTATGGGCGAATGGTAACGAAAACGGCTTTAACCTTGAAGTCGACCAGATGTATCACCTGTATGACAAACAAGACCGCCATGTGATCCACCCTTGGTCTTTATTTGAAGGTATTGATACCCTGCACTATCCAAAATGGGATGAGTTAGTTAACAAACTCAAAGGCCCTAATATCTACTTACCAACTGAGTTTTTACACGGTTTATATGATGGTGGTCACGGTGCCAGTATGGCCGACTATTGGAAAGCAATTCACCAATCACCCATCGGCGCGGGTGGCGTATTATGGTGCTGGGCAGATGCGGCAATTGAACGCACGGATATGGGTGGCAGATTAGACACCTATGGCAACCGTTCAGCCGATGGACTAGTTGGCCCTTATGGTGAAAAAGAGGCAAGCTACTTTACGGTTCGCGAAATTTGGTCACCAATTCAGATAACCGAGAAAACACTAAACAGTGACTTTAATGGCACGTTAACTGTCGAAAACCGCTATCAAGAAACCTCGCTTAACGCTGTCACGTTTAAATGGCAATTACTTCAATATACACAGGCACAATATTCACAAGTCCAATACCCACAAGCTAGGCAACACAAAGAACAATACAAAACATCTTTATTGGCACAAGGTGAGTTAAAAGGTTCAGCCATCGCACCGGGGCAAACAGGTAAACTCTCATTACCGATCAACAAGCAATTACCTAGAGCACACGGCTTAAAACTAGTCGCTTACAGTGCCAGCGGTAGGGAAATAATGAGCTGGACTTGGGACTTAGGCAACTACCAAATCGACAACGACCAAATCAGCCATTCCAACAAAAAGGTCTCGCTTAAACAGCTTGACGATTATGTTGTGCAGCTCGGCAATAGCACTTGGTCTTTCTCAGAAAAAACCGGTCTGTTGCAGTCAGTCAGTGTAAATGGCAAGGATATTGGTTTTGGTAATGGCCCACTTCTGTATGCGGGTAAGCCGCGCAAGCCATCAAGCATTTTAACCAAGACCAGAGCCGAAGATGACGCCAAGCAGGATAAAGACCTACCCATTATCTTTAACCACAACTGGCGAACTAAATTAGTTAAAAAGTCTAACGTCATCGTTATTACATCTAACAGTAAAACCGATGAATCTAGCTTTAGCTGGACACTAAACAATAACGGCAAAGTCACGCTTGATTATCACTTTGTGCCAATTAAGCAAAAAATCATGTACAGCGCAGTTGGCTTTAACCTAGCTGAAGACCAAGTCACTAATAAACAATGGCTTGGCCGCGGTCCATTCCGCACTTGGGCAAACCGAGTAGAAGGTATGCAGTTTGGTTTATGGCAAAGCCAATACAACGATTACTTGTCTGGCGAGAACTGGGGAACACCGGAATTTAAAGGCATATTTGACCAAGTACGCTGGATGTTGTTTGGCCTTAAAAACGGCAGCTCACTTAAGTTAGAAAAACCAACGCGTGACACCATAGGTGTAATGCAACCGCGCAACGTAGAAGGCTTACGAGGCAAACAGCAGAAATTCGGCCCGGCTCATACTTGGTGGCACTATCCTGAACAAGCCGGCAACGGCGGCTTATTTATATTCCATAAGATACCACCAATGGGAAATAAGTTTGGCCCTCAAGACCGTATAGGCCCACAAAGCTTACCGGTAATGAGTGATAAGCCAATTAAAGGCCAAGTCACGTTTTCGGTAATGTAACGCTTTTATTGTAGGCGAGCATTTATGCTTGCATGGCTTGCGAAGCAGGCCAAAGTTTAAATTGGATCTGTCGATGACAATGGGCTTCACACTGAGCGAAGTCGAAGTGTCCTGAGTTGATGCAGTAAACAGACTTCAATTGCCTAAAGCTATGTCTGAAAAAAAGACATTGTAGGTCGAAATTTATTTCGACATGTCGGACGTACACGTCCGACCTACATGGATGTAGGGCATACCGAAAGCTATATGGAACAAGTGTCGGCGACCTACATGGATGTAGGGAATACCGAAAGCTGTCTGGAACAAGTGTTGGCGACCTACACAATGTGTCAACACACTATGAGCAGCACATAATAGTTAACAGTTAAACGAAAAATATGTCGGCACATTTTCACGCGAATTGTGCTTTGTTATAACCGATGAGAAATCTAAAATGATGCGTAAATTACTTTCAGTTCTGTTTTTTCTGGGTTTAAGCGTAACGGCGAATGCCGCTAGCTCTGTCCCACCAAAGTCAGACATGGATGCCAATCAATACACGGCTCATAGACATTATCTATCGGGTAAAGGCACAACCGATGCAATTGAGTGGGACTTTAAATGCTCAAAAGGCCGCAAATGTGGCGAATGGGCAAAGATCCCTGTGCCGTCGAACTGGGAGCAGCATGGTTTTGGTAATTACAACTATGGTCACGATAAGCCAGAAGAAAAGCATGACGAAGTGGGCACCTACAAAACCACGTTTTTTGCCCCAAAGGAATGGCAGCAAAAGCATGTACGTTTAGTGTTTGAAGGCTCAATGACAGAAACCACCGTATTCGTTAATGGCAAAAAGCTAGGTGTACCCAATCTAGGTGGCTTTGTGCCTTTTCGCCATGACCTAACCAAAGTCAAAAAGCTGCTTAAGTATGGTCAGCAAAACGAACTTAAAGTCATAGTGGCGAAGAAGCCGAGCAACGAAAGTTTAGATCATGCCGAGCGTAAAGCAGACTACTGGGTATTTGGCGGTATTTATCGTCCTGTCTATCTTGAAGTGCAAGATATGAGCTTTATTAATCGCGTCGCGATTGATGCTAAAGCCGATGGTTCGTTCGCATTAGATGTCTTCCCGCAAATCAACTACATCACTAAATTTTGGAAAACCGAACCCATTTACGTAGATGAAGTGCATGCGCAAATTTATACCCTAGATGGCCAAAAAATCGGTAAACCTATGTCTAAACCGATGATCCATGGCAGTGGTCGCGTACGCTTTAATAACCAAATAAGCGGCTATCAAACCTGGTCACCTGAATACCCTAATTTGTATCGAGTTCAAGTTGAACTGCGTAAAGACGGCCAAACAGTCTCACGCTACAACCAGCGCTTTGGCTTCCGTACATTTGAAGTGCGTCGCCAAGATGGTTTTTACCTAAATGGTAAAAAAATCATGATCAAAGGCGTTAACCGTAATGTCTTCCATCCTGAAACGGGCCGCGCGGTTAATAAAGAAAAAGTGTGGGCTGATGCCCGCGCAATTAAATCAGCTAATATGAACCTAGTTCGCTCTCATCTTCCACCGACAACCGAATTTATGCAGGCTTGTGATGAGCTAGGATTGTTAGTGATCACTGAATTAAGCAACTGGCATGATCCATGGATTGATACGCCTATCGCCCGCAATATTGCCTATGAAATTGTTACTAAATACCAAAACCATCCGTCTGTGATCTTATGGGCAAACGGCAATGAAAGTGGCTTTAACTTTGAAATCGACGAGATTTACCACTTGCTGGATCTGCAAGATCGTCAGGTTATTCATCCGTGGACCAACTTTGAAGATGTTGAAGCTTTCCATTATCCGAAATACTCAATTCTGTTGGAAAAGTTAGCTAAACCAACCGTATTTTTACCAACTGAATTCTTACACGGCTTATACGATGGCGGCCATGGTGCTGGCTTAGAAGATTACTGGGCAGCAATGCGTGCTACGCCAACTAGCGCAGGCGGCGTATTGTGGTGCTGGGCAGATGCCGCCCTTAAACGCACCGATAAACTGGGTAGCGCATTGGCGGGCGAATTGGATACCGCGGGTAATATGTCGGCAGACGGTATTGTTGGCCCATATGGTGAGAAAGAAGGCAGCTTTTATGCGGTTCGTCATATTTGGTCACCAATCCAAATTAGCGAAACCAAGCTAAGTCGAGATTTTGCAGGCAAGCTGTCCGTACAAAACGATTACTACGATACCAAGCTAAGTGACTGTAACTTTAGCTGGCGCTTTGTTACCCATTCTGCAGCTCAAGATAAAAAGGTTAAAACCAGCACAATTGCTAAAGGCAAAATGGCAGGCCCGACAATATTACCGGGGCAATCTGGCCAACTTAATATTGATCTGCCGCGTAACTGGCAAAAAGCCAATGCGTTAGAGCTAACTGCCACCGATCCACATGGTATGAAAGTAATGACGTGGTCACTGCCCATCGTAAAAGAAAAAGCGGATAAAGCAAGTCAGCAAGTAATAGTCAATCAACAAGCGAAAGTTAGCCAAGTTAACGGTAATCCATTCGAACTGCAAGTAGGCAAGCAAGTATGGACATTCTCACCTGAAACCGGTCAATTGCTTAGTGCCAGCTTCCAAGGTAAGGATTCAGGCTTAGGTCTAGGCCCTGTGCTATATGGCGCGACCGCTGACAAGAAACTGCAATTTGCCGCCAACTGGCAAGCCAAAGCGTTTAAACAAGGTGCTAACCATATTATTCAATCAAGTAATGAAAGAGGCGATAGCTTCCAGTGGACTGTCTCAGCCGATAGCGCAGTGACTCTCGACTACAACTATGGCGAATACGAGTTTAAGTTTAAATATCTAGCGGTTGGTTTTGATTTAGCCGAAAACAATGTTGAGTCTAAAACTTGGTTAGGTAAAGGGCCATATAGAGTTTGGGCAAACCGTTTAAAAGGCAGCAACTATGGTGTTTGGTCGAATGATTATAACAACAAACTAACCGGCATGAATTTATGGGGAGCGCCAGAATTCAAAGGTATTTTCGGTGATGTTGACTGGTTAAAGCTCTACCTTAAATCAAACGCAAGCTTAACCCTAGATACGCCAGCCGACAGTTTTGTGGGGGTATTACAACCAAGCAACACGATCCCTGCGGTTCCGGTTCATCCGAAAAAAATGGTTAAGGACGACAAAGTTCATCCACGCCATGCCGTGTGGAACTACCCTGATGCTGGTGGCTTACATATCTTCCATAAAATTCCGGGCATAGGCACCAAATTCCATTATGCCCAAGCGTTAGGGCCTCAAGGCGAACCGAAGAAAATCAACGGCGCAGTAAAGGGGTCAGTAACGTTTCAGTTGAATAGATAAATTAACGCTGAGGTTTTAAAGATACCGTCATTCCTGCGAACGCAGGAACCCAGTGTCTTTAGAACCTGCCAACAGATGGCGTTTATGTAAATTGTAGGTACATAGGTTTATTTATTCACCCTTGTCGAGGCAAGCCTCGACCTACAACACAAGAGTAAGACAATGACAAAACAACACACAAATACCAAGGGAATGTCAGTACGTTTACTTAAAAAAAACAAACTCGCAGTATGTATGGCTTTGGCCATTACCGCGCTTGGTTGCTCAAGTACGCAACAAGGTTTAGACAACAAACAAACTCAAAATTCTAAACCTATTCATTATCAACCAAACTGGCAGTCTTTATCGCAACATGAGGCGGCTCCAGAATGGTTTCAAGATGCCAAATTAGGTATCTATTTTCACTGGGGGCCATATAGCGTGCCCGCTTTCGGTACCGCTTGGTATTCAGGCAATATGTACCGTAAAGGCAGTTCAATGAACCGTCACCATGAAAAAACCTATGGCCCAGTTGAAGAATTTGGCTACGAAGATTTTATTCCCATGTTTAAAGCCGAGCATTTTGACCCAGCAGAATGGGCGCAATTATTTAAAGACTCTGGCGCTAAATTCGCAGGCCCAGTAGCGCAACACCATGACGGCTTCGCGATGTGGGATAGTCAGGTTAATCCATGGAATGCCAAAGACATGGGGCCTAAGCGTGATATTTTAGGTGAGCTATTTAGCGAACTAAAACAACGCGACCTTAAAACCATAGCCACCTTCCATCACGCCCGTAATGGCCAGCGGAACAAACATAAACTCGAAAAGGGCATGAAAGACTTTAACAGTCATTACCCTTGGTACCAAGGTTCACCTACCACCACTAATGATCCAAAGTTACGCAAGCTATTCGGTAATTTTGAAACGTTGGATGAGTTTAACCAATACTGGTTAGAGCAAGTCGACGAAGTGGTATACAAATACTCGCCCGATATTATTTGGTTCGACTCATGGATGAATATGGTGCCGGAATCTTACCGCAAACAAATGGCAGCTAACTTCTTTAATCATGCACAGAAAACCGGCCAAGAAGTGGTAACCGTGCATAAGCACAATGATATGCCAACCTCACTCAGTGTGCTGGATTTTGAACAAGGTGGTCGTCGTGATCTGCATCCTGAACCTTGGATGACAGATATCACCTTAAGCCAAACTCGCTGGATGTATGTAGAAGGTCACCCTTATAAAGATCCAGCCTTGGTGGTGCGCAATATGATCGACGTCTGGAGTAAAAACGGAGTGGTACTGCTTAATGTATCGCCACGTGCCGACGGCGTGATCAACCAACAACAACGAGACGCGTTAAAAGTGATTGGTGACTGGCTAAAAACCCATGGTGAAGCCGTATACGGCACTCGTCCATTCGATACCTTTGGCTATGGCACAGCAGGCAGCAAATCTAGTACTCATGATGGTCAATCAGCCAAAATTGAATACACCGCCAAGGATGCACGCTTTACCGTAAGTAAAGATGGTAAAGCTATGTATGTGCACTTTTTAGGTAAGCCCAAGCCCGGCAGCAAAGTCAAAATTAAAGCCCTTGGCCGCCATCGCTATGCACCACGCTCGGCAGTACAAAAAGTCACAATGCTAGGTTCAGATGTTGATGTGAAATGGCAAGACGACACCTATAGCTTCAATATCGTAATGCCAGAGCGCGACCTAAACGAGATCGCCACGGTATTTAAGTTGCATCTTGAGTAAATGATATTCCTTTTCGAGGTAAGGTTCGTCACTTCGAGCATTAACACAGCTTTGAAGTAATAAACCGACCTCACACTGAGCTCGTCGAAGTGTCGGCATTTTAAAAAACTAAAAGGCTTCGACTGCTTCGCGCTCAGCCTGAAGAGAAAAAAGATCTTAGTTCAATCTAGTTTTCTTATTTTTACTAAATGGTAAAAACAATATGAGTAACCTTTATCAAACGTTTAGATTAGTCGGCTTAGCAGCATTAGCTAGCTCGGTATTAGCCGCTTGCCAAACATCACCAACTAACTCATTACCGTCATCAAAAAACGATGCCTTAGTCGCCAAAAGCAATGTCACTCAACAAGAATTAGCGGCGTTTAAAGCCAATGTTTGTTCATTTGAAACCTATGAACAAAAGCTTGAGCGTTTGGGCATTACTAACCCTAACAAACTCAGCGCCGCGTCGAAACGTGCTTTACTATGGAAGGATAAACCGAACAATTGGTATGGTGCATTTACGGTTAAAGATCTTAAAGGCGATCTGGCTTTTGAAGAAAGCGTAGTGCGTCGCGATCCCAGTTCAGTGCTATTCGAAAACGGCTTATACCATGTCTGGTACACCAAATCCGAAGGGCCAAGCAAAGGCTTTACAGATGATCCAGATGCCAAAGTCTGGCCTTGGGATCACAGTGAAGTATGGCATGCCACCTCCAAAGACGGCATTACTTGGGACGAAGACGCAACGGCGGTATATCGCGGCAAGCCGGGTGAGTTTGACGACAGATCAGTATTTACCCCAGAAGTATATAAACACCAAGATACTTATTACTTAGTGTATCAAACCGTTAAATCGCCCTATATCCAACGCGTTAAAAACCAAATAGGTCTATCCTACGCCAAATCGCCTTGGGGGCCATGGACTAAGCATGATAAGCCAATTCTGAGCCCAGCTGATAACGCTCAATGGTCTGGCGATGATGTGCACGATCGCTTTAGTGTAACCAACAAAGGTGATTTCGATAGCCATAAAGTCCATGACCCTTACCTGACCTACTTTAACGGCAAGTTCCACCTGTACTATAAAGGCGAACAAATGGGCTGGGAAATGACCCACGGCGGTCGCGAAATTCGTCACGGCGTAGCCACCGCAGAAACACCATTTGGCCCTTATACCAAATCACCATTTAACCCTATTTCCAATAGTGGTCATGAAGTCGCAGTTTGGCATCATAATGGCGGCATAGGCTCATTAATTACTACCGATGGGGTTGAACGCAACACAGTACAGTGGGCAAAAGATGGAATTAATTTTGAAATTTTAGCCCATATAAAACAAGCACCGCCAGCCATGGGACTAGTGCGCGATTTAGCTAAATCAAACGAGCCATTTAAAATATTTAAATGGGGCCTAACCCATAATATTAAGACGCATGATTATACCTATATCCAACGCTTCCAAGGTTATCAACGTGGAAGAGTGAAAACCTCAGCGACCCACAATTTAAAATGTGATTAGCTAAAATCGATCAGCTTAGGTGCCACACCTAAGCTGAATTATCCGAAGGCTATTTAGCCAACAACCAGCCCCGCCTTCAAAAGCTAGTTAATCAATATCAACCACCCTCGCGTACCCATTCGCTTCCCATTTAAAGGCTCCTAATGCCTAAGAGCCGTTGATTAACGCGCCTTAAACTGAAACAAAAGACTCATTTCTAAATTCATTGTGTCGGATATTAAAAGTTAATTTATCGCAAATCTTTAGGATTATCGCAGCTTTGGTTAACGAATTGACAAACGAATAATCTCAATCTTTGCGAATGGTGACTAAAAGCTAACAAGAAGGATCTAGGTATAAAAATCAAACAATTTTAATTTAGTCAGGTGTCTTATATGTTCAAAACACATCAACAAGTTATTAAATCCATATTCTCTACGAAAAAGTTTCTCGCCTTATTTGTCATCATGTTTACATCCGCTTGCTCGAATGCAACGCCAGATGAAGGTAACTCATATAATATTAGTTCTAATGCTGCGCCAAACGAAGGTGATTTCTATAAGAATTACTCTAAAAATGGCGTATACAGACAGTTTCAAGGCAACGGGCAGGATACAAACAATGATACGCCAGCATTGCAATCATTAATCAACGATCTAACCCAATTACCTAACGGCGGCAGTATATTCATTCCAGCAGGCACATGGTATATCGGTGAGTTAAGATTAAAGTCGAACACCCATTTGATCTTTGATAAAAATGCAACGGTTCGCCCATTTATCAATCCAACTGGCAACCCTGCAATCTTTAATCTTGGCGAAAATGGCAGCGCCGTTGAAAATGTCAGTATTCGTGGTTCGGGCGGCCGCTTTAAGGTTGACCTCAATAACCAAGTCAATAAAAACATTATTCCATTCAAATTATTAAACGTAAAAAACTTCATGTTGTCTGATATACATGTAAAGGACGACTTTACTGTTCATTCTGCTGCCAACTTTAACTTCAGTTGGTATCAGTCGAAAATTTATGGACCTGAGAATGGATTAGTCAAAAATTTTAGTAATGAAAATGGCCATGGTGGCTATGGATTAATCCAAGTTCGGATCGGTAAAAATATCTTCTTCAAAAACCTAGATTCGTACAGTGGCGGCGCAACATTGAGAATAGAGACAGACCCTCATGCGGTGCATCATGTTCATAATCAAGCTTCACCTAAGCTGGGGGCATTTGATATTGTCGCGCGTGACATAACTTGTAAAAATGGTAACTCGGCGGTGATGTTGCAACCATGGGACATAGACAACGGCATTCTTGATATTGCAAACGTTAGCGCCAATAGCTGCAAATTTGCCGTTCGTGTTGACCGCGCTTACGTTGATCCTACCAACGACAATATTGATCCTAACCAGCGCATAGGTTCATTTGATCCTAGAACCACCATTTCGAACATTACAGCGACATATGGATTAAATTCACAAATTAAAAACGGTAGTTTTCCATTCGTACCTCAAATATTAGAAGACGAGATTTCAACAACACCATTTGCATTTAACCCAAACTGGTTTAAAGGTCCGTCTCTAGCGCCTGTTTTATATGCGGCAAAAGGCAGTTCAAACGACCCTCGATTCTATGAAGTTAATATCGAAAATATTACTGCTCATGGTTTCTTGTATGTACCAAACATTGTCACTTGGGATGATAGATTCAACCTATAACTGACTTTCAGCTCTAACATCCTCGTACCTGCATGGATGCAGGTACGCCTCTTAGACACAAGTTTCAGAAGCGTTCTTTTAGGTCAACGAGTTGGAATATTATCACCACAGTTTAGGTAAATACCCTAGTCATCCTCGCGAATGCGGGGATCCAGTGACTTTGGTTGGATAACCATTGATAGGTTTAAGTAAAAGATACTGGGTTCCTGCCTTCGCAGGAAAGACGGTACTTTTTTAACCGCTAAGTACTACCTGCAATCCACTTTTTCCATCTTATTTTAGTCGATTTGTGCCAATTAAGATTTGGGTATAAGAGACATGGATGCAGGTACTTAGCAGGTCGCAGTAGATATACCTGACCAGGAAAAGGCGGTATTTATCTATGAGAGACAGACTTGTAACTAACAAGCTAGCCACTGTTTGCTATAACCAAACTAGATATCAATTTGGGCGTTTTGCTGGTATTCCCTAGGAGACAAGCCAGTATGTTTGCGAAAGAACGTAGAAAAATAGCTCGGGTTCTTAAATCCAACTTCATAAGCTGTTTCAGTTACGGATTTTTCTAGCAAAAAGCTTTTTGCTTTATCGACCCGCACTTCTATTAAGTACTGGTTTAACGTCATGCCCTGCTTACTTTTAAAACTCTTAAGCGCATGGGAGCGACTAACACCCACCTCAGTCGCAATACTATCCATGGTTAATTCTTCTTTATAGTAATTCGCAAGGACGCAAGCTTTAATCCGTTCAACTAAGGCATCAACCGTCGTTTTTCGTTTCGGTACTTCTATGACACGCAATAAATATAAACACTCTTCGGTTAATAGCTCTATGATCGCCGCATCATTGTCACAAGCATCAATTAATTGCCCTTGTTTTTCCAACCGAATAATTAATGTTTTGGCATCACAGCCAAGGTAGATACTAGTATCCACCAATAAATAGAGGATCTCGCGAATGCGTGCTTTAAAAACGTGAGGACTTTCACCCGAAAAACGTTTAAGAGAAGTGACCAAACTAGCCACTCTTGTACCGACTAAGCCTGTACTGGCAGTTCGTAAGGCTTCAAGTACATCTTCGCGTTCACGATAAGGATAGCTTTCATCAATTGAGTCAGGGTATAGATCAGTAAGCGGTACATTGCCCGTTTTAGCTGCGAATTGCGCGGATGCTAATACTTTTTCATGTTCAGAATGCGCTTTCACTTGCTGGTTTAAATCTCTGATACTTTTGAACATTGCCCACGCCCACGCCAGCGCACAAAAGCAAGAACCGATATAATAAATCGACCAAAACTGGGTAAAGCTGCCAATAATGGCAAATACCGCCAAGCTCAACATACCATAAACATAAGTTTTGCTTTGCTGTGGAGCCATGCGATACAGCAGATAGCAACCTGGTATGACTAATAAACAAAATATCACCAGACTCTGGGCATAAAATAAATTCGCAAAATTAACCCAGTCTGCAATCACACCTTCCTTACCTGCGGAAGCCAGTATATTAACTTTATCGGTTCGATAATCTGCGGTTATAAAATAAAAAATAGACCAACTTGAGCCTATTCCATAAACAAAAGCGCGCAATGCAGGGCTGACATTCACTTTCGATTGCATATACAACGCAACGACTAAGGACGGAAATCCCAAAGAAAAAAGTGAAAAGCTTGCCAAATAATGAAACCAAACCGCTATATCTTGTATGGGTAAAATATTGACCAAGGTCGCGGTTAAATAAAATATAAAGCTAACGAGAAACGTAGCATAGTATGGGTATTCTTGAGCAATTCGCTCTTTAACCAAGGTAAAATAGATGAGTACAACCAGAAACAACTGAGCTGCAGCAAATGGCAAAATATTATGAAAAAGCACTAACCAATCAATAACAATTTTACCCATAAGCTTTTAATACACCTGTTGCTTAGAAAAATACGAACAAAAACAAACGGCTAATCAGATAAAAACCAAGACGCCTGTTGTTTGAAAATTATAGAACACCACACAACAAAGCCTAGCCTAATATGGCTGACTCCATCTAAACCCACTGTCACCTAATTATCTTTCGCACCCAATTAGCTTATTGTATTAATTAAATGGCTCTGTTGTACTTAATTGTTGTTAATAATTAAATCTCAATAAAAACAGAATCTTATGTAGGTCGAAATTTATTTCGACGAAAAGATACGACAGGTCTAATTAACACAACTTATTTACTTAATACGTATTAGAGCTGTCGAGTTAAAACTCGACCTACAAAGCATGTTTTAGTGAACTCGCCAACAGTTAAAGGGAACATAGTTAATTAAATAGGGAAAGCCATCACCCCTGTGATGGCTTAAGTCGGTAATGATTACGAAAGAAGATTGATACCACCATTTTCATTTTTGTGTATCGTTACAGGCCAGCCTGGAAATTGATTGCTTGAACTGCCATCCGTAACATCAATTAAATAACGATAAGCTTCCATGGTATAGGTTAATTTCTTAGTATCGAAATTGATCACGCCAAAGCCACTGCCTTTTTCATGTGCTTTTATATAACGGTTTGCCGACTTTCCTAGTTCAGGAACGCCAACCGCATACACATACATTTCGTTACCAAAGCTATCTAAATATTCACCCGTTTGCGCTAAACCATGGCTTGGTCGATTTTTATGTGGAATGCCCACTTGATCAGGCATCCACCAGCGCGGCCAACCGGCAGATATCGCTGGCGTACAGAACGACCAGTTACTGTCTCGCTGCTTGTCTACACCGTATTGCACTAAAGAAGCCAAATGCGTATCACCACATATGTGTAAGGCTTTTGATTCGCGCATTACCTCAACGGCTCTGTCTCGAGCTGGTCCTGGCCAGCCACTACTATCAAAATCATATTTAAGGTAGCGCTGAGGCGTTGGCTGATGAGTTGAAACTTGAGCAAAAACAGTTTGGCTTAACACCGCTTTAAGGGTATGGCCGCGCCAGTCCTTACCCCATTTTTCAAGAAAGGCTTCTTGATCGTCACCTAAAAGTTGCGAGTTGGGCGGGTTAATCTTAGGGTTGATAAACGTAGGCGATTCATCAACACCGGTTTCGCCAACAATAACGCCAGCATCTTCAGGGCCGCTTTTCCATAATCGGTCAGCTAAAATTGCAAAGCCAACATTGCCATAAACCATGTCACAATAGTAATTAACCACTCCAGTTGCAGTTGGATTAGGATCGTATGGATCAGGGTGGTGACCCACCGTAGTTTTATGTACAAGATTTACAAAAGGGATCGGATGAATATAACCGCCGGTTAATGATGCATTTGGGTCAGATTCAGGGCTTTTCATCGGTTGGCCGCCCTGCCCCCAGAGGTTGCCTTGCAAAACATCATGATCGTCAGGCAAACAAACTGTTGGCTGATCGCGCATGACCTCACCAAACGCCCAACCAAACTGATAGAATTTTCTCAGGTAATTGAGAAGCGAAGGCTTAAATGGATGACGAATAATACCGAAGCCGCCATGACTTTCGTATATCTGATCACCTGAAAAAAACACGATATCAGGATTTAGTTTTTTGACATTTTCCGCGACTGGCGCGTACGGATAACTGTAATCATTTTGACAGGTCAATGCCGCCATTTTCACAGGTCGACCTTCAGGGTTTGCTCGAATAATGCCTTGCCATAAATCAGGCGTTGTCGAGCCATCTCTATGCTGCTCGTTATACACCACCCTAAATGGGGTGTCTTTTGTTTCCTGCCAATTCGCTATGCGAAAGTTAGCCACCCAAACATCAGGATCTAATTTGCTTTCTGCTAACGAAACCCATTCTTGCCCTTGCTGAATTTGTAAAATAACCGTTTGGCTATCTTTTTTACCCATAGGGCCAGTAAACGCACTCATTTTCATCACATACCCTTCCTTGCTTCGAGTATTGTTCAATGTGTACATTGTCCATAAGATAGGGCCAAACTTGCGAGATGGGTTCTCCGAAAACGCGTCACCAGACAATTGCCAATTACCAAAACGGAATAAGTTGCCTTCTTTTTCAGGCTTTGCATGTGAGTTTACGACAAAATTACTCACCACTGCGACATTGCCCAACACATCACTAGCCGGCACCAAATGACTTAATTCGCCTATCTTTTTGTTTGATTCAGTTAAAGTGGCACTTAATACTAGAGAAACCGCACCCGCTTGTGGCGTACCTGTGAGGGTTAATGTGACCGCCTGCTTTGCAACAGGCTCAGTTAATGCAACTCGTTTACCGGCTACCGACAACTTATCTTGAATAATGCCAACATCTAGACCACGTTGCACAAAGCAGCTGCTTCTATATTCATTAATATCACTGCTCACCCCAAGGCGAAAACCCGCGCCGCCTACATTTTTTTTGTCGTCAACCTGAACAATATTCACTGACATTGAAAACGCTTTGTTGGTATTTTCTAAGCGGTGCGTTAAAGAATGAACACTGCGATTGCCTTGGCGGCTCGCACATTCAGCATAACCATTAACGATCTGCCAATCTTCCATAGGGTTAGCCCAATATTCTCCACCAAGCCAAGTACGATCATGAGTATTCGCCCATTTATCAGTCATTGGTTTACTGGGCTTGCTAGCTCCACTATTTACTAATGAATTGGTATTGGCCGTACAAGCTACGCCGCTTGCTGCAACACCTGCCGCGATAAATTTTAATGCGTCGCGTCTAGATACATTGCTGGTCATAAAAGACTCCTATTTAAATTGTGTTCTTTATGGTGGCGTCTCATACAAGAACTCTCACACTTTAGCTTGTACACAAAAAGCCAGAGCATAGTGGAGAGGCCACCAGCTCCGGCAACAGCACACAGCACACAGCAGGCTGCAAAAACGTATAAGTGGTTGCTTAGCTTGATTTGGCCACCTTGCAGAGCATCAGTCAGGGCATTGCAAAATTGACAATGCCCAAGGCTGTTGCTCAATCATTTACTAATTGGCATTGACGTGCTGAATGGCGTAATCGTCAATTAGAATGGTGTCGCCCTCTGCCAACCCTTCGAATAAAAATTCCGGTTGAACGTTTATCCAGCCAGAGCCATCATTGTTTTCACCCCAAGAGGCAGGAATCGTAAAAGTTGAGTTGAAAGTAGCGTCATCATCGTCGTGTTGTTGATCGACAAATTCTATATATACCCATTGATCATGCTTATCGGCAGGGATCACACCGGTAAAATCAGGTGAAACTAAACGCTTAGGTGGGCGGTTAGGGCCAATTACACTGGCAGCACTCCATGGCAGTAAGTGATGTTTAACGACAACCGGGGTGGTATCACTCGGGTCTTGCTTGATTAATTTGACCCAAATACCCGCTTTAATCTCTTTACCAACAGAGGCAATGGATGGATTAGCTGGCGCGGTGCCTAAACCAAAATGGCTACCGAAAAAGCTCGCACCACCGTTTGCCGTACCTTTTGCCCAATCAAAGGCAATAATACCGAGAACATCGCCAAATTGAGTGATTTGCCCTGCATCCAACATTTTATCTGCGTCCGATACATTGCGGGTAAAGCTCAGTGCTTTGCCTGTTAAGCCGTTTTCGTCATGGGTAATGGTTGCCCATTCGACAATAGGCTGCACACCCCATCTGGTAAACTTGCCATCATCATCAAAATTAAGGTCGATTGAATGGTTGCTGTTGTTACAAGCCAAGTTAGCTTCAACCATTACATCAATATCAGCTTCAAAAGCGGTGCCACTCAGTGATACACCTGCGACATATGGGCCTGTTACTTCGCTAGAGAAATAAACCATTTCTCCATTGTTGATGTTGTTAACACTGTCTAATCCCGTTGACCAGTTGTAGACAAAATCGCCTGCCAATTGTTTTCCGGCTTCAGGAGTAGACATTGCTTCAAAACCAATCGCAGTACAGGCAGGCACAGTAACCTGACCGTTTTGATTGCTCTGACCATTCTGACTAGAGGTAACTTCTAGGCCATCTTTACTATAAACATTCATTAACGCGACATTTCGTGGAGCATTTGTTGCGTTTGCGGTAAAGGTATCGCTAAAGCCACCTTCTTCTGTGGTTACCGTAATAGTAACTGTGCCTTCTTTAATACCGCGTAGTACGCCAGACGCAGGGTCAACGCTGATAATGTCAGAGTCACTCGATTGCCAAATCAGGTTTTTATTAAATGCGTAAGCAGGTAATACAGACGCCATGGCTTGTAATTCACCATCTACCGCGACGGTTAGCTCACTCGGTACTTCAACACCTTCAACGGGATCTGGTGAACCAGCTATGGTCAATTCTAATCGACGTGTTTGTAGGGTTTCGCCTTCCGCCAGTATGGCGCCATTATCAATAATGTAATCAATAATAAACGTATGCTGAGGCAATGAACCACCGGCTTGCAAAGCGTCTGCAAACATGGCGAGATTTATATATAAATAATTGCCGACCATACGAAATGCTGAACGAGAGTTGTTACCCGTGCCAGTTCGTGGATCGAGTACGGCCAATGCATCTAAATCAAATTGCACACTACGAACAATGGCCGATGTTGACTCTGCGGTTAATGGTTCCCCATCTGATGTAGCGCCTTGCATCAGGTCTACACGAACAATGTCACCGGTTTCCGATGCCGCGTTTTCGACAATAGTGACTTTTAATGTTGAAAATTCTGCAGGTTTACTGGCGTTGTAACCATAGTCAAAACCCTCTTCAACATCGCTTTTACAACCAACTAATGCCACTGCCATAACACTGGCTAATAAGGTATTTTTTAGTAAGTTTTTATTCATCTTACTTCTCCAAATGTACTGTTCTCGCAAAAAGGTCAGTAACGACCTTTTTGCTGTTATAAATTTCATGAACCTAACTAAAGCGGGTTGACTTAGAATGAGGCGCGAATACCAATGCGGTAGTTACGGCCTGTTTTAAACTCGGACATGGTTCTTGATGTATTACCGCCGTCCATTGCATTTCCTTCGTCGAACACTTCGCCGTTGATCTCAGTACGGGTGCTGGTATAGAAGGTGCGTCGAATATCATCAGTTAAATTCAAAGCATGAAACGTAATAGAGAAAGTATTGTTGATCTTGAAGTTTGAACTGAAATCTAGGCGATTAGTGCTATCTAACCACTCAGCCCCACTCGTCAAACCTCGGTTGATTAATTGAATAGAGTTATAGCGATTTGCTAAGCGCAAAGAGTGACCGTTTTTCTCCCAAAATAGCGCAATGTTAGAAGAGTGCTTAGGCGTATGGGTTTGCGGTAATGGCGTAATTAAACGTTCTTCCGTTTCCGATAAGGTTACTGATTCTGCATCAGATTCAGAGTCCGCATACGTGTAGTTAACACTCAAACCTAACCCAGATAAAGCACCTGGTAAAAAGTCATAAATTTGCGTATAGCTCAGCTCAAGGCCTTGTGTAACAGCACCCTTACCATTGCGTATTTCATTAATGTTGACTTGATGACATTGAATGGTCAGTGGTTGAGTTATTTGCTGGAACACCCAACGCTGAGGCATACAGTTAGATTCATCACCCGGAACTTGACCATTAGGTGTGATTAGCAAGTTATCTGGGTTACCCGCGCCTTCTGGCAACGTATAGTCACTCATGTGATTAACGTAGTAATACGGAGTGCTAAATGTCTCTTCGAAATTACTCATATCTTTATAGAACAAGGCAACAGACATCATGTTTGAATCGCCCCAGTAACGTTCAAAAGACAAATCTAAATTCACCGATTCAAGTGGCTTAAGATGAGTATTACCTAATGCACCTGTGCCCCATGCATCCCATATACTCTCGTTTATTTGGACACGAGGGTTAACTGAGTCAAAACGCGGTCTAGCCATGGTCTTGGACATAGCAAATCGACCTATATATTGATCACTTAATTGGTAATTAATATTCAAGCTTGGTAACCAAACACTATAGTCTGACTCGTCAGCAATCGGCGATGTACGGAAAAACGCTGTGGTTTGCGCATCTGATCCCGCCGGTCCAAAGAATGTGGTGCGGCGATCATTCCAACCAATTAATGGGTTTCTATTACGAGCAACACCAAAGTTGGTGGTAACAGAACCAGAACCGTCGGTAAATTGCACTTGATCCGGCTGAGCGATATCAACTAACTTTTTAGGTGTATCGCCGCTATAGTCGTACCATAGGATCATGTTATGAGCCTGAGCTTCAGCCAGTAGCTCCTCCTCGGTCATACTTGGATCATAAGTCGGTACATCGGCTAACCACTGCTTAGGTGAACCATCTGGCCATGCAAACTCGCTACCTGTTGCCGGATCGATGCGTGTTTCAAATAGGGGGAGTGTTCTATTATTATTGGTTTGATATGAATGGGTTAAACGCCAGTCCATACAGCCACTACTAGCCACTGCGCTAAAGTTATCTGGCTCATTTTGATTACCATTGGTGTAATTAAATGACTGACAAATAGGCTTAGTGACATCGGCCAACTCTTTATTAATGATTAAATCATAAGGATCAATACCGTGAACCGCATTATGGTATTGAATGGAGCTAAAGCCTTGCGCTTCTACTTGTGTTTGAACATATCGTAAACCTAGATTACCGGTTAAATGGCCATCTAAAAATTCAAAATTAACCTTACCGTATAAGGCTTGAGTATCTTGACCAATTTCACGTGAACCCGCTGGGTTACGGGCTAAAGCTGTGGTGCCGGCTGGTCTTGAAAATGCCAATTCGTAGGCTTTAAACGGATCCAGCAAACCCCAACCCTGTAAAAAAGCGGCGTCACGATTAGGCGTTAAGTCTTCCAAGAAGTTGTTAACTGGGAAGGCACCATTACCCAAAATGTCAGCCATACGAATATTTTGTAGTGGCCCTGAGGATATTTCCTGCGCTTGTCCATCAATGTTTTCGACAACTCTAGCGCCTGAGGTTAATGTTGTGGTTTGAGCATCAACCGTTTTCAAGCGTTCAGATAACTTACCACCGAACTCAACTTTAATAATGTTGCCCCAGTCAACATCCCAGTCAAAATCAACAAACAAAGATTTATTGCTATCAACTAAATGGTTTTCTGTACGACGAATGTTGCCTAGGTGATTACCAAACAAGTCATGCGGGGTGAAACGACTATCAGCTCGTGTGGTTCTGTTAACAACCGGGTCATATTCAACAAATTTCTCACCAACAAATAACTCACACTGACCCGATGTACAGTCATATCCCGTCGGTGTAATGTAATCCGCGTCCATGGTATTAACAAAAGTTTGGCCAATGGTGTTCCATGTTGCGGTAGAAATAGCCACACTCTCAGGCGTATCGTCTGTGGTGCGTGAATAGCCAGCTTTAAGGTCTAACTTAAGATTATCCGTTAACTGTGTTTGTAAAGATAATGTCGCCACATCGTTTTCAATATTTTGACCGCCGATTGTGCGGTCGAAAGTGCCTTGCGGATGACGACCTATCATGCGATCAACCGTCTTATTTTCTAGATCAATCCCCCACCACTGATTAAGTGGATCTTGAGCATAAGGCGACATATTGGGAGTAAAATTTAAACGTAATCTATGATTATCACGTTTAATATTCAGTTCGGAATGGTTAAAATCGAGTTGTAATTCAGTATCTTCGCTGGCGCGCCATTGAATTCCAGCATTCAATGTAAAACGATCTCGTTCATTCATATCAAGTAACATATCTTGATACTGACGAGGAATAACCTCTAGTGCAGATTCTTGAATAAGGACTTGCGTCGCTTCATCAAAATCAGCAGGGGCGTTACCATCGGCATCTGGTACACGGATTGATTTATAAGGAAAATCGCCTGCTAATGCTTTTTCAGCATCATAGGTTGATAAATCATACGAGCGATTGTCGCCAATGTTTTTAGCTTGGTTCCAAAATTCAACACGCACACGATCAGTTCGTGCATCTTGCGTTTCATCCGTTACGGTTAAAATAACACCTAGCGTTTCATCAAAGAATTTTTCTGAAATAGTGCCTGATAAACGGTAATTTGAATTACCAGAGAACTCGTTATACCGACCTTGAAAATCTAAATTACGGCGTGAATTATTGAAGCTAAGCGGTTTTGCAGTGCGTAAAATAACATTCGCACCTAACGAACCTTCATCGTGATCGGCAGCAGCCGTTTTAATAACATCAATTGAAGACAAAATATCAGATGAGAATGCACTGAGATCGACACTATTATCAGCTTCGTTAGCATCACTACCACTAAAGCCACCCGTTAAGGCAACACCATTCATTGAAATTTGATTTAATGATGCGCCAGCACCACGTACCGAGATCCGAGTACCTTCACCATCACTTTCTTGCACCGTTACACCAGTTACGCGAGACAAGGCATCAGCAATATTGGCATCAGTTGATTTACCTACATCTTCTGCATGAATAGTATCGACTACGCTATTGGCAAAACGCTTAGCGTTGATGGCTTTTTGTAAACTGGCTTTAAAACCCGTCACTTCAATAACTTCAACATCTTCTTCAGATGCGGCTTTATCTTCTGGTGCTGCATATAGCGGCGTTGCCATACAGGCCGCCATTACTGCTGCTGAAACTGCTTTTAGTCTAAATGTTTGTGCCATGAGACATCTCCAAATTATCTAATCAATGCCACTTAAACTTTTATATTTTTTTCACGTTCAACAACGCTAAATACACAAGATGAAGTAGCAATTATCCACTGCTCTGCGGCAGCGTTGTAATAAGCACAAACAGACAGAATTTTGTTGTTTTCCATGTTTGGACTTAAAACACTAAAAAGAAAAATAAAAGTGAGTGGGTAATTTACACACAAGAGAAATAGCCATAACCGCCTCTCAGTTAGGTCAACACCATTTAACTTTTATTCAACATTTCAGGCTTTAAAATTTTACATAGCCAACATATGGATACATTTGAATAGAACGACAATACCTTCTGATTATTGGGATATTGTTTGGATATGTGTCATAAAAACATTTGAAATAATGTACTAAGCGAATTGAGAGTCAAATAATAGATGAACACTGGTCACATCTTCTAAATACAGAAGAAGTACATCATATATCGAGACGCAACTGGCTTTGCCCATTTGGTGTCTTGGTTGCGTGGTTATTTTGAATAAATAAATGTGAAAACGTCAGTGAGCATGACCAACAAGTAGGTTATTCTACCGTTCAATCAAAGTTACAAGGTAGAAGCCAATGACTAAGCTAATAAGCTGCGATTTACATGATCACTTTGAGATTGTTTGTATGCGCCGCAGTCAGGTACAAGTGACTTTGGCTGATGGCAATAAACAAACTGGACAGGCATTAGATATAGTATTGGAAAATGGTAAAGAGTGGTTAAAGCTGCAAACTGACTCTGAGCTCCTTTCCATAAACTTGCTGGACATTAATTGCTTAGCTGCAATCAATAACCCGATAGCAGCCCATAATTTTGTTGTTGAGCTAAATTAAGTGATTAACGCTGATAATAGGTAACAATATTTATCAGCCAATTTCTACTTTATCTTCATTTTTTTGGTCTTTTGCGTACCTCTATAAAAGACCAACTCATATTCGTCTAGCACAACCCAATGCTTATTTTTTCCCGCGCTCAGCGAAAATGTATTTTATTGACTAGACTGTAGACATAGATTTTCTAAGAACAACTGCACTTTGCTATCTCGTTTTATTCGCCTCGTTTTCTGCCTAAGTTTATTGCTGAGTCACTTCAATGTACTTGCAACAGATAAACTGTATGTCGGTATTGGTATTGGTCCAAAAGTCCAAGCGATTCATGTACCGATTTATCAAGATTTTGAAAAAGAAACAGGTATTAAAATCATTCGGGTACGAATAGCTGATATGAAAGATCTGGATGACCGAAAAAATTGGCAAACAAAGGATGGGCAGCCAATAGATATCATTAACGCCCATGCATCGCGCAGATTATTAGCCTATTATCAACGCGGTGACTTAAAACGCCTCAATGAACTTTGGCAAGCCAACAATCTCGATAAATACTTTGCGCATTTAAGTGACACCATCACCTTTGATTCGCATAAACTACTTCTACCACTAACTATCAACGGCTGGCATATATATTACTTAAATTCAGCTAATTTTCAGCAATGGCACGTTCCACAAACCTTAGAAGAGCTAGCGACAACCTGCAAACAACTAAGTGCAAAAAATATTATTCCTTTTTATATCGCAGCAAAAACGCCGTGGAATATAGCGGCTTGGTTTGAATATTTAACCCTGAGACTGCATGGCTTAACTTTTTTTCAGCAACTAACCAATGGCGAGATTTCCTACCAAAGCGATAAAGTTAGGCAAGTGCTGTTAGCTTGGCAACAGCTCATTCATGCGAACTGCTTTAGTGAGGCCTACGGTGAACAAAGCTGGAAAGACGTTATGCATTTATTTTATCGCAATGAAATAGCTTTTGTTTTTGGCAACAATTCCATAATCACCAGCACATCTACCACCAACAAATTCGACAATTTAAATTTTTTTAATTTCCCAAAAGGAGCCAATATTCCACGCTATGAATCTGTACCTGTGCAAGGCTTTGCAGTAAACAAAAACAGTGAAAAACACCACGCTATTAAACGATTTTTACTCTTTATGAGCCAAGCTCACGTCCAAAATCGCCTAAGTAGCAACACAGGGCGTTTTGCTGCCAACCGTCTTTCTTCAGTACCTCCCGCGCCTTTAATACAGAAGCTCGCTAATGCACTCTCAACAGCAGCGGGGCATAGCCAATTTATTGATCGCATGTTACCACCAGACTTTGAGAAACACAGCCGCCCTTTGTTTGTGCAATTTATCCGCAGTGGCGAAATTAAACCCTTTGCTGAAAATATGGAGCGCTTACGCCGCAAATATTTCAAATGAAAAAACGCTAGTTAGCCAACTTAGCTTTCCCTTTCCACTCCTTGTTACTATTCATCTGTGCTAAGATGCGCACCCCAAATACCTGAGCATAATCATTACTTTAAATATTCTTATTTCCTATGAGTAAAAGTCCTCAAGATCTATCGCAACACACGCCAATGATGCAGCAATATTTGCGTTTGAAGGCCGACTTTCCCACTACCCTGCTTTTTTATCGCATGGGTGATTTTTACGAATTATTTTTTGATGATGCGAAAAAGGCCGCTGAGCTAATTGATATTTCTCTAACTCATAGAGGTAAGACCGCAGGCCAGCCAATCCCGATGGCGGGTGTGCCTTATCACGCAGTGGAAACCTATTTAGCTAAGTTGGTTAACTTGGGTGAAACTGTGGCGATCTGCGAACAAGTTGGCGATCCCGCTACCAGCAAAGGGCCAGTAGAACGCAAAGTGACGCGCGTGTTAACTCCGGGTACCATCACAGATGAAGCCTTATTAGATGAGTTGCGCGACAACCTTTTATTGTCAATTTACGCCGACAAAAACGAAAACTTTGGCGTTGCCTGTATTGAAGTCAGTACAGGGCGTTTTGAAGTGGCTAATGTCCATTCGTTGGACGAGTTAAAATCTTTCTTGCAGCAAGTGGCGCCTAGCGAAATCCTTTATCCTGAAAGCTTTGTATATAGCCATATTTTAGATAGCTATAAATGTACCCGTCGCCGTCCAGATTGGGACTTTGAGTTTAAAACTTCCCACTCGCAAATCTGCAAACAATACCAAATGCAGGACTTATCTGGTTTTGGTTTGCAAGATAACGATTTAGCCATTCCTGCCGCCGGTTGTGTTTTACAGTATGTAAAAGAAACCCAAAAAACTGCCGTACCGCATTTACAGCCGCTCAAGATCTTGCGTCTTGAACAATGCTTATACCTTGATGCTGTCACCATTAAAAACTTAGAGCTCAATCAAACCTTAGCGGGCAGTCGCGACAACGCTTTGATCTCGGTATTAGACAAAACGGCTACGGCCATGGGCAGTCGATTACTGCAACGTTATTTAGTGCAGCCGACGCGTAATGTTGAAGAGATCGAGCATAGACTCGATTTAATTGAAGCGATCCAGCAATCAGGCCTGTACGAAGAGTTAAAACCTGAGTTAAAACAGATTGGCGATATTGAACGTATATTGTCGCGCGTTGCGTTACGTTCGGCGCGTCCGCGTGATTTTTCTCGTCTAGGTAAAGCCTTAAATACCGTGCCTAGCGTGCAAGCCTTATTAGCCGACAGCCAAGAAGCTGCTTTGCAAACTTACGGCCAAGGTATTGAATATTTTGAACAACTTGCCGAATTATTGGGGCGAGCCATTGTTGAAAACCCGCCTGTGGTTATTCGCGACGGTGGGGTATTAGCCGAAGGTTACGATCAAGAACTAGATAACTTACGCGAGTTAAGTCGAGGCGCCGAAAGCATACTGGAGCAAATAGAGCTACGTGAACGCGAACGTACCGGACTAAATACCTTAAAAGTCGGTTATAACAAGGTGCATGGCTTTTTTATCGAGATCAGCCGCGCGCAATCGGTTGATGCGCCAACCGAATATATACGTCGCCAAACACTTAAAAACGCAGAACGCTTTATTACCCCAGAGCTTAAAGAGTTAGAAGACAAAGTGCTCAGCGCCCAAAGCCAAGCACTTGCGCGTGAAAAGCGTTTATACGAAGCGCTGTTTGATGAATTCGCACCGCATATTGCTGGTTTACAAACGCTAGCACAAAAGTTAGCTAAATTAGATGTTAGCAATAACTTAGCTGAACGGGCTGACAGTTTAAACTATTGTCGTCCAGCGTTTCGTGCAGAGCCCGGACTGAGTATTGCCGCTGGTCGTCACCCTGTAGTCGAAGTATTAACCAGCGAGCCTTTTATCGCTAACCCTGTGCAGTTTGATTTAAACCGTAAGATGCTGATCATTACTGGGCCAAATATGGGGGGTAAATCAACCTATATGCGCCAAACGGCTCTGATTACCATCATGGCGCATATCGGCAGCTTTGTTCCTGCCGATAGTGCACAAATAGGTCCGATCGATCGCATATTTACCCGTATTGGCGCATCGGATGATCTGGCATCAGGTCGTTCGACTTTTATGGTGGAAATGACAGAAACCGCCAATATCCTCAATAACTCTACCGAAAACAGTTTGGTATTGATGGACGAAATAGGCCGTGGCACCAGTACCTACGACGGCTTATCACTCGCTTGGGCTTGTGCTGAATCTTTGTCACGTAAAATCAAATCACTAACCTTATTCGCCACCCACTATTTCGAGTTGACGCAATTGGCACAAGACCATGACAATGTCGCCAATGTCCACTTAGATGCGATTGAACACGGTGATTCGATTAGTTTTATGCATGCCGTACAAGAAGGCGCAGCCAACCGCTCATACGGATTACAAGTAGCCTCGCTCGCCGGTGTACCTAAAAATGTAGTAAAAATGGCTAAAGCCAAATTAGCTGATTTAGAGGCCAATCGCAGTACGAACGATATGCAACTGCCGCAAGCACCAGCCGCTAGTCAGCTTGATTTACTGTCCAACCAGAACCCTGCTATTGAAAAACTGGACACGATCGACCCAGATGCCTTAACCCCAAGACAGGCTTTGGATCTGATTTATGAACTAAAAACGCTAAATCAGAGCTAGTTAAATTGCCCTACAAATACGGTAAATTGTTGTAGGGCAGATTTTACACCTGCAAGTTGGCGTTCGGCATATATACTTGAGTTAGCACAAATATAGTCTGCCCTTGTATCGATATGATACGTGGAGTTTTTTATGTCAGAACCGCAACTTGCAACAGAGTATGCACCTGAATACTCTAAATCAGAAAAACGACTCCGCCTTAGCATTTACCTCGGCATTGCTCTGGTACTGATACTGGTTTTAAAATTTGGCTTGCTTCCTTTCTTGCAATCATTTATCGAATCGGCTCATTGTCATCAGTCTTTTGGCGTTTCCGACATTAAAATATTATGGCTGGGGCTATTTGTCGGGATCCCTATGCTAACGTCATTAACCCTAGCGATATGTTTCTGGCCTCTGGCAATCAAGGGGCTTGTAGAGCAACAGTACCCACCAACTGGCGTTAAGGTATTTAAACCAACCAAGGTATTAAAAGGTAGTCAAGCTAAACGCCGTTGCGCTCTTTTATTATGTCTGCCATTACTATTTTTACCCATCACCATATGGGGCCATACACAAGCTGATAAGGCAATAGATTGGCACCAATCTGAACTTGATACTGCTGAATGCGTGAAACGAAACTAAACTTGATCGTAATTGTTAACCCGAGTTGAGGGTATAATTCTACTTTGTGATCTAGTTACTCGTAGATTTTAGCCGGATCGTTATAGTGCGGCACAAATTAAGCACCACAACACTCAGCCAATTAATTGAGGATTAATATGAAAAAACTAATCGGAATAGTCGCTACCTTGTTTGTTTTAAGCTTTTCAAGCCACGCATCTGAAAAGTTTAGCTGTGAAGATTTAACCGAGCTGGCTAACGATTTAGACAGCATTATTATCGCACTCGATAAAGTACAAACTATTACCGAAGGTGATGAATTAGACAAAGCTTTAGGTGATTTACTGGATGCTTTAGATCTACTAACTAAAGTCGAAAAAGAGTTCAAATTAGATCAAGCAGTCGACCGTTTATTTAAGGCATACAACAAGATGGATCGCGACAAGTTTGACCTTGCATTAGACAGTGTAGTGATCAACCTTGATCGTTTATATCGCCGCGATTGTAAATAGCGATTGATTGTCTATTGGGCGAGTCTCTGGTTATTAACTCATTGACTCGCTAATTCAAGATGTCATTAGTTGTCTGTACAGGCACTAAACCGCCATTGCAAAATCCCAAACATCCCCACAACTAAAGCGACCAGCAAAGCTAGTATTACGCCTGCACTACTGGTCACCGCCACACCTAAACTGATTAATCCCCCAGTTGCAACCACCCAGCTAAAATCGCCAATCGCAAAATATTTAACTAATAACGAGTTAGGTTTTTGTCGTGATGCAGCCCAAAGTAGATGCGCGCCATTTAGTACCAAGATTGCACCAACCATTTGTAATATGAGCTCGGGTGCCGGGCTAGTAGCGCTTAGCCAATTTGCGATGCTTAGTGGCCAGATCACAAAGGCTAACCCAAATAAAATACAACTCGTGGCATTAGCTAGTAAAGTATTTTTTAGTGTGAACATAGTTAGGTCCTTATGTATACTCGGTTGACATAAGGGTAGACAAGAGGAATACACATGTCAACAAGGTTGACAAAAAGAGGCACACCTATGGTGGAAAGCCTGTCGTTAAACTTGGTAATGATCAGTTCGCGTATGAATCATTTGATCAGTGAACACCTTGCTAATACTCTGACTAATAAAGGGTTTCCGGCAGCGACGAGTTCAACATTGAATTTTTTAAGTGCTTTGGAATGTGATGTCAATTATGGCTCAGAGATCGCCCGAAAGCTGGGTGTGTCTCGACAAATGGTCGCGAAAACCGTTAAAGAAATGGTTAGGCTTGGCTATTTAGAGCAATTAGACGGAGTCGGTAAGCAAAAGCAAATAGTCTTTACCGAGCTAGGCGAACAGTTGATGGCTAGCGCCAGACAAACCTTAGCTGAACTTGATGACTTGCTTTTAAACGAGCCCTCGATTAATAACCTAACCAACACAATAAACGAGCTGCGCACCGTGCAAAAAATAGTAAGCGAGTTGATAGATTAGTAAAATACAAAAAGGCGTCTCACCACAAGACGCCTTTTTGTTAATCCTACATTCGTCCTAGTAAAATAGAACGCTAGTTACGCGTATAAATTGTTGCTGTATTGCGACCAGACTCTTTTGAACGATACAAACCTTGGTCTGCTAACTCTATCCATTGACTATGATTAACTATGGTATCGGCAAGCTCACATATCCCTAAACTAACGGTATAGTTAACCTTGAAACCTTGATGTTCAACCACGGTTTGCTCAACTTTAGTCCGTAAGCGCTCAGCAAAATGATATGCCTGTTCAGCACTACAGTTAATCAATATAACCACATATTCTTCGCCACCATAACGTCCAGCAATGTCAGTTTCACGCATGGTTTCTTGCAAAATATTGGCTGTGACTTTAATAACTTCATCCCCAGTTGGATGACCATATTGATCATTAACCTTTTTAAAATGATCAATATCAAACATTAACAAAGTGCTGGTATTGCCTGTGCGTTTGCAGCGTTTAAATTCTTTATTTAAACATTCTTCCCAATAGCCACGATTATATAGCCCAGTTAACTTATCGGTTCGAGAAAGCCGTTTTAATTGATCGTTAGCTTCTTTTAACTCTACTCGATTGATAGCTTGGTCAGTTACGTCATAAATAATGATGCCAATACGTTCAACCACGCCATTGGCCGAAGCTAAAGGAATAAGCGTCGAGTTTTGATACATAAACTCGGCTTTACCTGTAATAGGGCGATAGTTCTTAAACTTAAATAAATAGGGACGTTGTTCCCAAGTCGTGAAAGCCCGATTATTTAATAGAAAAACGGATTCTGCTTTGTGACGAAACCAATCTTCGTTTATTTCCGGAAACTCTTCAAATAGCAATCTGTCACGCACTTCGTGCGGGTACATACCGCTATGGCTTTCCATAAAGCTATTCCAAAGTTGAATGTTGTAATTGCGATCTAAAATCACCAATCCAACATCCAAATTTTGCAGCATAGCCATTAAGGCATGCATTTGTTTTAAATCTTCATCAACCTGAGAATTCGGCATTACTCGTCCAACAGGAAATTAATCTTTTGGTTTAGGGCTCCGATAGAATCTTCTGCGAATAACAACAATAGATCACAGTTAATATCGAAGCCTTCAATTTTGTAGTTTATTTCTATCGCTAGGGTTTTACTCCAGCGATAATTATCTGGCTGTACTAAATCCGTTAAATTGACATGTTGCCCCAAGACAATAGGATGCCCCTGACTAAAGATAACATGTAATTGCTCCGCGATACCGCGCAAACAAGCACCAATCAAGATGTTGGCCGTATCCATTAACAATTCCAGCTCTAATGACGTATCTAAATCACCGCCATATTTAAGTAACGACGAAATATCACTAAAACTAGCATCATTAAATATCAGTAGTGCTTCACCTGATATACCATCGCCAATAAAGCCTTGGCATACACCGGAAACTGAATCAGAATTTTCGATACCACTTAACGCCATGCGCAGTTCGTTAACTTCAAGCAAGTTAACCACGGGAATAGGCAAGATGACATGGACTTCTAACAAGCGTGCGAGCAAATCTGCCGCCTGCCCCATAGCCACATTGGTTATTTCTTGGTAACAATCTCTTTGATCTTCCGTGATGCTTACATTCAAAGCTCGATTCACTGTTTGCTTCTCTTAACCTTAGGTCGCGTTTATAAGATGCCGTATTCTTTCAGGATCATCTCGGCTTTATTTTTGTTTATTGGCTTCTTGATAAAATCAATAGCCCCTAAACTTTTCACTCGCTGCCGGGCTTCAGGCTGAATATCACCAGACACAACAACGACCAACGCGTGAAGATCTTGTTGTTTAATATTGCGCAGTGTCTCAAAACCATCCATCACAGGCATAGTTAGATCGAGAAACACAACCTCGCCTTTACCGTCTTTAATTGCTTGTAAAGCTTCTTCACCATTGCAAGCAAAAGTGATCTCCACCTCCCAGCCATCTGGCAGTGAGCGGGCCATCTGCTTTCGCGCAAAGTTTGAATCGTCACAAATGAGTACTTGGGTTGTCATAATCTCGCTTTTTCGAATTTAACGTGGATTAACTAAGCCGAACTTTATACTAAGTGTTGTGGAGAATATCTGGTTTCGCAAATTTTGTTGTGCAAAACAATCATTATTTAGCAGAAACTACCAGATCATGAATAGCATATTGCTGACTAACAGCAAGGGATTCAACAATTATTTTACATTTTTATAAACATTTTATTATAGGAAAATGTATCGCTATATAGATAACGCATAATGAGCTAAAAACCGTTCAAAAAATCAACACGAAGCACTTTTTTCAAGCTATAGTTATACACGTATGTTTATTATAAGTCTCAGATATTAAAGATAAAATTTTAAAATAAATATCGCATAACGGGAACTTTAACCCGAATGGCGATATCTAAGTTTAATTAAGTGATTATTGAGCTATCAATAGAAATATCTATAGTCAAAGCGATCAGGTTTTAGGGGAAGCCGTCAAGCTTCGAGACCCCATGAGCATATGCTCTACTATGTGATTGGGGCTGCCTAAAGGGATTTAGGTAGTAGGACGACGCAGGAGCCAAAGTCGAGAGTAAGCGCTGACAATGAACCATAAGACCTGAGCGAGAAGGCTATATTAAATTGAATCGTTTTTAGAACATTAGGAATTAATTATGGCCGAACCCACATCTTCCAGTTTAGTGCCAGCCATATTGGCAGGCATTGTTGTTGTCTCAAGCATAAGTCTTTACGCGTTATGGCCTTCGGATGAAACTCCCGAAGTCAATCAAACCAAACCCGAACAAGTGGCAATGCCAACTCCTGCGGTTGAACCCGAGCCAATAAACACAGCCCCAGAACCTGAGCCAGAACCTGTAGAGATCGCTGACCCCGAGCCAGTCATTGTCGATGAACCTGAGCCAGTTGTTGCCCCAGAACCAGAAGAACCGAGTATTCCTGAACTAGAACAAAGCAGTGGTTGGATGCAAAACCAAATAGCCTCTTTAACCAGCCAAAATGAAGTGTTGGCTCATGACGATTTGGTTAATAATGATTTAGTGCGAAAGTTTGTCGTTTTTGTTGATAATGCCTCGCGCGGTGATTTAGCTCATCAATATAGTCCTGTAAAAGCACCTAGCACAGGTATTGTAGTAAAAGCCATGCAAACCGGTAACGAGCACTATTTCACGCTAGAAGAAAGTAGCTATAGCCGCTACAACGATTTGGCCAACCTAATCGACAATTTACCCGTATCGGCTAGCATGGCACTTTTTGATTTAGCAAAACCTTTGTTATCAGAAGCCTATGAAGAAATTGGCTACAATGGCAAAGACTTTGACGATACGTTACTAGCGGCTATAGACCAAGCGCTGGATGCACCAGTGGTAGAAGGGGATATTCGCCTCATTGCGCCATCCGCCATGTATCAATTTTCCGATCCGGCTTTAGAAAGCTTAGCCCCTATTCAAAAACTGCTGATCCGCATGGGCCCTAAAAACCAGAAAAAAGTCCAAGCTAAACTCGCTCAATTTAAAGCCGAATTAGTAAGATAAACCAGACTTTAACCAACAAAAAAACCGATGTGATGTCACATCGGTTTTTTATTATTAACACGCGTATTGAAATCCCTCTTGTAGGTCGAGGCTTGCCTCGACAAAGGTTGAAACCTTAGGGCATTGTTGTCGATGGAAACTAAGCCTTTAGCAGCTCCGCTGCTATTGTCGAAATAAATTTCGACCTACATTGGTTCATTTTTTCTAGCTTACATCGTGATTTCAACTGATCATTTCTTTCTGGAAACAGTACTAGTTACTAGCTAGTCACTTTAGCGAATTTACGTTTACCGACTTGATAAACAGCCGTTGTACCGCTAGCCACAGTTAACTTATTATCTGTCACTTTTTCGCCGTCTATTTTAACTGCACCTTGTTTGATCATGCGCATCGCTTCTGACGTACTAGCCACTAAGCCTGCTTCTTTCAATAAATTGCCAATTGCTAAGTCATCACCGCCAGCAATTGTCACTTCAGGTAAATCATCAGGGATCGCATTTTTTTGAAAACGTTGAATAAAGTCTTGATGTGCACCTTCAGCTGCGTCATCTGAGTGAAAACGAGCAATCAACTCTTTAGCTAACTCAATTTTAATATCACGAGGGTTAGCACCATCAGCCACTTTTTGTTTTAAGCCGGCAATTTCATCTAAAGGACGGAAGCTCAATAAATCAAAATAACGCCACATTAACTCATCACTAATCGACATCACTTTACCAAACATATCGTTGGGCGCATCAGTAATACCAATATAGTTGTTTAATGACTTAGACATTTTTTGTACGCCGTCTAAACCTTCCAACAATGGCATCATCAATACAGTTTGTGGCTTTTGACCTTCTTCTTTTTGTAGCTCACGACCCATTAATAGGTTGAATTTTTGGTCGGTACCGCCAAGCTCAACATCTGATTCTAATGCAACTGAATCCCAACCTTGAACCAGTGGATATAAAAACTCATGAATCGCAATAGATTGGCCGTTGGCATAACGTTTTTTAAAGTCATCGCGCTCAAGCATACGCGCAACTGTTTGGCGAGCTGCTAATTTGATCATGCCAGCCGAACCCAATTGCTCCATCCACTTTGAGTTAAACTCAACTCGAGTTTTAGCAGGATCTAAAACTTTAAATACTTGCTCTTTGTATGTTTCTGCGTTTGCTAATACTTGCTCTTTGGTTAACGGCTTACGAGTGACATTTTTACCTGTCGGATCGCCGATCAAGCCAGTAAAGTCGCCAATCAAGAAAATAACTTCATGACCGAGTTGCTGAAAAGCACGCAACTTATTGATAAGTACCGTGTGCCCTAAATGCAGATCAGGCGCTGTTGGATCAAAACCAGCTTTTATGCGTAATGGTCGACCTTCTTTTAGTTTTTCAATTAGCTCTTCTTCAACAAGTACTTCTTCAGCACCACGTTTAATTTCTGCCAGTGCAGCCTGAATATCTGTCATTGATAATTCTCTATAGTTCTTTTTTACGGGCAGTACACTTGCCCCCGGATCCCATCAGGATTTTTGCGTGCGCAGATTGTAATCATGCCGCGTTAGCATTGAAAGTAAAACTCGCATTCTGTCTCGAAAAATCACGTTTTTTGTAGAGAAAAGTTTACAAAAACCGGTAATCTCAGCGTCAATCAATCAAAAAAGCGAAATTAAGCGACTTTAACGCCATAATCAGTATCTGACAGGTAGAAAACAATGGCAATTCGTTATATGCTCGGCGCATTGTTCATGGTTAATTTCGACTGGTAAATGTTACATATTTGGCATCAATTTCCTCGTACTCATCAGATCTCAATTGGCGCAATAACTGGCATTATTTTGCTTGCCAGCTTTTTCCCTTCGGATGATGCCTCCGCTTCCCGACATACTGATGACGATTCAGGTATTGAAATCAATAACTTAGGGTCTTTACGTCCCGGCGAACGGATAGCGTTACCGCTTGATCTCGATCTTACCGAAAACCCGGCAATATCAACTCTGGCGGCCGAGAATAAGCCATCAGCGGCCTATATCGCCCCTAGTTTAGTTAGCCAACAAACCATAGCAAATAACAACTCACAGCCAGTTAGCCCGCAAACCTTAGTAGAACAAGAACAAAGAGTTGTTACCGCTGACGTTAAAAAGAATGACAGCCTAGCTAAAATATTTGAGCGCCATAAAATTCCAGCTAAAACCCTACTCGAAGTCAGTAAAAATAATACGGCTAAACAAATTATTAAGCAGCTCAAACCCGGTGATGAGATAATTATCACATTCGACAACAACAACGAATTAGCGGAACTTGCCTATGCAGAATCTGCTATCGACACCCTCATTGTCACCGCCACTGAAACAGGGTTTAAAGGCCGAAAATTAACCAAACAAGTGGAAACAAGCGAAGCCTTTTCATTTGCCTCTATATCTAGCAGTTTCTGGAATGCTGGAGTCGACGCCGGTTTAACAGAAACGCAAATTATGAATTTGGCCAATATTTTTGGTTGGGATATCGACTTCGCATTGGATATTCGTAAAGACGACAGCTTTAATGTGGTATTTGAAAAACGTTATGTCGACGGTGAATATATTGGTCCAGGTGAGATATTAGCCGCTGAATTTATTAATCAAAATCAATCTTACGCTGCCGTGTTACATTCAGACGGCAATTACTACACCCCAGAAGGACGTAGTATGCGTAAAGCTTTTTTACGCGCTCCGGTTAATTTTAAATACATAAGTTCAAGCTTTAACCCTCGCCGCCTTCATCCAGTTACGGGCAAAGTTCGTCCACATCGAGGCATTGATTATGCAGCGCGAACCGGCACGCCTGTTGTAGCTGCCGGTGATGGTAAAGTCATCCGTTCCGGTTACAGTAAATTAAACGGTAATTATGTTTTTATTCAGCACGGTGAAAAATACACAACCAAGTATTTACACTTACATCGTCGCTACGTAAAAACCGGCGCCAAAGTTCGGCAAAATCAGAAAATTGGTACCGTGGGTGCCACGGGGCGTGTTACTGGCCCGCATCTACATTATGAGTTTTTAGTTGACGGCGTGCACCGTAATCCGAAGACAGTTAAACTACCAAAAGCCGTGCCTATCGACAAAAATGAGAAGGCTAACTTCTTGGCGCAATCGAAGAAAATGACAGCTTTACTTGCGCAAAACAAACGTATTTTGTTAGCGCAAACTAACTAGATTTAGCCAATACAGGTAGCGATTCAAGACGTTTTAGCAAAACAATGAAGCGTTACCTCAAATAAAGGATTTACCATGAACAAAGGATTTGTTCGACGTTTTACTACTCACACAACGCTTATTATTTGTTTTTTGTATGGTTCACAAGTACATAGCGCCAGCTTTAAATGTGGCAAACACTTTGCCAAAACCGGCATGACAAGCGCGCAAATTAAGCAAATTTGCGGTGCGCCACAATATAAAACTCAACTGAAGAAAAACTTTCGACAAGATTATTGGCCTAAAGGTCGTAAAAGCTTATGGCAATATAAAACAACAAAAGGTGGATATTTCAAGCACTTGTATTTTGTCGATGGTATATTAAAGCAGATAGATAATGGTCGGCGTGTTGAGTAGTAAACGTCAATTTCCAATAAACTTAAACTCAAATTTATTTAGCTAGGATCTCTATGCTCACCCTGCTCGCAAAATTACTGCATGCTCTCAATTCAGAGAGTTCACCAAGACAAATCGCGGCAGCGATCGCGCTTGGTCTTTGTGTAGGAATAACTCCTTTACTCAGTCTACACAACTTACTTTTTTTATTACTCGCCTTTTTGATACGCATTAATCTCAGTGCATTTTTCTTATCTGCCACCGTTTTTTCTGCTGTTGGCCTGTTGTTAGCCCCTATCTCTATTAGCTTAGGAGAAGCCTTATTAACCGCACCTAGCTTGCAAGGGTTATGGACCAGTCTTTATCAATTTAATATCTATAAATTAGCTCACTTGCATCATACGTTAACATTAGGCTCTCTACTGGTAGGCTTAATACTGTTTGTGCCCTGCATGTTAGCGAGCCAACAAATCGTTATTCGTTACCGAGTCCATATCAAAGCCTTCATTGAAAAGTTTAAGGTTGTTCAATGGCTGAAATCGTCGAAGTTTTATCAAATTTATCAAACGGTAACAGGAGGCTAAGGTAATTATGTCTAATAACCAACAAACAACCGCCTCACAGCCGGTTAAAAAATCCATTTTACGTTGGCAAGGTTTAGCAGGGTTTGCCACCACCTTTATTTTTATTGGTTTATTCCTGTATGTTTTTGCCGGTATGCTAATTAAATTCAGTATTGAAAAAGGCTTAGGCTGGTATTTGGGAGCCGAGGTTAATGTTGAACAAGTTGATGTTCAATGGTCGCCTTTTAATCTGGATATTATAGGCTTTCAAGCTACCGATCCTGAGCAACCCACGCAAAATTTAGTGGCATTTCAACAAGCCAGTGCCGGTATCGACTTTTGGCAATATCTGTTTGGCAAAACAATTATTGAACAACTCAGTATCAATCAACTGGCGCTCGGCAGTCACCGTAATACACCAGGTGAAGTATTCAACAAATCAGAGATAGCTAAACCTGAAGCCAATGAGCAAACTAGCGCCCAAGACGATGCATCACTAACAGGAATGGATATCGAGCTTCCAAGTACAGATACTGTACTTAACGATCCTAATCTAAAAACCCCCAAAGCGGCTGATAACTTAAAAAGCGTTTATGCCGCTGAAAAGCAAAAGTATCAAGATTTAAAATCAGATATCCCAAATCAAGACACCCTAAAGTACTATGAACAAGAGTTGAAAAAACTCGGTGATAGCAAAGTTAAATCGCTTGAAGATGTTGAGCAACTTAAACAAGACTTTGAGAAGCTTAAACAGCAATTTAAACAAGATAAGGCAGCGATAAAAGCCGCAAAAGAACAACTCGCCACAAGTAAAAGCAATATAAGCCAAGCCGTAAGCGAATTAAAAACCGCACCCAAAGCTGACTGGCAATATATTGAACAAACCTACCAGCTAGATGAATTAGACGGGGGCGATGTTGCCCACTTATTATTTGGCGCAAAAGCGCGCGAGCATTACAACACAGCAACAGATATTTACCGTCGAGTTAAGCCGCTACTAAGTCAATCATCAACTAAAGAAGAAAAGCTCAATACCAACGCAATGGGCCGCTTTGTCCATTTCACTGAACGTAATCCTCTGCCCTCTTGGTTAGTTAAGTCTGCCAAAATTAATATTATTAGTCCGCAAGGTGAGTTCGACTTAAGCATAAATGAGCTCACGTCTGAACATTGGTTCAGAAACTTGCCAACGCAATGGACATTACTAAGCAGCAACATGTTAGGCAGTGGCCAATTAAATGGCGAAGGTAAAGCTCGAATATCAGAAAATGGCGTAATAACCAGTGATGGGCAATGGCAACTAACCCAATTAAAACTCGATAAACTGTCTTTAGCTAACAGTGATTCACTGCAACTGTCACTCGACAGTGCTGATCTGCAAGGGACAGGAGATTTCAATCTCACTAACAGTCAAATTACCAGTGTCGCCAAGTTAGATATTGGTAATGCGCAATATTCGGGATCGGCAGATTCAAGCCTAAATAGAGCGGTGTTGAATACCATTAAGGGATTGTCGCCTCTCGATTTACTAGTAACGGTTACAGGTGAAATAAATGACCCTAACTTCAGTGTCAGATCAAAACTAGACTCGCTATTAAAAGATGCCGCCAAACAACAGGTTGCCGCGAAATTGGATGATTTTAAGTCCAGCTTACAGTCAAAACTGCAGCAACAAGCCGCTGATAGCCTAAATCTAAACCAACAAGAAGCGAATGAGCTAGCCGAACTCAGTCAACTGCTTGATGACACTGACGGTAAACTTGACGAATTGTTAAAAAGCAAAGTTATCGACAAGCATAAGGATAAGCTAAAAAACAAAGTCGAAGATAAATTAAAGAAAAAGCTAGGTAAGCTATTCGGCTAACCCCATCTCTTTAAAACCAGTATCACTTAAAGCCCTGAATTCAGGGCTTTTTCTTTTCTATTGTTCAGCCATAACCAACTGGAAACTAATTTTTATACCAGCTAACTGATCCCCGTCTATACTTTTACCTATAACACATAATAGAAGCACCACACGGCAACAATTGAGGATAATAGATGAAAGTAGGCTTAATAGGCTCCAATTGGGGGCGGATCCATATAGGTACATTTGCAAAAAACGATTTAGATATTGCTGTTTTAGTTGGAAAAAACCTGCAAAAGTGTCAGAAAATTGCCAAGCTAGAAAATATTCCCCTAGCCTCGACCGATCTGCATGCGTTAGACGATGCTGATTTACTTATAATCGCCAGTCCAGCCGACACCCATTTAGATATTATTCAGCACTTTCCACAAAAAGCCATATGGTGTGAAAAGCCTGTCAGTTTATCGAGCGTAGATAGCGACGCGATTGATTTTCAATCCTTTGCTAGATGTTATGTCAACTACGCTTTTCCTCACCTGCGTAGCGTACAACAGTGCACTGATATTATTCGCTCAGGGCAACTCGGGCGAGTTAAAAGCATCATAATGAAATCCAGTTTTGATTTACCTGGCGAAAAAGCTTTTAAAGATTGGTTTACCGATATAGTTGTCCATCCATTTGCTTATATAAGTCACCTGTTTGGCGCATTTGATCTGAAAATGGCCTACCAAATGCCGGACCATAACCATATTACAGCGGTATTTACCACAGAGCGAGTGCAGCTCGATATCAGTTTTTACCGTAGCCATGAACCATCAATGCTGTACGACATTACATTCGTTGGCGAGAAAGGGGATTTGCAATTAAAAGGAGGGTATCGCCCTTATTCCAACTGGTTTTTTGATCCTGTTAAGCTTAATGGTATTCCACAAAACAGCGGTGAATTTTCAACAGAAGAGGATATTTGGCTACAAGCTAACACAGAGGCGGTTCGTCTGTATTTAGCAACCATTCGCGGTCAAATTACGACTAAAGAGGCAAAAGCGGCAGGGTTATTTAACTTAGAGCGCGCCGTGGCAATGGAAAAAGCCTTAATTGATTTTGCAAAATTCAATCAAGGCTAAAACTCAATACGCTGAATTCAATATAGTCTTCTCGCTCAGGTCTTATGGTTCATTGTCAGCGCTTACTCGCCCCAATCACATAGTAGAGCATATGCTCATGGGGTCTCGAAGCTTGACGGCTTCCCCTAAAACCTGATCGCTTTGACTATATATTGTCGATTTAGTGCTGCTCTGACTGTGGCGGCGCTACCAACGTATTGGCAGCGAGCTGCTGTTGCACAGCAAATATATGTTTAAGCATAGACGCTAATTTCGCTAAATCGTCGCCGGTAAAATCATTGCGCGTGCCATTGCCTGTTAAGTCGTAAAATAATTCAGCGACCTCTTCCACATACGGCATAATACGATTGGCTTGGGTTTTAAAACCCGCTTCTGTTGGGAAAATTGCACTAAACTTGCCCATACCCTGTTCAGATAACTGCTGCAAAATATCATCTGATTGCTGTGCGGTTTCACGTGCTAATTTTAAATTTTGCCTAAAGGCTTCAACTACTTGCTCCATAAAAAATCTCTTTTGGGCTTGTCACTCAATACTCTTAATTTTATTTAATTTTTTTCCTAAAGTCTTTTAGTTTACGGTCGATAAGCTGATTGAGGGTAAAAACTCTCGTTAACCTTAACTGATGTACATGGCTTAGTTAGCAATTACGCTAGTAATTGATAAATAAATCAAACTTTGGAGTAACTCATGCAAATAGGTTCTGCAAGTTCGAACCCTGTAGGTGGTCCAGATACGTCAAGCGCTGAATTGCGTTCGGCAAAACTGGCAAAAGATCAACAAGAAGCTGAAGGACAAGCATCATTGGAGCTCTTGAAGTCGGCAGATGTCCCCCCCTCACAGCCCGCTGATCCAGCTATTGGGAACAACATCAATATCAAGGTTTAACTTGGTATGCCAGACCGGGTTAGGGAAAATGGTCTCGGCACCCTCAAACTTATTTTAAATCTAAACCTCTACCCTGTAGAGGTTTTGTTCTTATAGTCTTACCTATATTTAAATGTTTTTATAGTGGATTGGCGTTTTACTACTACGTTCAGGCACTTCTCTTGTCCATTTAGGCATTAAAAAACCGGGTAATTCAGCTAACATGCCCTGATAGATTTGTTGGGCGATATTATCATCTACCTCAAAGTGCGCAGCCCCAGTCACTCTATCAAATAAATGTAAATAGTAGGGCAGTATACCTGCTGCAAATAAGGCCTCGCTCAACGCCACTTGCAACTCGACTGTATCATTAACCCCTTTCAGTAACACGGCTTGATTAAGCAAGGTAATATTAGCGTGCTGCAACTTGTCCATGGCTTGGACAAAAAGCCTATCAATTTCTTGAGGATGATTAATGTGATTAACCACAATGACTTTCTTATTACTAGAGGTTAATAATGCCACTAAACCATTGCTGATACGTTGCGGCAAAACAACCGGAAGCCTTGTATGAATGCGTATCCGCTTCACATGACTAATTGACTCAAATAAAGCAAACAATTGCTGTAATTGTTCATCTTTGGCCATTAAAGGGTCGCCGCCACTCAGAATAACTTCGTTGATCTCTGGCCGCTTAGCAACATAATCTGCAGCCTTACGCCAATTAGCCAAATTGCCAGGGTTATCTTGATACGGAAAATGCCGACGAAAACAATAGCGGCAATTTACGGCACACCCTCCTTTCACTATCATCAATACTCGACTTTTATACTTATGCAGCAAGCCGGGGATCACGCCGTCATGCTCTTGCAAAGGATCGTCGCTATAACCTAATGCTGGGCTAAATTCCTGTGCTGAAGTCATAACTTGTTTCAATAACGGGTCGTTAACATTGCCTTTTTGCATTTTTTCCGCAAAAGGACGCGGCACGCGTAACGGAAATAATTTGCGAGCTGCGGCGTCATCAGCCACGTTTTCAGTTGAAATATGTAAAAAATCGAGCAGTTTTATTGGATCTGTAAAAGAATTCGCTAGTTCTTTTTGCCAACACGCTTCAAAAATGGTCATTTTGGTTTAGAATTGCGGGATTATATTTGCAAGTGAATTGATCAGAGAAAGTTATGGCGAACTATAGCACAAATGAATTCAAAGGCGGCCTTAAAATCATGCTTGACGGCGAGCCTTGTTCCATCCTAGAAAACGAATACGTAAAACCAGGTAAAGGCCAAGCGTTTAACCGCGTAAAAATTCGTAAATTGATTTCAGGTAAAGTTTTAGAAAAAACCTTTAAATCTGGCGAATCAGTTGAAGGCGCAGATGTCATGGATCACGACCTTGCGTATCTTTATAACGATGGTGAGTTTTGGCACTTTATGAACAACGATACCTTTGAGCAAATTGCCGCTGACGAAAAAGCAGTTGGTGATGCGGTTAAATGGTTAGTCGAACAAGATGTTTGTACCATTACATTATGGGACGGTAACCCAATTGTTGTCACTCCGCCTAATTTTGTAGAGTTAGAAATTACTGAAACGGATCCTGGCCTTAAAGGCGATACGGCCGGCACAGGTGGTAAACCAGCGACATTAGTCACAGGCGCAGTGATCCGCGTACCATTATTTGTTCAAATTGGCGAAGTGGTTAAAGTTGACACTCGTACTGGCGAATATGTAGGTCGAGCGAGTAAGTAATTTACCGACTCAAGAACAAACAGCATAAACCTATTTATATACTAAAAAGGGATGGTAAAACATCCCTTTTTTGATTGTATCGTTTAATCCTATTTAATAGAAAAGTAAGCTTTAGATTGATTTGTCGGTCGAAATTTATTTCGACATTTTCACCACATCAAGTTCGTAAGCCTATAGTCAAAGCGATCAGGTTTTAGGGGCAGGTTTCTGGTTCCAGACGAAACCTAAGTACCTACATCCATGTAGGCAAAGCTGTCAAGCTTCGAGACCCCATGAGCATATGCTCTACTATGTGATTGGGGCTGCCGCTCTTAATGGAAGAAAGTGGATTTAGGTAGTAGGACGACGCAGGAGCCACAGGTTTCCTGTTCCAGACGAAACCTAAGTACTTACATCCATGTAAGCAAAGTCGAGAGTAAGCGCCGACAATGAACCATAAGACCTGAGCGAGAAGACTATAAATGTTCACGGACCCGAAAAGGATTCCCCCATGGCATGGCAACCATCCGCGTCAATTAGCGCTTTAAAACAACGCGCCAATACCCTAGCTCAGATCCGCAAATTTTTCGCGGAACGTGATGTGTTAGAAGTTGAAACCCCATTGCTCGCTAGTAGTGGTGTAACCGACTTGCACCTCGAAAATATGCAAAGTCAATTCTATGGCCCAGGTTGTCACCAAGGTAAAACCTTGTACTTACAAACCTCGCCAGAATACGCGATGAAGCGCTTACTCGCAGCTGGTAGCGGCTGTATTTATCAAATCTGTAAAGCGTTTCGCAATGACGAGGCTGGTCGGCACCACAACCCAGAGTTTACCCTGCTAGAGTGGTACCGCGTTGGGTTTGACGCCAAACAACTAATGCACGAAGTCGATCACCTTTTGCAACAAATACTCAACTGCCCAAGCGCAGATTACCTAACCTATCAACAGGCATTTATGCAGTTTACGCAACTTGATCCACTTGATGGCGACCTTGCTCGCTTAAAGCACTTTTTAGTGGATAACAATGAAGCGGACCTCACAACCCTGTATCAAGACCAAGCAAACGAATATGACACGCTACTGCAATATATATTTAATCAGTATATTGAACCGCAAATTGGTCAACAGCAGCCTTGTTTTATTTATCAATTTCCAGCTAGCCAAGCCGCTTTAGCCAAGTTGTCAGCACAGGACTCAAGAGTAGCAGAACGGTTTGAGGTGTACTTTAAAGGAATTGAATTAGCCAACGGCTTTGATGAATTAACCGATGCTAACGAACAAAGACGCCGCTTTGAACATGATAATCAATTGCGCCAAGAGCACGGCTTAGCAACCAAACCCATAGACGAATACTTATTAGCCGCCCTTAAAACTGGAATACCTCAATGTGCAGGCGTTGCCTTAGGCATTGACAGGCTGGTCATGTTAGCTCAACAAGCCGCTCATATACATGAGATACAAAGTTTTAATATAACCAATTGTTAGTGTTAAACTTTCAGGACTTGCCCGTACTTGCCCGCAACAAAAGATAAGCACAGGCGTACGTGGCTAATAGCTGAAAATAGCATTAAGCTTATCTATAGTCAAAGCGATCAGGTTTTAGGGGAAGCTGTCAAGCTTCGAGACCCCATGAGCATATGCTCTACTATGTGATTGGGGCGAGTAAGCGCCGACAATGAACCATAAGACCTGAGCGAGAAGACTATAACTAGGCAACACTAATTAAACAACGACAGATACTCAAACTATGCTGAGCTTTTCAAACTTCATTAATGCCCTTGTGCAGCCTGCAATCGTGATTAACCGGCTTAATGAAGTGATCGATGAAAACCAAGCCTATCAGCAATTATTGACCTGTGTATCAAGCCAAACTAATGAAACTTTAAAACAGTTTTCTTGGCAACCTTATTTTGAACTCGCTGATGAATCGTCACAATTTAAAGCGCAATTAGAACAACTTAATTGCGCTCTACAATTTGATCTGTCACCCATCGACTCAACTCACTGGCTTGTTTCAAATATCAGCCTCATCCATTGCGATACAAAGGAAATGGACAACAGCTTAATGAATGCGCCTTGTGGATTTCTTGAGGTCGCATCGGATGGTTCAGATATCATCATAAGCAGCAACCGCGAAGCAAATCGCATTTTTGGCTATGAAAACAAGCCACTCGCCGGTCAAGCCATTAGTTGCCTATTTGCAGCAGATTCAGAATTCAGCATTCGTTTTTACAGCGCGCAGCTAGATAAAAAAGGCACAAGCATCCCTATTAGTCGTGGCATCTATTACGCCGCCAAGCGCGCAGATGGAGTGGAACTCCAAGTTCAAGTTGGATTTAGCCGAACTCATAGCCAACGCATATTATTGTGTGTAGAAGATATAAGTGATCGCATCGCTACCGAACAACAATTAATAGCCATAACTCAAGAATACGCAATTGCCTCTGAATCGGCAGCCATTGGTATTTGGAAATACGATCTCATTACAGACAACCTTGCTTGGGATCGCTTAATGTACCCGCTATATGAGGTTGATCCACTCGACTTTAACTGTACTTATGATAATTGGCGACGCCTAGTTCACCCAGACGATTTAGGCTTGTTAGAAAAAAACTTCCAGTACGCCATGGCTAACCTTGACGTATTCAATGGTGAATTTAGGGTCATTACCCCTGTCGGCAATACCAAATATATTAAGACCTTCGCTAAAATTGTGCGCGGCAGTGATAACAAAGCGGTTAAGGTCATCGGCGTTAATTACGACTTAACAGAACGCTACTTAGCTGAACAAGCACTAGAAGCCACAGTAGAAGAAAACGCTAAACTCGCTCGGGTTGTTGAAGCGACAGACAATGCCGTCGTTATTACCGATCAAACCGGCAAGATCACTTGGGTGAACCAAGGGTTTACACGGATAAGTGGTTATCACTTATATGAAGTGATTGGCCAAAAACCCAAGGATTTTTTACAAGGTCCAGACAGTGACCAAGACACAATACAACAAATGACTGACGCGTTAAGCGCCAAGCAGGCATTTACCGTTGAAATCATCAATTACCACAAAAATGGCAACCCTTATTGGATTAAAATAGACTGCCAACCCGTATTTGAGCAAAATGCGTTAACTGGCTTTATGGCTATTGAGTATGATATTACTCAACAAAAGCAAGCCGAAGAGCGTATTAAACGCTTTTCCGCCATGCAAACCGCGATTTTAAACAGCGCCAATCTCACCATAGTGTCGACCGATACAACGGGTAAGGTTTTATCCTACAACAAAACCGCTGAACGCCTACTGGAATATACCCCAGATGAAGTATTAGGTAGCCCCAGTCCGTTAGCGGTACATGACAAAAAAGAAGTCATTCTGCGCAGCCAAGCACTGTCTTTCGAATTAGGTTGTAATATCAAACCTGGGTTTGAAACCCTAGTTGCCAAAGCGCGACGCGGCCTTATCGATGAAAGCGAGTGGACTTATATTAGTAAAAGCGGCCGACGCTTTCCTGTTATGTTAAGTATCGCCGCCTTATATGACAGTGCCGGTAAGGTATTTGGTTTTGTCGGGGTTGGGCGCGATCTCAGTGACATAAAAAAATTAGAACAAGAACAAAAACGCATTAGCCAATTACTGCAAGCAACCGGCAATATGGCGCAACTTGGCGGCTGGGAGCTAAACCTAGAAACCAATGAGTTATTTTGGAGTGAAGAAGTTTATCGTATTCATGGCGTGTCGCCTGACTACCAACCTAACGTAGAACAAGCCATCAATTTTTATGCACCAGAAGCCAGAGACACCATCAGCCAAGCGGTGCAAGAAAGCATAGCGCAAAATTCTTCTTGGGACTTACAACTGCCCTTCATCCAAGCCGACGGTACACGTATATGGGTGCGAGCCACAGGTAAACCCATTTATGAAAACGGTAAGCCAGTCAGTTTAACTGGCGCGTTTCAAGATATAACCAAACTTAAAAAAGCCGAAGAAAAAGCCAAAGCGGCTAACCGTGCCAAAAGCGAATTCTTAGCCAACATGAGCCACGAAATTCGCACGCCAATGAACGGTATAATTGGTATGTGTGAACTTCTGCTCAAGTCTGATTTAGATGAACAACAACGCCATTATGCATCCTTGTTAGAGTCAAGCGGTCATTCGTTACTTAGCTTACTAAATGACATTTTAGACTTCTCTAAAATTGAAGCCGGTAAATTAGAAATAGAACAGATTAGTTTTGATATTGAAGAATTGATTGCTAGTGTCTGCGATACGTTAAGCATCAAAGCTCAACTCAAACAGTTAAATTTACACTATCAAATTGATGCTGACGTCCCAAATCGAATCAAGACTGACCCAAGCCGCATACGCCAAATATTATCTAACCTAGTGAGTAATGCGATTAAATTCACCCATGAAGGGGAAATATTAGTTCACATCAGTATTAGCAAGGGCAATCAATTAACCATACAGGTGCAAGACAGCGGAATAGGAATTGCAAAACACAAACAAGCTGATTTATTTGATAAGTTTACTCAGGTTGATACATCCACAACACGTAAATACGGTGGCACTGGACTTGGCTTGGCTATTTCCAAGCAATTAAGCCAATTACTGGGTGGCGACATCAGTGTACAAAGTCAGGAAGGTGTTGGCACAACCATGACGGTACAACTGGCTATCGAAGTGGAAAGTTCAGCCACTCAAAGCAAAGCTCAATCTAAAGCACAATTTAGTGGCCATGCCTTAATTGTTGATAACAACAAGACTAGTAATAACATTTTAAGCGACTTGCTGGCACGATATGGTATTACCAGCCAAGTTACTGACCAAGTTCAACAAGCGACCGAATGGTTAAGCCAAACCAATAAATCGTTCGATCTAGCCTTTATTGACTATCAAATTAATAAACAAAATGACGACGCGCTAATCCAAGCAAGCCAAAGTGAAACCGCATCTGTCATGCTGAACAATATTATCAATGCTGAATTATCGCAAGATTGCCAAGCACAAGGTTATTGTTGCTATTTAACCAAACCCTTCCGCCCTTCCGCCGTGTATAACTTACTGCAACAGTGGGCTAACCAAGAGCCAACAACGGCAGATGAGCAATCTACTAGCACTCAACAAAAAACAGAGCAAACTAATCGTCACCACCTATTATTAGTTGAAGATAACTTCATTAACCAACAAGTCGCCAAAGCTATGTTAGATAATCTAGGTTATCAAGTCACTATCGCCGAGAATGGTCAACAAGCTTTAGACACGCTAGCAGCCAATGCTTTGCAATTCGATTTAATCTTAATGGACTGTCAAATGCCAGTACTCGATGGTTATGCAACCACAGAGCGGATCCGAGCGTTAAACAACAGTGGCTATCAACATATTCCAATCATTGCCTTAACCGCTAACGCGATGATCGGCGACGATGAAAAGTGTTTTGCTGCCGGTATGAACGACTACCTATCCAAACCGCTTGATAGTGAAAAGTTATTACAAGCGCTGAATAAATGGCTATCATAGTCTTCTCGCTCAGGCTTTATGGTTCATTGTCAGCGCTTACTCTCGACTTTGGCTCCTGCGTCGTCCTACTACCTAAATCCCTTTAGGCAGCCCCAATCACATAATAGAGCATATGCTCATGGGGTCTCGAAGCTTGCCTGCATGGATGCTGGTAAGGGGCGAGAGCAGGACGCGGTAGCTTTGACGGCTTTGCCTACATGGATGTAGGTACTTAGGTTTCGTCTGGAACTAGAAACCTGCCCCTAAAACCTGATCGCTTTGACTATATCGCTCTAGTAAGTAGAAAAATAGCCATTACTTAATTGGTAAATGGCCGGTCTTTACCCAAATAATGGTATCTTGCTCAACATAGGGACAATGCTGACTGCCATGAGGACTGCGCAGCCAAGTTCCCGCAGGATATCGACCCAATTCATCGATAAACTCACCGCTAATAACGTAAATCTCTTCACCCGCAAAATGCTGACGCGCTTTAAAACGTTCTCCGGCTGGCCACTTAACTAAAGCCACCTGCTCAGCACCGTTTTCATTAGCATATTGATGCAACGGCATAACTTGCAGTCTTCCTTGGCCTGGCAACCACGGGCTATTGTGGGTATCGATACGTAATTGTGTACTATCGCCAGAGAAAAATTGATGTAACTTAACTAATAGCGTACAACCTTGTTCACTAAAAGGCGCATGGCTGCTACCCGGTGGATTGCGAAAATAGGTCCCAGCTGGAAAATCACCAAACTCATCAGAAAAGACACCATCAAGCACTAAAATTTCTTCACCTAACGGATGTTCATGACGCCGAAAACGAGAACCGGCTTGATAACGCACAATACTTGTTGCGTGTCCGCGCTCAGCCTCTTCACGTGCTAACGGTTTACGTTGTACGCCCGACATTGGGCTATCAAGCCAAGGTGATAAATGCGTATTGATCACCACTCGCTGGCTAAAATCCATATTTAACATATCCGCCTCTCTTTGATTAAATCAGATAAATTACGCTCATCACAAAACAAACGCCACGAGCAAGCTAGGTTAATGGTATTTGTAACCTATCAGTAACGACTCAAGGCAAATGATAAGTCACATGCGACGAGGCACTAAGCGGTCAATAATTGATGATGGTTCATAGTTTTATTTTGCTAATGTAAACACGGCATTGCAGCGATAAATGCTGCGAGTAATAAGACACATATAAATGCCCTTGCCTTTCTAACAAGCTAGGGTAACTATTATCACCAGCAGAAGGTAAAACGAGCAACAAATCTAAAGATGCAAAATATTCAGCTAAATTGTTTTTTGTCAGCTTAAGCTCAAACAAAGCCGTTTTAGGTCCGCCTTTTTTAGACCAAATTCGCGCGCCAACAATCAGACGGCCATCTTGTAATTGCAGTAAAGTCGGCCCACCAAGGTAATAACCTAAATCTAACCATTGCCATTTTTTATAAGGTGCTGATGCAGTACCTAGCTGCACCGATCCTGTATCGGCATCGCGGCGTAAAAGACACAGAGCGGTGCCGTCCGCTAAGAACTGAATATCACTTTCATTCGGATAGCCTTTGCCATATCGGTCTTGGCTAAATAAATCGGGCTCGATACACTCAAATTGGCGTAATGGATCGCCTGCGTATAGCTTGACGCGATTTTCAGCGCGTTTATACGCCACACCTAGCGCAAAATTTTTCTTAGTTGGATGATAACTTAAACGCCACAACCACCAATTGTTATCGCAAAGTTGCCTCTCGCTTGACCAACTCAAACCATCACTTGAAAAGCGCACTGCCGGTAAGTTATAAATATTGCGACCATCTTCGGCAAACTGTTTTCGGTAGTACAGCAATATCAAGCGGCCTTGGCCGTCGATACTCAGTTTAGGGTCACGCAAGTCGGTATTAACCGCTCGCACCACACTGGCTGTTTGCCAAACCACTAAATCGTCAGAAACCTGAATAATAATTTCACCATCTTTGCTCACATGGTTAGCGGCTTGGCGATAACAAACAAAATAGCGTCCCGCATAGCAGGTTAAGTCAGTAAAGGCACAATGCTTTTGGTTAAAGGGTGAAATCGCTTTAGTTGAAATTAGCTGCATGTTGTTCGTCCTTTTTATAATCGCTTAAACAAGTCCTACAGGCCATTTTTTAAGACTTTTTAAAAACTGGTTAATCGCCTCAAAATTACGCGCTCTAAATGGCTCTGAACGGCTTAAACTAGTATAACCTTGCATAAGCGCTAAAAGATTACGCGCTAATAGATTGGCTTCATGCTGATCTAGGTTCAGATCGGCCATAATATTGCGACTAAAAGCCTGCTCTAACGCAGATAACGATTTATTGATAAGCATTAATGCCTCCTGAGGTATACAAGATGCCTCGTTTAAACTTAAGGTCATTAAGCAACCACTATTAGCAAAATGCTCAAATAAATAACTAAAAAATGCCTGAATGTTAGCAATACTTAAAGGCTCCGCCATTAACAACGGCCGCGTATTATTAAATTCTTGCTGAATAAAATCGTCTAATACCACTAAAAACAACGCTTGCTTGTTACCAAACTCGTTATACAAACTTTTTTTGTTTAATCCCGTTGCCGTGGTTAAATCCGTTAGCGAAGTCGATTCATAGCCTTTGCTAATAAACACATTAAACGATTGTTTAATAACGGTTTTACGCTCATATTCTTTATTTCTAGCCAACTGCACTACTCTACTTTTTAGTCGTCAAGACAATATATTACACCAACCGGTTACTTTTTACTTGCATCAAGATAAAAACAAGGTTATTTTACACCAATCGGTTACTTAACATTATCAGCAAAGGAACAAGACTATGCAGCTTTATCACTTATTTCATTTTGACCGCTCACTGAAAATACGCTGGCTAGCCGCTGAATTAGATATAACACTGGATGTCATTCAATTAAACGCTCGGCAAGGCGAACATAGACAAGAGGCTTTTAAAGCCATCAACCCTTATAGCCTTATTCCGACCTTGGTCACTGACGATGGGCAAACCTTATTCGAAGCCGGTGCTATTAGCTTATATTTATGTCGCCTACACGGAACTGAGTTAATTAATGAAGTTGATCCTGAATTCATGCAATGGCTATTCTATTTTTCAAGCAGCCTAGATCAATTAAGTGGCGGCATTATTGGCTTAAAAGTTTTGGGAGAATGTGAAAAAGTAAGAGCCAAGTTAGAAGCTAAAATCCCCAGCAAACTGGCTGCCATGGAGGCTCATTTAATCAATAAGGATTATTGGTATCAGGACAAGTTTAGCTTACTTGATATATTCGCTTGGCAAAATTTAGCTTATTTGCGCAATGACAAGCAATTACAAAATTATCCCAATCTCAATCGCTATATAGAAAAAATCGCAACGCGACCTCACTTAGCACAATTGGGAGCCGATAAACTACTCAACCCAAGTTAAGCATTTAGCTAGAAATTGCACTTTAGGAAAGGGGTTATAAGTTAAAAAATCAGCTATAGTCAAAGCGATCAGGTTTTAGGGGAAGCCGTCAAGCTTCGAGACCCCATGAGCATATGCTCTACTATGTGATTGGGGCGAGTAAGCGCTGACAATGAACCATAAGACCTGAGCGAGAAGGCTATACAATATTTAGGCTTTAACCCCAAGTTTAACAACTAACTCGTCAGCCAAAGCTTGGTAAGATTGCTGTTGCTTTTCGTTCAACTCTGCTTGGCTTAGGATCTCAACTAATTCTTCTGCTAGCTGCTTTTGTTCAACATCCAACCCTTCTTGACGATTAATTGCCACTAGTACTTTCAGCATACTCAGCATCACGCGCGCACTTTTTGGGGTAATTTGTAACGCCTGACTTAACGACTTTAATGCAGAGTCAAAGCGGTTACGCTGGAAAAACTGAAACGCCATATTATTAAGCTGCTTCGCAGTAAAATGCACTTCGCCCCGTTGCTCAACTTCATGCTCAACGTATTTGCTGACAACTTGACCGGTTAAACAATCAGAAGTGACTTGATTTTGCACCGCATCCAGCAAAATCATGGCTTCTTCACGGCGGCCTAATTCGTGAAAAACTTTTACTTTATCTAAGTTATCTTCTAACGAAGGGTTAACTTGTAAGCTGACATGCGTATCTACTAAGCGCTCTGCTAAGCGACGTTGCTCTTTTACATTATGCAAACGTGCTTGAATCACTTGCATTTGTTCTTTGATACTTTTTAATTCAAAACCACTTTTTTCAAGATCGGTGATCGATTTTTCAACTTGCTGGATCACCTTAGTTGACTGACCATCGCTTAAGGTTGACGCAAAATCAATGCCTGATCGAATAACATGCAAATACATTTCTGGCGATTCATGAATGGAGTTTTTCGCGTACTTAGCCATATTACGGGTCGCAACAAACTGCCCTTCAAAATCTTGCGTTAAACGCGCCAGATCCCATAATTTTTTATGGCGTTCAATGTTACGCGGGGATAAGGCAGAGGCTTTTTTTATTTCGTCATAAGCCTGCTCATATGCTTGGTGTTCGATATGATATTGCGCTAGCAGATCATAAGTCGCAAAGCGAGTATCGATTCGCTCTTGTAAGGTTAATAACAGATCTTCAATTTCTTCTATTTTGTCTTGCTTGATTAACGCGCGAACAAAGCCTAAATGCACCCAAGATTGCTTATTCGTTTCTAACAATTCTCGGTAAAAAGCCTCGGCATCTTCAAATTCTCGCAAAGCTAATAACGCTTCGCCTTTCATGCGTAACAAATGAGGAAAATATTTTTTTAATTTATTATTGAGCAAATGCCGTTCAACAAAATAAACAACTTTGCTGTATTCCTTGTCATCGACTGCTTGATAAACGTTATATAAGGTTTTTTTAATATCTAAGGTATAGGCTAAACGCGTTTCAATTTGATGGTGGTTAAGTGGCTTAGCCCAAAAATCATCAGGCTGTAATTCAGCCACGCTATTCACTAACGCCTCTTCAGTATCAGCACTTAAAAAAATTAAAACGGTTCGTTTGCTGACATAACCTTTAAACTTTAACTCTTCAAGTAAATGAAAGCCGTCTTTATCGCTATTGACATTAAATGAGCAAATCACGATATGGAACTTATATTCTTCACAAAGTCGCAGCGCATAAAATGCATTAGAAGCACAAAAAGTATTGGTGATCCCCAAGTCAAACAAGGTTCGCTTTATGGTGCTATGCACCAGCGTGTGATCATCTATTATCAACACATTAAGGGCAGGGTAATGGCTTAAATCTTGTTTTTCCATGTAACGGCTTAGTTATCAATCGTTAAAGTTTACGTTTATTCAATTTAATAATACTCGAAAAACGCAATTTTACTGCGCGTTATTTTAATAATATTTATTAGTGATCGGCGAGCTTGTTTAAAACAAAATATATAAACAATAGTACACAACAACGTTCGCGGTTAAGCTTATTGGCTAATGAATATTTAAAGCCAATAGTACATAACAAGGTACAAATATTAAAAAGCGCAAACATTGTATATCCAAATTAGGGCTAAATAGATGAGGTCAACAGGCAGACATGCCTGCTGTTTGCAATAATTAGGAACGAAACATGAAAAAAGCAAAAACTCGGGTTAATTATCAAAATAGGTTAAGTAGGGTAGTCGACTATATTTGGCAAAATCTTACCCAGCCGTTAGATATAAATCAGTTAGCGGATATCGCTTGTTTTTCACCTTATCACTTCCATCGTTTATATCGTGGCATGTTAGGTGAAACCGTCAAGCGTCGAGACCCCATGAGCATATGCTCAATTATGTGATTGGGGCGAGTAAGCGCCGACAATGAACCATAAGACCTGAGCGAGAAGACTATATTCGCCGTTTACGCTTACATCATGCAAAGTCCGACTTATTGCGCACCAACCAAGCCATTTAATTGATTGCTAAGCGTTATCAATATTCAGGTGCTACCGCGTTTATTCGCGCTTTTCAGCAACAATATTCACTAACACCTGAAGCATACCGCCAAGCTAAACCTCGCTTAACGGCTTTACAAAAACCTCAATTTTTAGCCAAGGAATATACCACCATGTTTGATGTAACGTTTACCCAACTAGAAGAAATCACCTTAGCCTATTTACCCCACCAAGGTGATTTATACCCAAGCTACTTGAAGATACCTGTTTCAGAGCTATCTCAGGGCTTTCAATACAAGGCGTGTTGTTGAAGGAATGTAGGCACCTTTCAAAATAACACAACGCAGTAGTGGAAGTCCTGAGAAGCTCCCGAAGGGCGTGGCTAAAACGCGCTTATGCTGCGTTATTGATTTTGACAAGGGAATAACCATTATCTTCAATCAATGCCTTGCCTAAACGCGTTTTATCTCACGCTGAAATCGAGGATCTTCATGCAGCTTGGGTATTAGCAAATCGGTAATACTTTTGAGCAGCTGTTTACGCATGCAGCAGGGCAGGGTCTACTCGAAAACAATAGTACACAAAATCGTTCATTTGGCCTGTACTACGATGATCCCGAAACGGTTGCTACCGATAAGCTACGTTCGAAAGCCGGCTTAACTGTCGATCGCGCCGTACAAGCACCTCTTGAAACAGAAACCCTACCGCCACAGAAATATGTCTCGATTGAATTTAAAGGCCCATACAGCGAGCTTGAAACCGCCTACCACTGGCTTTATCACCAATGGCTACCAGAGAAGCAATTAGAACTAGCTGATGCGCCAGTGGTAGAAGAGTATTTAAATAATCCAAGAGAACTACCGCCATCGGAATGGTTAACTCGTATTAATATTCCGATTGCCAGTTAAGAATGGAACAAGCGTAACTCATATTGTTTTTTTGAGTTACGCTTTTTTATTTTCTAGGTGTTGCGTGTCCAAGTGTTGGACAATTTTAGATTTAGCTAAGTTGTCCAACACTTGGACACTTAACAATGAAGATGAAACAAAATGTCCCACGTGTGTATATAGTCAATGATCCACGTGGAACATAATAGGCATGGATGCTACTAAGTTACTTTATCTAGTTTTTTGTCAGCTAACTGAATCACTTTATTTAACTGCTTAGCTGAACGGCGGCTAACTCGTGTTTGGTAAATACCACCAATTAACATGATAAACAGGAAGCCAGCTAGCGCTTTCCAGATAAAGTAATCTTGTTCGCTTTGCTGCTCCTGAGTTTGTTTCTCAAGTTTTTGACCTTCAACTTGTGATTGTTTAGCGGCGGCTGCTTGAGCTTGCATCTCTGCTACTTGCTTAAGTTTTTGTGCTGCCATCTCTTCCATTGTCTTGGCGTTTGCTATCTTTTCAAGAGAAGAAGGTTGCAAACCAAAACCTTCGGCTAATTCGTTGGCATACTCTTTAACCGCATCGTTCATCACAATGATGTCGTATTTTTCGATCATCTCAATGTATTTTTCGACAATCTGCTTTAAGCGCTCAGGATCCGTGTCCCAATATTCTTTACGCTCGGCTTCTAACATACGTTCCATCATTCGAGTGAGCGCCTTAGGGTTTACGTCTTCAAACCATTCGTCTAAGCCCATTTCCAGTTTGTCATTAACATAAATATCAGCAAATTCATCCCATTGGTCATTACGCACAACATTAGGGTCAACGACCTGCCATCCCCAAAAATTGTTTAACGCGCCAGCCATGGTTAACGCGCCGCTGTAACCTTCTTTTTGCATTTCAGCGATCCAACGTTTATGGAAGTTACGGGTACGTAGCTCTTTAGACATCATATCTGCGGCTAACTCCATTTTGGCGCGTTTGGTATTGCGTAGATTACTGATCATCATTTCAGGGCTCTTACCGTCTATATTACGCACAGCTAGCGCCAGTGAACCGAAATATTCGAACGGATCATCTGATGTGATCATGCCGTATAAATTTGAAGAACGGGAAAATATCGCGACATCAGTTCCGGATAATTGTTTGGCGTAAAGATTATCGATTTCTTGCCCCCAACGAGATTTATCTACCCCGAAGTGTTTACCCATAGTCGCTAAGTAATTGTCGGCAATTTTTTTATCGGTTTGCCATGTGTCACTCGCCATAATAGGGTCATCAACACCCGAGCCGTAATCGCCAAATGAATTAGAGAAAATACGCACACTTGATAAGTAAACCGCTTCGTCTTCTGCTACACCTTCATCTTGTAATTGCTGTTGAACTTTTAGGCTGTTCTGCCAAATTGAGTTGCCTTGCTCTTTTAGTTCAGACAATTCTTTAATCGTCTTAGCCAGCATTTCAATGACATTAGGAAAAGCATCCCGATATAACCCCGTAGCAGACAACACAACATCTACACGCGGTCGATTTAGCTCTTGATAAGGGATTATCTCTGTTCCAACAACACGACCGTCAGGGCTCCATTTAGGACGAATGCCCATGGCACGTAATGCTTGTGATTCGAGAACACCGTAATGACGCATGGCTTCTACCGACCATAATGAAAAAGCCAGTTTGTCCGGGTATTCACCATGTTTTTTGTAGTAGTTGGCGATCACTTCTTCGGCCAACTCTGAACCTTGCTCATAAGCCGCTTTAGTCGGTAGTCGAGATGGATTGAAACCGATTAAGTTAAAACCGGTTGGCAAAGATTCAGGATTACGTACCGGATCACCGCCGTTTTTAACGGAAATAAATTTACCGTTTAACCCAGCAACTAAGCTATCTAGCTCTTTAATACCCGTGATGCCAGCGTAATAAGTTTTGGCTAACTCAACAAAAGGCTGCAACTCATCAGTTAAATCGTTTATATCACCGTTTTTAACTACGTAATCACGTAACGTTTTAAAGCCGGCTGTGTGTTCTAAGTCTTCATTAACAATATGCATTAAGCCGTCGTTAATATCATCGTGACTTTTCGGTTTATCTTGACCGTCTTTGTGCTCGTCATCGTGATTGTCAGAATGCTCACCTTGATGGTTCGCAACGAGCTCTTCATGAACGTCGTGATTTTCACCATGCCAATTATCATGCTTATGGTGTCCCTCTTCGTGCTCCTGATGATCGCTATGATCATGATGATCGTGATGTTCATGACCGTCTTCATGTTGATAATGCTCTTGTTCAAACTCAGAAGCGGTGCGTAAAAAGTCGTTGCCAAGCATTTGTCCTAAAGTAGAAATAATTAAACGTTGTTCTGCTAACTCGCCAAAGCTGTGCAAACCAAGTGGTTGATTAGAAGCGGCTAGCTCTTCTAAATAATCGTGTAATTCCTGTAAGAACAAGTCAAAGTCCGCATTGTTCTGGGCTAGCTCGTAATTTAAATCATCACATAAATTTTCAGCAAAACAGTAATCAATGATTTGCTGTTTGGTTTTTTCTTTAACACCACCGGTATCGATATGACGATATTGGTCGACTAACTCGTGCATATCAGCGGTAACACCTTGCAAGCCTGCTGCGGCAAAAGGCGGGGTCATATGGCCAACCGTAACGGCATTGCCGCGACGCTTAGCTTGCATGGCTTCACCCACATCATCAACAATATACGGATACATAACAGGCGTAGTACCGGTTGATAAGTTAGCACCGTCGTAACGCGACAGGCCACGGTCTTTACCCGGTAAATATTCATGGGTACCATGCGTACCTAAATGAATAAAAGCATCCGACTGCCAGTACACGCGTGCATAATAATAGGCAGCGAGATAGTAATGGTTCATCGGTATTGATGTGTCGTGATACAAACCTTGTTCTTTATCTGGATTGTCACCTCGTGGCGGTTGGCGCATGATTAGCATATTGCCATTGCGAATACGCGGAATAATGAAATAGTGCTGACCATCACGGAAAGTCACCATAAAGTTATCTTCTGGCTGTCCCCAATGTTCGTTAATACTATTCACAATATCTTGCGGTACGGTAGCTAACCATTGCTTGTATTCGGCTACAGGCATTAATTCAGCTAAGTCGTCCTTAATTAAGGCTTCTAGTTCAAAGTCTCGGTAAAAAGGATTGAGAATAGGATCAACATTATCAATAAAGAACTGCGCATCGCGCTTTTCAATATTATAACCTTCGGCATTTAACCTATGGCTGATAGTGCGTAAGCTGTCCGGAACATTAAGAAAAGAAGCGCCCATCGCCTCATCGCCCCAAAACAGAGTGGTGAGTTTTTTCTCAGCGTTGGGCTTTTTACCCAATTTGGCATAGTTAAGCGCGCGTTCAATTAAAAAGTCTAACTGATAGTCGATAACTTCTACTTCTTGAGTTTGCTGATTTCTCGCTGACACGATTAATGGATCAATTACCCCAGCAGATTCAGGTAAGACCAATAAAAACGCCATCATAGCTGACGAAAAACCTTCCGCACTTTCTTCCCAAGCTTTTTGATCACCATCGTAGTAAGGTGACGCTTGCACAACAGGTACGCCAAATTGCTCGAACTCAGCTTTACGTTTGTTTGCCCAGTGAATATTGCGAAAATTAATGATTAAATCGACTTCAGTTTTTTTGCTGCCATCAGCCAGTGTAGATTGCAATAAATGCGAGTAATCACCACTACGCGGACTTAATTCAAAAAAGAATGGCACGACATAAGCGCCTTTTGCTTCTAGCCTAGCTATCGTTTCATCAATAACCGTTGTCTGTTCGGTCTCAATTAAGGCGCGTTGCATTAGCAATGCAACTTTTAACTGCTTAGCGTTTGAGGGAGACCAAGCTTGATAGTCCGCTAAAGACTCACTCATTAAATTAGGTTGCTGTGGATGGTAAATACCCTTGTTAGGAAAGATGATCGGCTTTACTAGCGCTATGTTATTGCTGTTTTTACGTTGCAATACATCAAAAACAACAAAGTTAAGCATATTGCTTAAATTAGCTCGACCCGCGTTTTTCCAATAAGTTTGCAGCGCATTTTGTTGGGTTTCGCTTAAGCCTTGTTGTGCTGCTTTGTTTTGCAGCCAGTTTAACGCGATAAATTTAGTCTGAGTTTGCCCTGCAACCTTAGCAATCGAAGGTAAAAAAGCCTCAAACGAACGCTTAGCAAAACGCGCAGATGCTGCGTCAAAAATAACCAGATCTTGCTGGGCGAACAATTTTTCCGCGACTGCGAGATCGGATAGGGCTTTAGCGCTTTTCTGCGTGATATGCCAAGTGGCATTGCCATTATCCGCCGCAGCCTTTTTCAATAATCCAACTTTAGCCTGATTGGAATGCTGGCCACTAACAAACAATATATCAATTGCCGCATTGGCGGCGTTCTTATCCGCACTTTGCGCTTGGAGTTGCCAACAGCAAACAGCCATCAACAATAAACTGATCCGAGAGATTATTTTCATCGTGTTCCCATTTTGTCATCAAATATCGTTATCTTATTTGCGCTAAAACTCTCATTCGTATTTGTTGTTTTAAAGCGCAAAAAAAGGCCGTTAAAAACGGCCTTTAATCGTTGAGATAAGCCTAAGCGGCTTTATCTAATTTCTGTTGTGCTAGCTGGATCACCTTATTGGTGTTCTTGCCACTGACGCGCCCCATGCGGGCTTGATATACCGCGCCAACTAACATAATCAAAAACATGATAAGCAGTGACTTGTACAAGAATGAGTTATCTATCTCTACATCTTGTTGGCTTTGCTTCTCGAGCTTTTGACCTTGTACTTGTTCCATCTCTGCTGAACTATTGCTAGCAGGCATCGCTGGTACTGGTTCTAACGCGGCGAGTTGTTCCGAAAGAGGTTGATAACCAAAACCAGTCAGTTTTTGATCCATATACTCGTTGAACTTATCGTTATTAGTAGCAACATCAAATTCAACCGCTAGCTCAGCATAGGTTTCGACCAGCTTTTTGATCGTGGCTTCGTCGGTTTGCCAATAATCTTTACGCTCGGCTTCTAACATACGCTCGATAATTTGCGCTAAACTTTCAGCGTTATTGCTTTCAAAAAACTCACGCATATCCATTTGATATTTATCATCAACATAGATCTCGAAGAACTCTTGCCATTGATCATCACGGATCGACTCTGGTGTCATCACCTCCCAACCCCAAAGGTTGTTAACGCGATCTAAAATAGCCGTAGCGCCTGCGTAACCCGAGTCCTGCATGGCTTTGATCCAGCGAGGGTGGAAGTAACGCGAACGCAGCTCTTGGTTAACAAATTGCGCTAAGGTTTGGCTTTTAACTTGGTCTTTTTTACGCAAGTTAGATACGTACATCTCTGGCGTTTTGCCATCTAAGTTACGTACCGCTAAGCCGATGCCACCAAAATATTGGAATGGGTCATCGTTGGTCATCATGGCGTATAGATTGGTTGAACGAGAGAAGATTACCCCTTCAGTACCCGATAAGACTTTACTGTATAGATCACTATTACCATCAGAGCCGCCCACATTCTCGCTCCAACGTGATTCGTCTTTACCAAAGGCAAAGCCCATACGGCGGGTATATAAATCAGCTAACTTGCTGTCGTCTTGCCAAGTGCCAGACGCTAAACTCGCACTGGCTAAACCAGTACCGTAATTGCCCGTTTCGTTAGAGAAAATACGCACCGAAGATAAGTAGTCAGCGTCTTGTTCGGTTTTACCTTCAGCCAATAAAGTTTGCTTTAACTGATTGGCATTGCGATAAACAAAGTTATTCTCTTCCTTCATTTTCGCGACTTTATCAATCGCATCTGCTAGCCACAGCATGACGTTAGGAAAAGCATCACGATATAAACCAGTCGCCGAGATCACCACATCGATACGTGGACGGCCTAAGTCTTTGTATTCAATAACCTCAGTACCTGACACGTTACCCTGACGATCCCATTTTGGTTTTAAACCTAATGCATGCAGGATCTGCGCTTCTAGTGCCCCTTGATGACGCATGGTTTCTAGCGACCATAACGAGAACGCCAGTTTTTCTGGGTAACGACCGTGTTTAGCAACATAAGCATCTATGGTTTGATTCATTAAGGTGACACCCGCCTCATACGCTTCTTTAGTGGGGACTTTGGCAGGATTAAAACCAATCAAGTTACGTCCGGTAGGGGCGGCATTAGGGTTACGGATAGGATCACCACCATGGCTTACCGGAATATAGTTACCTTCAAGTGCAGATAGTAGATTTTCAATCTCACTAATCGCTTGGAAGTTATCCCAATATTCTTGCGCTTGTTTGAGATCGGCTTCTAGCTCTGGGGTTAAATCTTTAAGTTCCTCGCCATTTACACTGGCTTTTAATAATTGAAAACCTTCTAGGCTGGCCAGTTCAGCAACACCTAAACGCTGCATATCTTCATCGGCTTCGCCGATAGGCTCAGGGCTGCCTTCTTCTTTACTTTGGCGCTCAAGGCTGTTGTTATTAGGTTGCTCTAACGCTAGACCCTGGTCTTTCTCGTAAATTGCGGCGCGAGTGACATATTCTTCACCTAGCATTTGCAACATGGTGGTATATAGATGCGCGTCTTCTGGTAATACACCAAAGGTATGTACACCTAACGGCTGACTCATCGCCGCCAAACCATTTAAGTGATCTTGCAAAGTAGCCACATAGTCTGCAAAGTTAGCTTTTAGCTCGTCTTCACTGAGCATAGCGCCCGAGTTAGCTGAAAGATCCTTGAGCATATCCAACTCAATGGCTAACTTAATGATCTCTTTTTCGGTATTGGCCTTAGTTTGCCCCGCTTCTAAAATCATATAGTTGGCTAATTTTTCATTTAGCACGGCAACATCTGCATATAGGCCTGCTTTAGCAAAACCTGGGGTTAAGTGACTGATCATTGTTGCGCGACCACGGCGCTTAGCCTGCATGGCTTCACCAACGTTATCGATAATATATGGATAGAATACCGGTAAGTTGCCTATCACTAGGTTAGGTGCGTCATATACCGATAATCCACGCTCTTTACCTGATAACCACTCTTGTGAACCATGCGTGCCTAAATGGATAAAAGCATTGGCCCCAAATTGCTCACGCGCATAAAGGTAAATAGCTAAGTAAGTGTGATTGGCAGGCTCTTTAGTATCGTGATAAAGCGAGGCGCTTTCTTCGGCATTTTCGCCACGTAAACCTTGCGGCATAACTATCATATTGCCTAAATCCAACCGCGGGATCACATAAGCATCAACTTGTTGACCATTGATGGTAGCCTTACGCAGCATTGAGCTTTGCTCTGGCGCGCCCCAACGTTCAACAATGGGTGTGCGAACCTCTTCTGGTAATTGATTAAACCAAGCCAAATAAGTACTTAGCGGTAAATAATCGGCTAGGCCTTTAGCAACCAAACCTTCAGCATCTTCATTACGATAATAAGGGCGCAGTAATAAGCCTGCCGACTCAATTAACCAGTCTTTAAGTTCGCCCTTGCTCTCTGTTTCAGGGAAAGCAATCTTATAACCCTGTTCCGTCATCGCTGTAGCAATTTGTTCAATAGAGCTTGGTACATCTAAAAACGCCGCACCGACGTTTTTCTCACCCGGAGGGTAGTTCCAAATAAAGGTCGCGACTTTTTTCTGGCTGTTATCTATATGAGCTAAACGCGCATGGTTATAAGCACGCTCGACTAAGGCTTGCATTTGATAAGGAATAACGACTTTATTACCGGCATTAGCACCTTGTTTAGGGCTAGCGGCGATAATGGTTGGATCGGCACTGCCTGTGTCTTCTGGCATCACTAAGAAGAATGGGGTTAATGAAGGTGAAATACCGGCGTTATCCGCTTTAAAGTCCGCTTCACTACCTTCGGTGTAGTTCATCGCATGTAAAACAGGCACGCCAATTTGGGTAAATTCTTTACGGCGTTTTTCGACATAGTGCAGAGCACGATAGTTAATCAATAAATCGACACGTGCTTGGTTATTGTCGCCCAGTAATAACTCAGGGTAGGTTAAGTCTTCATCTTCGCCTTCAAAGAAGAAACCAAAGGCTTTTGCGCCTTTGTCTTCCAAGCCTTTGATCATGGCATCGACAATTTGTTGTTGCTCATAATCAACGATACTGCGGTGCATCGCGATAGCAATCTTAGGTTGAGCTTCGCTTGCCTGTAAAAATTGATAAAACGCGCTTTCGTCTTTAGTCACTTGACCGTCATAGTTCGGATGATACAAACCCACATTAGGCACGATAAACGGCTTGGCTATTGCAACACTAGGATTAAATTCAATAAAACGATTAGCGATGTAATCCATCAAACTAGCGTAGTTTTGCCGACCCGCATTGTTAAAATAAGCGCCAATCGCTTGATGATGTTCCTTAGATAAACCTTGATTTAAAGATTGGTTATTTAAATCACCTAACGAAATGACTGGTACGTTAGGCATTTGCTGTAACCAAGGCGTGTATTTGGCAAACATAAACTGGGTTAGGGCAGGGTTAATACCATCCATCATGACTAACGCCGAGTTTTTCCAAACAGCCTTTAACTCGTCTTCTGATAGTTTGGCTGTGGTAGTAATTTTTAAATCAAAGTTTTTACCTTGAGCAAGGTTCGCCAGTAAGTCACTTTTGGCTTTAGCTGCATGCGAAGAGCCCAGTAAAAGCACTTGAGGTTTAATGGATTGTTCTTGCGGCTCTGCCTGTAATGGCAAACAAAAGCCAAACACAACAAGCAGCAATGAAATTAATTTGGTTATTGGTTTCATAGTTTTTAATTCTATAGATTGAGCTCTATGAGCGAGAATGGCGTCTTCAGTGAAATAGGCAAAGTAGTTGGGATTTAGGCAAAACTACCGCGTCCTGCTATCGTTCCTTACCTACATCCTTGTAGGCAAAGCCGTCGAGTTTTTTAACCCTGGGAGCATATGTGTTTTTATATGTGACTAGGGGAAAAAGCGAAGACAAAGCTACCGCGTCATGCTATCGCTCCTTACCTACATCCATGTAGGCAATGCCGCATAAATTTCAAATACGAAGCCTATTCCTTAACATAAATGATGGAGCCATCCGCCATCTCATACGCCGTACCGGCTTTTTTGCCGGTACCGCTGCCGGTTTGACCTTCACTTTTAAAGCTTTCGATCTTATTGCCCTTTTTGACAATAATTTCCATATTGTCTTTACCTTCGTTTTTGATCACTGTGACATCTTCTGCCATAAACGGATTTAACGGGTTTTGCGCGATAGCAATTAATAAAGCGGCGACAAGTACCAAAAAAACATCGACTAGGTTAACGACCGAAAGAGCGGGGTTGATACCTTCATCTTCATCAAGCAGCCGCATAATCTTGTTCCTTTTTAATTGCTGCAGTATCTGGTTGTGATTGTTCGTTACAGGCCGGCTTAGCTTGCTCTACTTGGTTTTGCGCTAAAAGCGGAGTAATTGCGACTAATTCTTCTGCTAACCAGCGCTTTTTCACTGAAGCGATCCAAAAGGTAATCGACGCGATCACCAAACCGAAAATAACTGCAGAGAAGGCAACAATCAGGTTTTCACTAATACCTTGGATATTACCGTCTGCTAAACTCTTAAGCGCAGGTCCCATAGGTACCATAGTTGCGATAAGACCTAACATAGGCGCTAAACGGCTAACATTACGTACACCTTCCAGTTCACCAAGTGCGGCAACATCGAGTTGGTCTTTGGACACTTTAGGGTGTTGATTAGCTAAGTGAGCCAGAGGATAACCAGCAAGATTAGTTTCTTTGTTTGTACCTAATTGTGTACTAAGCAAGGCGTAAAAATTGCCTTTATTTTGTTTACGCTGAGCGATTTGCGCAACATAACTGCCTGTCGCAAACAACGCATAAATAAATAAAACACTGATAAGAAGCAGAACAGGAGCCATAAAAAAATCTGACAACTGATACATTAATATTTCGATTTGGCGGATCATTGAAGTTACCTTTACTACTTAGGTGACGAACGCTAGGTTCGATTATTCTTTTCCGTGGGAATCAAAGCTGGAAAGGCCAATTAAGCCTTTCCTTACAGAGTTAATAAGCTAACTCTATTTCTTGTTTAACTAAGTCGTTTTAATAACGAACTAATCGTCTAAACGCTCGGCACGGAAACTATAATTTCCAGAAGCACCATCATCGTTGTAGTAGCTAGTGATCTGTAGCTTATAATCAGCAATATCCGTTTTAATGATGTAAACACCGTATTGCGACCATAATGTGTGACCACCATTTACGCCATATGCATACCACGGGTTAGCTTTAAATGCAGGATCTGTGTATTCATTGGCTTTGAATCCGTATCCGAAGTGATGCGACGCGGTAATAGAATCATAACTATTGGTGAAATCTTGAATTGCGGTAGCATCAGTCGCTAAGCTAATTTCGAAACCTGTACCCGTTTTATCCGCATTACAGGCTAATGAAACATCCCAAGCATCTGTACTCGCAACGACCATTGCAGTATCGAAATCAACGTATACAGTTGCATCATTGGCACATTCAGCTGCCAAATCTACCACTAATTGAGTTTCTGATGTGGCAAAAGCAGCGTCAGATGCTGATTGATTAGCAATTGCAAATGTTACAGCACTCATAGCAAAACCCGCTTGCGTTAAGCTAGAAACTCGATATTTACTGTAACTATCGTCCGAGCTAACGATAAAGTATTTGTCATCTGCAGCGCTGACTTGATGAGTCGTTGGGTTGTAACTATAAAAACCGTCTAATATTTTTTCTGCTACATCAGCTACGAACATATCGTCTGCTGGGATACTGGCCGCCGTAACCGCTTCAAAATCGGCTAGTTCAGTTTCTGGCGTGGCATTGGCGAATTTATCAGCCACGGCTTTACTGTCAGCATCATAAAAATCAGCGTTATTGCCTGTAAAGTAAGCTTTAACAGGGTTGTCGCTATCAGTGTTGTTTAAGAAAACATCTGTACGACGGAAAGAGATATCCCAATCAGCTGATTCAGTAACAACTGCCATTGTCTCTAAATCAAAATAAACGCTAGCTGGTTCAGATGTCGTCCCTGTGTTAAATGGGCCATAAATCGTATCTGTTGGCTTTTGAGCCGCATTATCATCATCTGACGAAGAACCGCCGCAAGCCGTTAATGCTAGTGTTGCTACTGCTAATGCAGTTAATTTAAATTGAGTTTTCATGTTTATCTCCAGAATTTTTTAATTATTGATAAGCGACGATATCGTCGTCTTAAAATTGGTAACCGATACCTAAACTCAGGTAGCGGCTAGAAATAGGTCGAGCATCGAATTTAAGTTGTTGCTCTGCAGTTTCATCTTTATGTTCATCTAAGACGTTTTCGATACCGAAGCGCCAAGATAAGTGTTGATTGATATGTTGTTGCAACTTGAAGTTGAGTGTTAGCGTGTTGTTAGCTAATTCACCGTTAATATATTGGTCGGCGTTATAAGCAATATCTTGTTTATAGACTGCGTTAAGTGAGGTATCTAAATCCCATTCTACTACGCTGTAATCAAGGTTAACTTTCATTTGGTGAGCAGGGCGTTCAGCTATTTTTTTATTATCACCGTCTCGTGCTTCTAAGTAACTGTAGTGAAAGCCAGCAGCCCAAGAGTCAAAAGTGAATTCAATGCTAATATCAGCACCTTGCATTGTCGCTTTAGCAACATTGTCATAAACAGAGATAGCTAAACCTTGTTTAGCGGATAGCACAGGATCGGTAAAGGTAGTGATGAGATTGTCAGCATCGGTGTAATAGAGATTTAGTTCAGATTCAAAGTCAAAGCCACCTAAAAAATGATCGTTTGTATTGGTACTAAATGTCCAAGTGGAGTTGTAAGACAAAGCTTCTTCAGGCTCAAGATCAACACTACCCAGTACCATATAGCCTAATGCAGAGTGATCGAATACGTACTCTCTTTCTTTCAGTGTAGGAACTCGATAGCCTTGACCAACCCCAAGTCGCCATTTGAGCCTCTCACTCAACTCAATTTTACTGCTCAAACGCAATGCCGAATGAAAGCCATAGTCGGTATCTTCTTGTACACGCCCACCAAGGAGAGTTTCAACATTATCAAATGTCCAATCTCCCTGAGCATAGGCTTCTAAAGCTCGTTTGCTTGTTGGCTCAACTTCGAATTTACCTGATATAAGGTTAACTTGTTCTAAGCTATCCTCATGATATAAAGCACCAGCGACCCATTCAAAATCAGTAGTGGAATATACAAACTGACCAGATATTTCATCCAAGCTAATATCTGCTAAGCGCTTGGTCGATGATCCACTGGTTTCTTTATGGTTCATCTTTCTGAAATCTATTTTCCAACTGACTAATGAACCAGCGTTCATGTGGTAATCAATATCGTTGCCAAGCATGACATCAAATTGATATTGTTCGACATCTGACAAGTAATATAGATTGACTAATTGGCCAGCGATTGCACCATCCGCTCGTTTTTTATCTTCAGTGAAATTTTGAAAACGAATTTCAGTTTTTAAACCAAAAAACTTGCCATAGGTATTAAGATTAACGAAGGTCTTTTGAATATTTCCTGCTGGTGTATGGCTATGGTCATTATCACGGTCGTAACCGGTATTGTCTGAGTAAAGCAAAGTTAATTGATGAGCCCAATTATCAAAAATGAGATTGGCGTTAACTTGACTGCGGTGACTAATCTCTTCACCTTCAATTTCATTACCGAGATAACTCCCCACTTCGTAAGTCACCTTTAATTCATTTTCTTCAGGTGGTTTGGTAATGATATTAATTACACCGCCCATGGCTGAGCTACCATACATAACAGATGCAGCACCACGGATAACTTCAATTTGTTGAATGTTTAGAGCACTAATTTGCGCTAGATCTGCTGCGGCACCCGTTGGGGCGATTAGAGGTTTGTCGTTAAGTAAAACCAGTACGTTGTCGCCGTCAAAACCTTGCATTTGTACATTAACGCCGTCTTTTTGATTCTGCGTGACCACTACACCTGGAATATAGTTAAGCGCTTCTGCAATCGTTCCTTGAGTTAACAACTCAACAGTTGCTCCATCAATAATATCTACCGAAACTGGTGAATCAGACAACAACTTAGGCGTACGAGTGCCAGTGACGACTATTTTTTCAACTTGAGCTGGTCCTTCAGCATTATTTTGCTTTGCTAGTGCTATAACAGGTGCAACAAATGTAACTGCTAGTAAAGCTAAAGCACTTGGCTTGCCAATCTTAGTGAATACAAAACCGCTCATAAATAGTTCAAATTCTTTTGTAATGAGAATAATTATCAACTGCATTCTAATTAATATTTATGATAAGGCAAGTGATAAGTATTATCATTTATCTTTATAATAAATAATTTATTGCACTGTTTTTGGGCAACTATAGCAAGGGGTTAAATAAATGCTGTATTTACAATGATGGTTCACTGTTTTATTATTTAGGTTAGTCAACAATAAGGATCTGTAGAATTGGCAGAGCGAAAGTATCAGAATAGGCGATTAATTAGCCTGTTAACTTATTTTAGAAATAAACCTGAAGAGCTAAATGAATTAAATGATGGTGATCGTGCTATTTTGTTAAATAGTTTAGAAAATGCTGAACTTGGTCTTAAAACAGCTGGTCCTATTGCGACGCGTTATCTAAATCAATTTTTTGATGATAAAACTTACCAATTATTGATCCAACGAATGAATAAATTTAATTCGGAACAAGCGTTAGGATCTAAGTCGATTAAATTATCAAAATCGAGTGGTGAATTAATTGAAAAATTAAGAAAAGAACACCCGCATGAATTTGCAACAGTTGACGATGTTATTTATCAAGCGTTGCAAACTTTACAACAAGAGTTATTAAAACAAGAATAGTGAGTACTTTAACTCAAAAGTTTTGAACGGTTGAATTTATAACCATTTGCTAAATTGTAGGGTCGATTTTACATCGACAAACCTTGTGTTAGCCGAAATAAATTTGGCCCTATCAATGGAACTGGTCTTTAAATTCGTTCGTTTTATGATTGCTAATAAAAACGAGCTTAACATGTCATAACCTTTGTGTCGGAGTATTAGTAATTATTCAGTATTTCAAGCAGTAAGCGCCAAACCATCTATCTGTTATATAGTCTTCTCGCTCAGGTCTTATGGTTCATTGTCGGCGCTTACTCGCCCCAATCACATAGTAGAGCATATGCTCATGGGGTCTCGAAGCTTGACAGCTTCCCCTAAAACCAGATCGCTTTGACTATAACTTAATAAGACTGTTGGTGAGACTTGGCTTCCAAGCCTCTATTTTTGGTGCTTGCAGGCAATGCAAGCATCAATGCTTGCTCACAAAAATTTGATGTCATTATTTATAAAGGCGTGGATCAGGTAAGGATTCTCGCTCACCATCGAAGATCTCAGTGCTTAATTTCATTAAGCCTTTTTTCTTTTTATTAGCTAACACAATTTCATCAGCTAGCTCTTTAGTTGCTGTGATCACGTAAGAGTTTTTAGTAAGAGGTGGAACACAAGTCACCATATTTTTATCGGCTAATAACTTTAGTGCAGCACGCATGTCACGTCTTTTAACAATTTTAGTCAGATTAGGTTTACCGTAGGCTTCCATTATTTCATCGACCTCTAGTGGGTATTGTGCTCCTTTTTCACAGTTCAACCAGTTACAAGAAAGAAAACTATGAATAAAGCGTGATAAGCCAATAGAGTAACTATTAACACCAATGAAATCATATTGGCGATAATTTAGTTGATAAATTTGTTCAATAACATAATCGCTAAATGTCACAAAATAACGATCTTTACCTCGGCCATGGCCAGATGTCTCTAACATAGCGTCGCTAAAAATATCGTTGGTAATTTCAATATTACGTCCGCCTTGAGTCTCAACGATAGTTGTTTTTGAGTCGCGGATAACGATCAAAGCTTCGCGAATTTGATCGTAACTTTTATCTTTGCCTATGCGTTTTAATTCTTGGCGGATTTGATATAAGGTAAAGGCAATACCATAACGTTCTGCTTGTCCTGGTACAGCTCGCTTAATCATTTGACCTTTTGTACCCAATAAAAAGAGCACACGCTCGATGAGTTCTTCCCGTTCACCAGGGTAAACATGAAATTCTTGTTCTTCGTGGTCAATTTTTCGGGTAATGAGTGCAGGTTTAATTCGACAAGAAAGCTCACGTCCCATTGCTCGATATTTACGTTCAACAACAAGTTTACTCGATAAATCACGGTCGAGAGCAGATACGGATGTATTTTTACCTCGTACATATCGAGGTATTAAATCAATATCACCAATTAAGTTACTATAGCTAACTTCATTGCCTGATTGTGCATGTCCAAGGTCAACAGCTTCAAATAAACCAATTTGTAGCTGTTCCATTTTCTTTTTATCTTGTTTCTGTAAGCCTGTAGACATAGCGTTTGTGATTGTCTTTTAAATTTATGCAAACCTTAAAGCATTTGAAATTTATATCTACTGTTCGATAGTACTAAATAACGATCTTAATAGTACTAAATGACGATCTTTTTTACTTTCTTGTTACATACTGCGATTTTTTTGTATTTTTTAGTACATAAATAGGTGCTTTTTTTATAAACGAGGGTGGATTAGGAGAATCAATTATTTTGATTTGAACACTTATACTATTTCGATGAACCTTATTTTGTACTATTCCGTTCTTAAAATAAGCGATGGCATTCTTTTTATAGTGATTTTTTGCCTGTTTAGTACATATATTGGTGCTTAGATCCTGATCCATCCCTATTTTTAGTACATAAATAGGTTCTTATTGATTATATATTGCTCGTTTTAGTACATAAATAGGTTTAAAGGCTATCAAGTTTGTGGATTTAGTGATTTTTTCTTTTTTGCTAAATAAAAAATAATTTATTTTTTATTTAGGTTTATGGAAGGGATCTTTTTAGGTTTAGGGTTATAGGGTATAGGGAGATTAATTTTTTATCAATAAATTCAATTGGTTATCTTGGTTATTGGATCTTATTATGTACTATTCAGATCTGTATTATGCACTTAGCGTGTACTGATTTGTGGACTATTAGGATCGTTAATATGACTTAATCAAGATCTTAGTTATGTACTATTGTTTTTTTACTAACAAGTTAAGCACATACTTATTCACACTTTGGTTTTTATTAACAACCTATTTATGTACTAAAACAGGCTGTTTTTACCTTAGTTATTCACAGTTTATATTGAGTTGTTTTTGGGCTTGCACCTATTTATGTACTATAAGATCGCTATTTTGACCTATTAAGATCGTCATCGTTCCCTATCTAAATTCTGTTATCCACACATATTTTTATTTTAATATCTGTATTGAAAATAAAATCTTGTTTGTATTTTTATTTTTTATTGTAAATTTTCAAACAGAATGTATTATTTACATCATTGTATTGTTGTTAACCTATAAAATGTATGGCTACTGATAAACAAGCGGATAAAACAGCTGATAAATTGCGTACTTGGTCGGCTCGAGCTAAGAAAGTTGCGGCCGCGCGTCGTCAGCATTACCTTGAAGATCGCACTGAAAAACGTGTTCGCACGTTTCGCACATTTAATAAAACAGAAGCTGGACAGTGGCTAGGTTATCGTTATACAACTCAGTTTACGCGTGACTTTGAAGAACACTGCCAAGATATTGATATTCAGCGTTCTGATAATAAGAACTTTGCTTTTACGTTAGAAAATTTGCACCAAATAGCGGATCGTTTATCTATTCCTGCTTTTGAGCGTACTGACGAAGAGCAGCTGCAAGTTATTGCATTTGCTAACCTTAAAGGCGGTGTTGGAAAAACCACGGCCAGTATTCATAGTGCAATTGGCTTAGCAACTTGTAATAATCGCCGTTATCGTATTGGCTTTATTGACTGTGATCCTCAAGGCTCAGCTACTATTTATGGCCCTGATGCGAATAATCAGGATGATTTTACGGTTGGAGATTTACTGTCTGAAAACTATGAACTCGATGATGGTGAAACCAATGAAGAGTTTGTTTACAGCTGCTTCCAAGATACTCATATTCCTAACTTAAAGTTTTTACCGGCTAAAATAGATGACTTTATGTTTGAGCAGTATGCTGAGGAAATGCAATTTAGTTCTGATGATCAATACTGTGCTTATCGTTTATTGAAAGAACGTATTATCGACGTTGTTGAAGACAAGTTTGATATTATTGTTATTGATACGCCGCCGTCGTTTAATAAAGTTTTTCTTAATTCACTATACGCTTCAACTGCGATTGTTATCCCATTTGCACCTGACTTTTTAGCCTATGATTCAACCTTAAAATATGTAGAGCGCTTACAAAGTATTTATATGACGCTTAAACGTGCTGGGCATCAAGGGTTTGATATGGAGCGATTTCTTATCACTAACTTTGATGCTGCGTCAGCTGCTCGTAGTAAAGGACAGGCAACTCAACAACGTTTAGTTAACGAGTTTAGAAGCGTATTTGGTGCCGATACGTTTAGCAGTGTCATTAATAACACTCCCGCTATTCCAACCTGTAGTGAAATGTTAGCCTCTATTTTTGATTTGCGGCAGTCTGATTATCCTCGAACGACTAAGCAATTGGTGCAAGGGCTTGAGAATATGAAAGCCTATGTCAATGAGTTAGAGCAACAAATACTGTTAAACTGGACAAATAATCAGGAGTTGGATATTTAACATGGCGAAAAAAAAGAGCAATAGAAACCTGTTTGATTTAGAAGACGTTGGTTTAGACAGTGACGGCGTTTTTGCTATTGATTCGCCAATTGAATTAGAACGCAAACTTGAATTTAAGCTAGTTGAATTAGCGCCTGAGCATATTTTATCAGAAACGTCGGTGCCTAATTATAATCGACGTGTGCAAGAGCTACTGAGTGAACAAAGCTTGTCACCTTTGATTGCACAAATTGTCTCTAGTAATGGCCAGCATACACCGGCTTTAGGACGTCGAGTTGGTGATAAAATTGAAGTGATATTTGGTTCTCGCCGTCGTATGGCCTGCCATTTTGCTGGTTTTGCGTTTCGCATTTTAGTTAGTGACGACGTTACGCAAGAAGAAGCGCAAATATTATCGCGCAGTGAAAATGAACATAAACCTATTTCTTTGTATGAAAACGGCCGCTATTGGTTACGTTTAAGTGAAGAGCAAAATCTTAGTGTTCGTAAAATTGCTGAATTAATAGAAAGTGGCGAAGTGAGTAAATCGACCGTGCAAAACGGTATTGATGTCGCTCGATTACCTCTGTCAATCATTGATTTATTTCCTAGCCCTGACGTAGTGACTAAACGCGTATATGACCGTATTCAATCGGAAATTGCGCCGGCAACGTTTGATGCTGAGTTGTTAAACGCGATAGTGCATGATTTTCAGGTTGAGCAAACAGCATTAATTACGGAAATGTATGGCTATTATATTGAAGGCGATAGTCAGTTTTCAGCTGATAAGTTGATAAAAGCGTTAAAAGAATATTTAGTCGAGAATAAACACCTTACGGAATCAGGCTCTATACCGAGTAAAGTATATGCTATTGGTAGTGTAGCGAACGTTACAACCAACAAAAAAGGTCAATTAACTGCAGTTAAATTTAATAAGCCACTGGCTGCTGATAAATTACAAGCGTTAGATAGCTTAATTCAAAACTTTTTTGAGCAATAAATTGTTTAGAATTTAAAATCGCCCCGCATATGATGGCAGGTTGCTAAAGTCTGCCATTTTTTACAAGTCACCATCATGGTATATGCTTTGCTTTTCACTCATGTACCAAATTTTGCACTATTCCCTCTGCATTTGTAATTATCCATCATCTTAAGCCGCAGTGTCGCTAACTGTTTAAACATGACGACATTACTAGTATTCCGACACAAAGGTTATGACATGTTGAACTCGTTTTTATTAGCAATCTAAGTAGAAAAGCGTGCGAGATTAAAGACCCGTTCCCCCCTTCCATTGCAGAGACGAATTTATTTCGGCTAACACAAGGTTTGTCGATATAAAACCGACTCTACGATTTAGCAAAGGTTGTAAATTCAACCGTTCATAATTTTTGAGTTGAGGAGCTAGACCTTTGTGTCTCGCCTAAACCTGAAAATTACTCCTGTCATTGCTGTTTTTGAAAAGCCAAAAGAACGTATTTATGTACTAATAGTGCTTTTTAGCGATCTCGACTTCGCTAGAATGTACCTATTTATGTACTAATAGTGCGTAATAACGATCTTTGAGCGCTCAAATGAACCTAATTATGTACTAATAGTACGTGATAACGATCTTTGAGCGCTCAAATGAACCTAATTATGTACTAATAGTACATATAAACGATCTTCAGATTATCTAGGTGAACCTATTTATGTACTAAAATGCGCAGCTAGAATGAGGATTAGTACATAAATAGGTACTTGGCCGAATTTATTAGTACACAAATAGGTACATTTAGATCGATTTACTTAAAAATACGGTTTTTAATTGGTTTAAGTTTGCAAATAGACGTGCTGTGGGTAAAACATAAGATATATGTGCGTAGATCAATAATTGTCCAATGGTTGGACACTTGGCACTGTTTGTGACGTGTGGCGTTAAAAGGGCAACTACCAATAGCGAAAGATTAAAAATAGTTCGATCTTCACTAACGTTTACCAATTACCTATCGTTTTATCAATAGTACATAAATAGGTACGTTCTTTTTGATGTTGTGTTTTAGTTTACCTCGTCGATGAGCATTTATGCCAATGTCATTAAGTTAAGCCTTTGCCTAGTTAGGCCGCTTATAATTCATATGATGCTTGGCTCCCAATTTAACGTTTCTAACAAAAGAGCGGCCTGGTCTGATAGCGTTGGTATGCCGGAGCATTTTAGATATTAGTTTGTTTATCTTCAACGTGATGTCTTTTAGTTGAAGTAGCACAATTATGTTTTGCTTCATTACACTAAGGGCCGCTGTGAAGTTGATTTGATAGCGCCGCTTGCGATGCGCTAACGTTTCATCAATCGTACTCTGCGCTTCGTTGACGAAAAGGCTGGTGATATTTTTACTTAAGACTTTTGCATAGAAATCTTGCTCGATAGCGACCTGTGACTTCCCAGAGAATTGCTCGATTTGAAGTCGACTTTTCATGATTTTGTAATCTTCTTCAACACCCCAACGCTTGTGATATAAGGGTTGAAATTCTTCATAAGGCAATCTGTCTTCATCGACTGACGTCATTAACACCTCCGTTTCACCACTTGATAGTGGCACTCTGACTAATCTCACCTTGAGCGGTGCTATTGATACCCCCAGCTCCTTACAACGCTGGATGGCAAACCGATTCGGGTGCAATTCAACCATTTCTTCTTTCTCATCAGATTGAATGAAGTTTTGAACTTGAGTGTTATAGTTGGAAAGCGTCCGCATGCAGAAATCGACACCGATATGACGATGATAAGCAAACATATAGAACGCTGGGTAACCTCTATCATAGATAACCAAATCACCTTGCTGAGTATGCGGTAAATGTGACAGCGCCATCGTGCGTTCATCTGTGTGATGTCCCTCAATACACGCGTCAATCGTCATTCGATGACTGATATCGTAGAGCTGAGACAGGCGGGCTAAGGGTCTCTTTCGACTTTCATCTGTTGGATTGTAATGGGCTTTCAGTTCCTTTGTTGCAGGGAGATTGACAGTTGAACCATCAACAGCGAGTAAGCGAAACCCATGCCACCGTTGACGGCAATGTTGACTATATTGGTTAACTAACACGCGGTTTAATTCAACGAACACCGAGGGGTCGAGCTTTTTTCTTGCTTGCGTGAAAGCCGAAGCGGTTACGTGAGAATAAGTACCATTGATTTGCTCAATGATATCAAAAAAGTTATCGAGCTCTTGTGCAGCAGAGCCTTTTACAAAATTCAGCAGAAAAGAGACAAGGTGACTGAAGGTTAACGAACGATTACGAGTAAAATCTTTAGGAGAAGACTTATAACGAGCAATAAACTCAGGGTTGTTTATCAGATTGGCTATATTTTGAACAATTTTCTTGCGGGATAAGTGTCATTAGATCAACCGTTTTTTTCAAAAAAATCATCGAATTATTAAGCACTTATTTTACCATATTTTTGCCCCCAGCATTCACCTTTTCTTAAATTAACGTTGGTTAGCGCTGAGCTTGCGAAGCCCAATCGACTAAAAATCCGACTAAAAATCGTTAACTTAATGGCATTGGCATTTATGCTGGCATAACTCGCAAATATTGGCAGAAATAAATGATTGGTTGGAAGCACCTAAGTCGTAAAAAAGCAAACGAGTACTGTTTCCAGAAAAGTTATGACATGTTGAGCTCGTTTTTATTAGCAATTTTAAAAAGTGCAAGATTAAAGACCTGTTCCAAGGGCCGAATTTATTTCGGCTAGCACAAGGTTATCGATGTAAAATGACCCTATAATTTAGTAAATGGTTATATAGTCTTCTCGCTCAGGTTTTATGGTTCATTGTCTGCGCTTACTCTCGACTTTTGCTTAAACCAAACTATGTTTATCCAACAAAAGTCGCTGGATCCCCGCATGCGCGCTGACGAATCCCCAAAATTTTAAGAAGTGACAAGCATGGCGATTTATGATCTTATGTTATCGCCAAACAACAAAGAGAATACAAAAATCACCATGCTTGCTACACAATATTGCCATAAATTTCTTACAAAATCGCTTGAGAACTTTAATCAAGCTCGAATGAAAACCTTGCTTCAATGCGGTGACGCACTCATTAAAGGTAATGAACTGACGTTAACCTCAATAGGTCGACATTTATCTGGTAAAGCGAAAGTTAAAAACAAAATAAAGCGTGTTGATAGATTTTTAAAGAGCAAGACATTATCTGACGACGAATTACTCGTTTATAAACAGCTATTTGTCAGTCTATTCGGTTCTCTTCCATCAGTCGTTATTGGTGTTGATTGGAGTGGATGCTGTAGCGCTGATTTTTGGCTACTTCGTGCAAGTCTGTTAGTTGATGGTCGTTCTATACCGGTATATAACAAAGTCGTTAAAAAAGAAGACTTAGAAACTAATGAGAGTCACGATGCTTTTCTTGACGATTTAGCCACTATATTACCCAAAGAAAAACCAGTCTATATTGTCACAGATGGTGGGTTTAAAACGCCTTGGTTCCATAAAGTGGATTCACTAGGCTGGTTTTATATTGGCCGAGTCAGAGGGCGAATTACAGGGAAAATTGAAGACCAGGAATGGAAGAGCGTGAGTCAGTTGAGTAAAGGTGCGAATACGAAACCGAAAAGCTTAGGCAGCGGTTTACTAGGCAAAACATCGCCAACTCGAGTTAACTGTCGTTTTCACTTATACAAAGGAAAAATTAAGGGACGGAAGAAGCTCAAAGGAAGGTATCCAGATACTGAGAAAATGTATAAATCGATAGCCAAAGAACCTTGGTTATTGGTCTCAAATGATGATGATTTAACAGCTAAAACTGCGGTTATTTATTACAGTAAACGAATGCAAATAGAACAAAATTTCAGAGATGATAAAAGCCTTAGATATGGATTCTCGTGGCGGCACAGTAAAACTCAAGGAGTGAGAAGAATTAGTGCATTGTGTCTAATTTCACATGTCGCGACTCTAGTACTTTGGCTAATGGGTTATCAGGCTGAAAAGCGAAAAATGCACTTACAATTTCAAGCAAACACCATTAAAACACGGCGAGTTTTATCGTTTTTAACGTTAGCAAAAAACATTATCGTACAACATAGAATGAGAACAGTGATGGGGTTGTTGAAGCAAGCAATACGCTCACTTCAACACGAATATCAAAAACAAATTCTAACGCCTTTAACATAAAATGGGGATCCCTCAGCGCATGCGCGAGGAAGACGAGGGTACTTTCCTAAGCTTCGGTGATAAAATTTCCCCCCATTAACCGAAAAGAGCGCTTTTGAAAGTTGTGATTAAGAGACATGGATGTAAGTACTTAGGTTTCGTCTGGAACTAGAAACCTGCCCTAAAATCCGATCGCTTTGCGAAGCAGCCGCTTCGATGACAAAAGATTCACCACATCGCGTTGAGCAAATTAGTTTTTATAGACGCAGGCGGGAAAAACGGCCTAATTCTAGGTAGGAAAGCCTAGGCAAGAAAGTATAGGCAAGAAAGTATAGGCAAAAAAAAGCCGCTTCAAAAGAAGCGGCCAACATCTGCACACACAAACAGATGCACACACTACCCCAAGGTGACAGGGGGGGATCCATCCCAATTAGAGAAACGTGTCTGCGTTTCAAGTTGGATTAACCATTAAAAACAACAACTTGTCCCAAATCGACAAACCGATTAAACGCAAGGGTAATTGTTATATAAAACCGCTATCAGCTTAGTTAAAACCAAAGCTATGCAGTAATAACAAAATAGTAAGTGAAAATAATCATGCAACAATACAATTAATTGTTAACAATGTAAATGGGTAACTGACAAATATATTGCTTTAATATGTGGGAATGAAGTTGGTGGATATTGGCTAAGATTAATAAAGAAAAGGCTAAGTTTTATTAATACCTAGCCTAAACAGAGTCTGCTTACTTTATATTATTACGTATGGCCGCAATAGCAGCTTTTGAATCTTTACTTTTTATGCCATCTAAAATGGCTTGATGCTCTTCGACTAAGGTTTCTTTGCGCTCAATACGATCGTAATTCATACGCATACGCATCACAATTGGATACCATATATTGAGTAAGTCATCACCACCGGCTAACTCCACATAAAACTGATGGAAATCAATATCAGCTTTGGTTAAGTCAGTAAATTCTTCACGTTCATAATGCTGACGCATACGGTCAATGATATCGGCTAAGGCTTGCAGATCATTCTCATTGGCTTTGTCTTCTATATGGCGTACCGCAAACTCTTCAATACGAATACGAATGTCCATCAAAACCTTCTGCATTTCGTTGCTTAGAGGTGCAGCAACATAAGTCCCGATATTGGTTTTACTTACCACTAGGCCTTCTTTTGCTAGTTTAAGTAACACATCACGGATGGGACCACGTGAAACACCAAAACGAGCAGCCAATTCTTGCTCATTTAATTTTTCACCTGGTGTTAATTCACCGGAAATAATGTCCGAGCGCATAATATCGGCGATCTGCTCTCGAATAGGGATAATTTTGGCTGTAGTCATCGTTTAATCTCATACCTTAATGTATACATTAAACAGTATATATCAATAATTAGGTTATTTTAAGGTTTTGTTAACAACATACTTAAAGTAATACCTAGTTAAAAGCTTAGCTTAACCGTCCTATTTTGCTAATGAATCGTCGTTATTTAATTGTCGACTGTTGTTAATGTTTTGTTTTGACACTTGATGGTGAATTTATTTAAAAAATATTTTTTCCGAAAAATCAGTGGTTTGTAAACATTACTTTACAGGTTTGAGAAATGATTGGGGTTTTTACAGCAAGACAGATATCTGTGTACTACACTGTATCGCAGTGAAATCAACAATTACATTGTCAACAATGGCGATCTTCTTCCTCCAATACCTAATCGACAAATGTCAAAAAATAAACATTGTTTTAGTAAAATTGTTAACAATGAAATATTGACATTAATCTTATTTAGGTAGAATATTTATACAGTTCGCAAAATAGTAGAACTGAAAATAATAATTTACGGCACAACTTGTGAGTTTAAATAGCAAATTAGCTTAGCTATTTAAGCTTGGAACAATTTCTTTTAGGAGACACATATGTCTAACACGAGAGAACGCTTTAAGCTTAGCGCCTTATCGCTAGCAATACTTGCTAGCAGCGCAAGTATGATGGCTTATGCAAACGAAAAAGAAGAAGACGATGACACTGAAGTTATCGAAGTTACCGGTTTTAAAGGTAGCTTAATTAAATCGATAAATGACAAAAAATACGCCAGTGGTGTTATTGATACCATCAACGCCGAAGATATTGGTAAAAATACTGACCAAAATATCGCAGATGCTTTAGGCCGTGTAACGGGTGTTTCGGTAGTCAGTCGCGACGGTGAAGGTACGCAAATTACCGTGCGTGGTGCGTCAGCTAACCAAAACAATATTTCATTAAATGGCCAGCAATTATCGTCTACCGACTTTAACCAAGCGGTTGATTTAAGTTCGTTCTCTGCTGATATTCTTTCTAAATTAGAAGTTGTTAAAACGCCAAGTGCTGATCATGATGAAGGCTCATTAGGTGCAAACGTAAATCTTGTAACGACTCGCCCGTTAGATTTATCAAACGAAGTGTTATCGGCCACACTCCAAGGTCGTTACAGTGATTTTTCTGAAGAAGCTAACTACAAGTTACAACTATCGGGTACTAAAAAATTCTTAGATGAAACCCTAGGTGTTGCAGCAACGGTTTATTCAGAAACCAATGCCTATCGTAAAGATCAAATGATTACGGGGATTTGGGAAACTTCAGATGTTATCCGCGTTGCTCGTGATCAAAATGGTGACATCATCTCAAATTTCAAAGTGATGCAGCCTAATGCGATTAACTATCGTCTAAACCAAAACACCAGTGATAGGCAAGGTGGTTCTCTTGGTATTCAGTTCTTACCGACTGATGTTAGCGAGTTAATGCTTAACTTAACCTATAGTAAGCAAACTCAAGAACGCACTTTTGACTCTATTCGTTCTCGTTTCCCACCCGGAGATAACTTTGTAGAAGGCGAGTTAGTAACTAATGTTACTGATGATTTTGGTAATCCTGTGTATGCCCCTTTTACCGACCCGCAAGAAGATTGGTACACAGTCGACACTGATACTTACACTTTTACTAAGCGTATAGACAGATACGGTGCTGGGGATATTAGTCGCTCGGATGGTGGTACAGAGAACGAAAACTTTAATGCGACGTTAAGCTTTAAAACTGAGCTAACTGATACATTGCGTATGGAAGCTTTGGTTGGTATGTCGGAAAGTACCTCAGAAAGCTTGCCTAATTTATACGCTAACTTACAAAACTTTAAGCAGACCAATAAAGCTTTGCAATATTTAGCTGGAGCGGATATTCAGCCTGTTGGCTATGATTGTACTTCGGGTAAGTGTGTGATGATTGCGGGTACGCACGACATTATCCTTGGTCAAAATATTGGTGATACTAAAGATGACGACGGCAACCTTGTTGAAGGTTGGCGAGACAATATCTCTTTAACTGGTTTTAATCCTTCCGATGATAATAGCTTCCATATGGGTTCTATCAGTCAAGCCGATAGACAAGTTGAAGACACAATTCAAAACGCACAAATTGATTTTGATTTTGACTTAGATGCGTTTGGTATTACTACCGTTGAATTTGGTGCTAAGTTCACTAGCCGCTCAAAGTTTGTTGATGACCAAAGTTATCAATTTGCTTCAATTACTAAGAGTGATTCACCACGAGGTGAAGACGGTCGTTTGTTAGGTCAACCGGCAGGCCCTATTAATGAAATTCTAGCGCGTGATATTTTGGCTGAAGGTGGTCAAAAGTATGACGACTTTATGGAAAGCCTTGATCTAGCTCAGCCAGGCGTAACGGATGACATTACAACGATTGACGTTTGGAAAGCATTCCATCTTGCAATGGATGACGACCGTGTTGCGCGTAATGCTGATGACAGTGAAACACGCTCGGTTGAAATGGACACAGGATCACTTTACTTAAAAGCTAATTTCTCATTACTCGATGACCGCTTAACCGGTGATTTAGGTGTGCGTTATGTTAAAACCGAAGTGGAATCTAGTGGTTTTTCTGGTGGTCAATTCCATGACTTCCCACAACATGCCGATGAAACTGAATTTGATTGGAAAACCTTAAGTCAATTGCGCGATACGAGTTTACCAGCATGTCCTCAACCGACTTATGCAAACCCTGATTCACCAACGCAAATAGAGCAAAAGCTGTCACGTATTGATGGTCGTGGTTGGAATACCAACGGATCTAACAACCCAGCTGATTGGACGCGCATTCCTATGTTCGATCAAAATGGCGATGGTGTGCAAGATGCCTGTCATGATCCTAACTATGCAGCATGGGCTGAGTCACAAGCTAATGGTACACCATTTGTTGCTGTTGTACCTGGCTGGGGCGATACCGTAAACCCTGGTTGGAATACTATGTGGCGCTATGCTGACGTGCAGGTGACTAATGATCACAACTGGACAACAGATCCTAATGCGGTTGCTACTGATTTTTATGAATGGAATCAGGGCACTGACGGCCATATGGGGAATTATAAATCGTTACAGTCGCGTGATGCCTCACGTGTTGCTTTTGCGACTCAAGGTTCACATGAATATACCAATGTTTTACCTAGCTTAAACTTAAACTACGCATTTTCAGATGAGTTTGTTGGTCGCTTCGCGGTATCAAAAACCATGACGCGTCCTGAGTTTGAAGATATTCGTCCGGGCTTTAACTTCAATACTATGTGGAAAACTTATTGGGGGGGAGGAGCTAGATCAAATATCGGTAAAGGTGTGTTAAATATGTTTAACGCCCAACTTGAGCCATTAGAATCTAAAAACCTAGACCTTTCATTAGAGTGGTATTTTAATGATGTCTCTATGTTAAGTCTTGCGCTATTTAGAAAGGACATGAGTAACTTCGTAGATAACGAAACGTTAATTTCATACATCACAGACCTGAGAAATGTCCAAGGTTCATTCGATGCCAGTGGTTTATTGCTGCCCGTTGATGAAAGTGCGCCCAACTTTGGTTTAGAGGGTTGTACGCCGGTGCGTACTACCACAGATTTAGGTTGGATTAGTGGCGATCCTTTATCGATCAGCAATGACTTTAGAGATATCTGTCATGAGTTTGATATTGTTAAGAAAATCAATGGTAAAGGCGCAACAATTGAAGGCCTCGAGCTTGGTTATAGTCAGGTATACGACTTCTTACCAGGCTTCCTTAGCGGCCTAGGCTTGTCAGCTAACTATACTTATCAAAAAAGTGAAACAGAGGCTCAGGAGTCTTCACTTGTTGAAGGCAAGTTTTTGACCCCTATGCCTGTCGCAGAAACGCCAAAACATAGCTATAACGCGACTTTATTCTGGGAACAACACGGTCATCAAGTGCGTTTAAGCTATCGCGGTTCATCTGATTCTCTAGTTGGTATCGACTGGGATGATCCTAACTTGTCTCGTGGAGCCAACTGGTATGGCGGTTCAATTTGGAATGAGGGGCGTGATACGTTAGATCTGTCAGCAAATTACCAAATTAATGAAAATGTTAGCGTTAACTTCCAAGCTATCAACATCACTAACGAGCAATACAGAAGATATTACACCAACCGAGAGTTGAAGGTCCTTCCTGTTTTAAATGACACAGGTTCGGGCTACACATATGTTCCGCTAGAAGAAGGTAACCCGTTAGAAGGTGAAGCGCCAACAAGTCGTACTTACGACCGTTATAAAGTCGGCGCCACTTACCGTATTGGTGTACGCGTAAACTTCTAAATTTAGGTTATTGAAACGCAAGAAGGGGAGCCTTCTTGCTATGCTGACAAGAATTATTGGTGATTTAAAATGAAAAAATTTAACAATACTCTATTGGCTGGCGCTATTGCAATGACGCTAGCGGGGTGTTCTGAAGATTACACTCCTTCACAAAAAGTTGAAAACGCTGCCCCTCAACATGGAGGCGATATTGCCGTAAGCATCGGTGAAAAAAATGAATTTGCTTTTTATCATTTATTGGGCTCACCTGAAGGTGGTGAAACCGGTGCAGGTATTGCAGTAGATAGTGATGGAGACTTTATTAAAATTGAAAACCTTTCTGTTGCTTATACCGACGAAAATGGTAATGAAGTTGATATTAACGCTGATGGCTTTGTATTGACTAACGGTGTAATGGTGAAGGTAACTCCATCAGTGTTTGCTGATGAATTACATACTGGGCAAACATATACGGCTACCTATAGCTATGATATTTCAGACGGCCGTGACTCTGTTAATCGAAAAATGACACTAACAGTCAACGGTGAAGACTTCAAACCAGAGTTTGAAAATATTTTACAGTCTTTTACTACGCTAGATACTGCTGGTGAGGTTAATTTGTTGTCGAATGTCACAGACGGTGACGGCGATACGGTAACATTGGATTTAAGCGGCGATAAAACGGTTACCGTGAACAATGACAAGGCAGTTTACTCACGTTCTGGCGACGTTATTACCCTAGACGTTCAGGCAACGGCTGCAGCGTTAAATATAGCACCAGGTGCATCGGCTGATGTTGTTTTCACTTGGTATGTAACCGATGGTTGGAATAGTGAAATGCGCACAGCAACTGTAACCGTGCAAGATCATCGAGTACCGCGTGAAGCACCACAAGTTGTAGCTGTATACGAAGCAACGGTAACGACTAACGATCCAATCCAAAAAGTTGAGTTAGATTCTGGTGTTTATTTCAATGACCGTAACGGTGATGACATCAATATCGACTTATCTGATATTAAACCGGTTGGTGATGCACCTAAGTTTGCGTTCAACAAAACGCAAGGCTCTGTATTAGCGGTTGATCCGGTTGATTTTTACGCTCACTTGCAAGACGGTGAAACTAAAACCTTTACTTACACCTTTGGTGTTGATGATGGCCCAGCTTCTGGTGAAACAGCCGGTGGCAATACAATGGATGCTGAATTTAAAGTTACGGTCACTAAAGAAGCGCCAGCTAATTTAATTTCTAACGGTGACTTTGAAACTGGCGATTTAACTAATTGGACAGTAAGTGACAATACTTTAGTTAACGTCCAAACCGTTGGCGACGCTTGGCAAGGTGGTAACATGTTGGTTTCAACGGCTGAAACAACAGCAGAAACCAAATTTGCGGTACAAGCGGGTGGCAGTTATTACGTAAAAACCACTGACCGTTCTAATGTACCAGCCAACACTTGGGGTCAAGGTGGCTTTTCAACTACGGTAGATAGTTATACTAAAGACTATAACTTCCATCCGTCATTCGACTCTGCCAATGTTGGGCAAGATTGGAATGATTATAAACACCAAGTCAGTTCATTTAGCGCTAATGCGAATGGTAATTCTACGTTTGAGATCAAATTTACCAGTTCAGCCAAAGAAGTTGATTCGGTATTTGCGGGTCGATATTCAACTGAAAGTTTGAATAACTTAGCTATTGTTAAAGATAGTAATGACAAACCAATTACAGATAGTATTGACTTTGAAGGTGGCACAGTTGGTAACTGGACCGGTTCTATTGCTGTAACGACTGATGCTAACTTAGTCCTTTCCGGAACAACTTCTGGGGTGTTATCCGCTTGGGGGGCAAACTTAACCTTACCAGCTGGTACTATCGAAAATGGCAAACAATATATTTTATCTGTCGATGTTAGGTTAACTGCTTATGACGCACCTGCTGGTAGTCAAAGCCCAATTCGTATGGATTTGGAAACGGCAGATGGAACCGCGGCGGTTCTTGGTGACCCAATTGCTTCTAAAGCGTTCCCTCGTGGTCGTAACTTCTTGAAGCAAACTCTTGGTGGCGTGACTAAGGTTGAACGGTTTATCGACCCAGACTCATTCAATAATGTTAATGATTGGGCGACTAAAGGAGTACGTATTTCCTTTAGCCCAAGCTCATGGAACGGTATTGGTGAGTTAATTATTGATAACGTGAAGTTAATTCAAGTGAAGTAAACGACACTGTGTCATTAGCCTAAAGCCCTGCAATCGCGGGGCTTTTTATTTTTAGTATAAAAAAAGGCTTACAAGCGCTATCTTTGTTCTAAGCTTAGAGCTTAAGTATTTGGAAATTAAAGAAAATGTCGATGGTTAAATCTTTAGTGATTGTGGGTGGTGGTACGGCTGGATGGCTCACCGCAGGTATTTTAGCTGCGCAATTTCAGTCTAGAATTCAAGCTGGTCAATTATCAATTACGTTATGTGAGTCTGCTAACGTGCCGACTGTTGGGGTTGGTGAAGGAACTTGGCCAACCATGGTAACTACGTTAAAAGCCATGGGCATATCAGAGACAGACTTTCTTCGACACTGCGAAGTTTCGTTTAAGCAAGGCTCAAAATTTGTTAACTGGGGGACAGAGTCTGGCGATTTTTACTATCATCCGTTTGATATACCTAACGGTGCCTTTGAAGGCTTGTGTCCAACTTATTGGTTAAATACTGCTAGCGGTACGGCTTACGCTCAACAATTTTCATCCCAATTTGATATTTGTGAAGCAGGGTTAGCGCCTAAAACCATTACTACGCCAGAGTATGCGAACTACGCTCATTATGGCTATCACTTAAATGCCGGCGCATTTTCAACATTTTTACAAAAACATTGTATCGCTAAGTTGGGTGTACGCCACTGTGTTGATGACGTGACCGACGTTACGTTGGCGACTAATGGCAATATCGAATCCATTAGTTTAAAAGAATATGGTGTATTAGCTGCAGATTTATTCGTAGATTGCACAGGGTTTAAGTCTCTCTTGTTAGGTAAGGCGCTGAATGTCGAATTTGTCGATGTTAACGATGTGCTATTTGCCGATACCGCGTTAGCAGCGCAAGTCGCTTATCCAACGGATGACGCGCCAATAAAGTCTTACACGCAATCTACAGCGCAGGATGCAGGGTGGATTTGGGACATTGGCTTACCGACTCGACGTGGAGTGGGGCATGTATTTTCTAGTCAGCACATGGATGAAGATAAAGCCATTAAAACGCTGGAACACTACATTAAACAATCTGGCGGCACATTTGATCCCGACACGATCAGAAAAATCAGTTTTAGAGCCGGTCATCGAAAACATTTTTGGCATAAAAACTGTGTTGCTATCGGGTTATCCGCAGGCTTTTTAGAACCGTTAGAAGCCTCAGCTTTAGTACTCGTGGAATTGTCAGCCAATATGTTAGCAGAACAATTACCGAATACGCAGGCGGATATGCCCATCAGAGCACAACGATTTAACGACAAGTTTGCTTATCGCTGGAGTCGTGCGATTGAATTTTTAAAATTACATTATGTGCTGAGTGAACGCCAATCGGCATTTTGGCAAGATAATAGAGCAGCAGAGTCTATTCCTTCGCGATTACAAGATTTGCTTACTTTATGGCAGCATGATGTGCCGAAATTGACTGACTTTGACGCGACTGGTGAATTATTTCAAGCGGCGAGTTATCAATTTGTGTTGTATGGCTCGAGCTATCGCAGCAAGTTATTGCAAAACGTTGAGGCAAGTCATATGCAATACATTGAGCAACAGCTTCAGCAAAACCAACTCAAAACCCAACAATTACTTTCCACATTACCTTCAAATAGAGAGCTGCTTAATAAGGTTCAGAAATTTGGCTTTGCAAAAATTTAGATAGGAGACGTTATGACAGATTTAAAACCAGAACAACTAGACCCGAAAAAACATTCACAAATTTATATTGATACCACGCATTATGATACACCCAATAATCACGTTAACTCTTGTGTAGTGACTGTGGCTGAGTTAGCCAATTTAGTCCATGAATATCCTATCTTTATTACTAAAAATAACCATTCAGGGCTGTTTCAGCTTAGTGCTTTATTCGGTTTAAAATCCGGTGAAAATTTGTATCTACAAGATAACTCATGGCGGGCTAAATATTTGCCGATGGAGATTTTACGTAGACCCATTCAATTAGCCCAAGACGAAAACGACCCGCAAAAAGCGACATTTGCGTTAGATATGAATAGCCCACAAATTAATAATCAAACTGGCGAGCGATTATTTACAGATAATGGCGCACCAACTGATTACTTACAGCGTATTCAAACTATGTTTTCGCAATTAATCTCTAGCTCTCAGCAGACTCAAAAAATCCTACAAACGGCTGCGCAGTATGATTTGATTGAACCGGTAGAACTTAACATTAAGTTTGAAGGCCAAGAGCAACCTGTTTTAGGTGGCTTATATTCTGTCAAAGCCGAGAATTTAAATACGTTGACTGGCGAGGCGTTGGAGACTTGCCATAAAACAGGTGTGCTGCAAATTTGTCATTTGCTCCTGATTACCGCAACGCATTTAGATAAGTTAGTGCAATGGGCAAACGAGAGAAATAAAGCGCAATAAACAGCAGGTTTAGCTTCAAAAAAGATGATATTTAGTTTTTGAAGCTAAGCTTATGATTTTATTGAATATGTTCCACGTGGAGCATTTTTTATTAACCATTTTATATCAATTATATTCTTTTCAAGTTCTGCAACGTCTATTTGATAGGCTTAAATTTGCAACATGGTCGTGTCGTGGTTCGCTTCGCTCAAGACGACCTACGGTTAATATTTCCTTAATTTATTTATGACCGCTTTGTGCCTATGGCTGTTTGTTCGTTTGCCTAACTCTAAACGTCAGATAGGATCGACTACATATCATTTGTCGGTTTTCAACCCACCTCCTACCTTAATCAACAATAAACTAACACTTTTTTAACTTTGGAATATACTTATCTTAGGTATGTATAGTGGACGTTTTCATCTTTAAGGCTTAAGCAAATCAAGCGCTTGTATTTTAATCTCCTGCTACATCATTACCGCTTAGTTAGACACATTAAAAACTAAAGTTCTAGTTAGAACACCTAAAGGCTTTATATGAACTTACAACAGAAACTCATAGTTTCGATGGTCATCATTGGTTTGCTGGTTATTGGTAGCTTAACTTTTATTTTTACCTCGACCACTGGCGTGGCCAATATAGCTGAAGAACAGAAAATTCAGGTTAGTAAGCAAAGCCAACAGGTTATCCAGTTACAGGATAACGCGAGTAAAATAGCGCCAGCGCTTACATTGATGAACCAAGTAGCAGAGCTAAAACAAGAACTAGCGCTTGTGCAATATGCTTTTGCCAATGCTAGTTTAACCTTAACAACCAGTGATTTAGTGCGGGCGAATAGTCAAATGGATGCGCTGTCACCTAAAGTCATCAGCTTTTTAAACAAATTCCCCGAATTATCAAATGATATGCCTGCTATCGAGGATGCGCTTTGGGCTTCGCGTATTTACGGCAATCAAATGAACCAGTTCTTATTAAATGATTTATCAGCTATCGCGGGTGACATGGCGGTTGGTTTACGTAATCAAATTAGTATTGTTTCTCAAACACTGGATAAGTTAAGCCGACAAAGTACTGACCAAGTAACGGCCAATGTTGCCAATGTGGTAACTAATATCAACGAAGTGAATAAGAGTGCGCAAGCAGTAAATAAAGGGGTTGAAACCATAGACGAAGAAGCAGACACCGTCAGTCAGTTAGTGGTTATAGTGAGTGTTATTCTAATTGGTATTTCTACTGTCGTGGTTATCTCGTTTACTCGCACGCTGCGTAAAGCCACCAAACAAGTGGTATCTAAACTGGCCGAAATTAGCCAAAGTAAAGATTTAGCTATCCGTATTAACCGCCAAGAACAAGATGAGTTGGGGCTTATTGCCAACGACGTTGACGCTATGATGGCGACCTTTCAGCAAGTCGTTCAGCAAGTCACTCAAACGGAAATCAGTGTCGGCACTGAAATAACCCAGATGAGTCAACGTAGTGATGACTTAAACCAACTTATCGGTAATCAGCGCCAATCGCTTGAAGCGGCTTCGGCTTCTGTTACTGAGATGTCGGCTTCCGCCGAAGAAGTGGCAAAGAATGCTGCCGTGACAGCCACGACAACCCAGCAAGCGAATCAAATTGGTCAAAATGGTTCGGATGTGGTTAACGCCAGTATTCGCAACATTCAACATTTAAGTGATCAATTACATAGCTCGCAACGCAGTGTTAATGAGCTTGCTCATGATGTATCGAGTATCAGCGGTATTTTAGAAGTGATAGAAGGCATTGCTGAACAAACTAATTTACTGGCGTTAAATGCTGCGATTGAAGCGGCACGGGCTGGCGAGCAAGGCCGAGGCTTTGCTGTTGTGGCTGATGAAGTTCGCTCGTTAGCCAGTCGAACCCAAGACAGCACGGTTGAGATCCGTAAAACGATTGAAAGCTTACAGTCAAAGACATCGTTAGTGGTTGATTCAATGCAATCTTCGATTGAAGCCAGTTCAGAAAGTGTGTCGCGCGCGCAAGAAACCAATAAAGCCATTGAAGATATTTGCCAATCATTGACCGACATAATGGATTTAACCCAGTTGATAGCAACGGCAGCAGACCAACAATCAGTGGCATCGGCAGAAATTGCCAACCAAGTATCAAATTTGTCTGACGCGTCATATGATTTACTGCAAGTGGCCAATGAAAATCAACAAGGTGGTCAACGCATGTCACAACAAGGCCATGCTTTACACTCTGCTATTTCAATCTTCCATTCGTAACTGGGAAACGACTTTAATGAATACCATGTTCCGTAAAATATGCACAATCAGTTTACTTACTGCGAGTTTCCTTGTTGCACCATTTGCCAATGCTTGGGTTAAAGATGAGTTGGTGATATGGACTAAACCAGACGATTTTGGCAATGATGGTTTTAAAAAATTAGCGCAGCGCTTTGAAAAAGAAACCGGTATTAAAGTCACCGTTGTTGTGCCTGAAAACAAAGAAGACGACCAAGCGACTCGCGATTATAACCGCCAAGTTGTGTTAAAGCGTGGCCCCGATATTTTTTTGCGCACGCACGATAGAGTCGGCGAATTAGCTCAAGCTGGGCTAATCGCACAAGTCAAACCAAGTCAATCAACCCTCAACTCAGTTAATAGTAATTACTGGAATGCGGTGAGTTACGATGGCAAGCTTTATGGTTACCCAATAGCGGTAGAGGGCGTTACGCAAATCTGTAATGCTGATTTGGTGGCAAAACCCTACGAGACTTTAGCCGCTGTTGAACAAGATATTCCCCGTTTACGTAAGCTGGGTAAAAAACCACTTATCTGGGATTATATGAATAACTACTTTAGCTATGGCTTTGTCACCTCTGAGGGGGGATTCACATTTCAGTTTAGCAATGGTAGTTATAACCCTGCTGTCACTGGCGCGAACAATCGAGGCGCTATCACCGGTGTTACCGCGATCAAACGTTTATTAGACAAAAATTTATTACCGAAGAAAGTGGATTACGGGGTAGTCGATAACGCGTTTAAGCAAGGCCAAGTCGCTTGTATTGTTAATGGACCTTGGTCTTGGGGCGATTATGAAAAAGCCGGTATAGATTTGCTGATCGGTAATCTACCAAAAGTAAAATCTGGTACACCCAAAGTATTCATTGGTGTGTTATCTGCGATGCTAAACCCGTCTTCACCTAACCAAGTATTGGCAAGTCAATTTATCGAACAATACTTCACCCAGCCGTCGGGTTTAAAATTAATAAACGACGATAAAGACATGGGAGCCGTTGCTAACAAAACATTTATGAAGCAACTTGCTAAAGGAAATAAAAAACTCGCTGCGGCCAGTCAAGTGTGGGACAACGGCGAGCCAATGCCAAATATTCCCAAAATGTCCCGCTACTGGACGCATATGGATACGGCTTTATATGAGGTGATGGTTAAAGACCAAAGTGTTGCTAAATCTTTGAACGCTGCAGCGAGTCGAATTACAAGGTAATGCCGTTAACTTAAGCCAAAGTAGGTTGGCGCTGAGCTTGCGAAGCCCAACACAAGCCGCGGTTTTGCTGGGCTTCATTCTTCAGCCCAACCAGAAATCGTTAACTTAATGGCATTGGGTCGGTCTTTAGGCCGATAGGTACGCTAGTTACAGCGATTTAAATATTAGTTTGTGGGATTTTTGTTGCAGACAGATCCCAAGTACCAAATCCAAGTTACTTATACACAAGTTTCAGAAGCGCTCTTTTACGTCAATGGGGTGAAATTTTATCTCCGTGGTTTAGGAAGATACCTTCGTCATTCTAGCGCTCGTGGGATCTAGTAACTTTTGTTAAAGACACTAGGTTCTTGCATGTGGCTTACTTGGGGTGACCCGACAAAGGCTCAAAATCTAAAGTTATGTGGCTATCGAAAACTATATTTCTTGCAGCGTTGCTACAATTGTCGAAATAAATTTCGACCTACACGGATGTAGGGTATGCAGTTAAGCGTTTGGAACAGCGAATGGCGACTTACAAGGGGTCGACAGATTATTTCTTTCTCGAAGGGGCTGTAGTACTAATAGACAGAGATTTTATAGGAATAGAGTTTAGTATAAACGTGTTAAATAATTAGGGCGTGTCGACGAAGGTGCAACACGCCCTAATGTTTAAGCTTTTATAACAATGAGTTTAGTTACTACGCGCTAACGCTTTGCTGGTATTAAATACCTGCATAGCCGCACTGGCTACATAGCCGCCGTCATCATTAAATTCAATTTTGATTTTGTTGCTACCTTGTAGAGCCGAGTAAGGTACTGGGATCTCAATCGCACCAAAGAAGTTGTCGCGACCAGTATGGACTTTACCTTTGGTTTGGTCATAGCCTCTAAAATCACTTGGTACAGTGACTGCGGTGTCGTTAACTTTAACGGTTGGTAATAATGATTTACCGTGATCGCGGCCAATGGCTAAGCGTAAAATGGCTTCACCTTGCGAGCCTAAGTTAACGTTGTTGATATCAAACTCAATCTCAGTGTTTGCTGAAATCGGCTTGAGATATTCAGTCGCGTAATATTTTGACTCTTCATTGGTTTGATCAATCGTGACATCGTTAGCAAAAGTGACTTTGATGATCATGGTTGATTCCGCATTTAACGTAACCGTACTTGGAATACCAACAGGGTTAGTTTCGACAATAGATGACACTTGATCATCGTCTTTCGACGCAACTAAGTGTTTTATATTAACCCCAGCAACCGTATTGGCGTTTAGGCCTAACGTATTGAGTTTGATTTCTTTGTCTTCAAACTCAAGGCTGTTGAGAATGATATAAGCGTCTTTACCATCAACATAACTGTCAACTTGAATATCCAAATCCGATGCCCAAGTGTCTACTCGGGTACCTTTGACTTCGGCCCATAGTTGATAGAACAAGATGAGATCAGAATAAACCCAGTCAGTTTGTGTATCGTCACCTGTACGTTCGAATTCTTGGATCATTAAACGTGGACCATAAGGATAGAATGGCGCTTCTTTTTCACGCCCCCATTCGGCTTTAACCACAAAGAAAGGAATGGTTTTAGCGATTACATCTGGACGCTCTAAGAATGACATTAACATTGAGTTAGCAGCACGCATTTGATAGGTATTGCGAGCGGCGCTCCAGCCTTGTTTATACATACAATGAATAGCCGCGCCGTATTCCGATACGACGTAAGGTTTCATTTCGCCTAGTTTAATCCGGCTGTAGTGCTCCATCATATCCATGGTGGCTTCCATGTTACTGCCTTTGCGGTATTTTTCCGTTTGGCCTAAACAAGGAAAGTCGTACAAGTGAATAGCATAGAAATCCATATTGGCACCGGCTGTATCGATAAATAATTTATCTCTGTCATGCCAACGTTGGAAATTGTCTTTGTCAAAGTCCGGAAAGGCCACTGTATAGCCACCGACTAAAATATCGTCGTTTTCTGGTAACTTACGGATCTCGGCTGCCACCGTATTATGGAAATCAAAAATGACCTTAGGATCGACTTTTTCACTACCAGTTCGGTCAGTCACTAAGTCATATAAGGGTTCATTCATGACTTCAAAATATTTAGGCTTAAGGCCACCATCACCACCGGCTTTCTTACGGTAATAGTTCGCTAAGTAGTGAGCTAAGTAGTGACCCGTGGCTGTACCTAATGGCTCGGCGTCGGAATCTGTGGTTGAGAAGGCCCAGTCTGGGACAAGATTATCATTCTCATCCTTTACTAGCGTCTTGACTAACGTGCCCTCAGGCCAAAATGGATGCTGCTGCGCCCCTTCAATATTGTCTGTACCGCGATCTTCAATGGTACGACCTATTTTTAATGATTCGCTCCAAGTACCATTTGAATAAGCCCAACGTGCGTTACCGCCTTGTTTGCTAAGTGATGCTTCGTCAGCAAAGCCGGGTTTACTTGCATCTTGCTCTACGTTGCGTAACTGCCATTTATTGGCACCGGTCGAGCGGCCAAAATATACATCGTAATCAGTAACGAAATTTACCGCTAAGTTTGGATCTTTGTTATTCGCGCCGAGGCTATGGTTGTCACCTTGTCCCCAATCACCTTCTGATTGAGTGGAGTGAATAGTAATGTATTTGCGGCGATCAAAACTGTCGATGCCACCAATCGAGTGCTTAGTATCAAAGTTCACATCGACTTGAATACCGCTAAATGCTGCCGCTGTGGTAGCGGTAAACACTGCGTTTACGCCGCCTATGGTTAATGTCGCTTGTACTGCGCTGTTATCTTGACTGGCACTAGTTAAACGCACTTTCACTTTTTGATTATTGGTAATCGTACCTGCGTTAGTGGTATAACTCGCGCCATCAATGGCGTATTCACCACCGCTGATATTAATAGTGGCGGCGGCATCAATACCGGTAACCGTGATCTCGTTAGATTCGATAACGCTGTTTTTCGCAACATCGGTTTGCGCGCTAAAACTAAAGGTATTGGGCGTGGTATCGGGTGTATTGGCCGCAAGCGTGGTGACATTAAATTCGTCACTGACACCACCAATAGTTAATGTTGCTTTGGCTTCGCTATTGTTGGTACTGCTACTGGTTAAGCGCACTTTAACACTTTGATTATTGCTAACCGTACCGGATGCACTGGTAAAACTACCATTGCCTATGGCGTATTCGCCGCCGCTAATACTGATAGTGGACTCGGCATTGATACCATTAACGGTAATAGCCGCAGACGTGATTTGACTGGCTAAAGCGACGTTATTTTGGTCGATAAAAGTAAATTGATTGGGTGTGGTATCGGTTTGTGGCTGACCGCCGTTTTGTCCATCGTCAGATGAGCCGCCCCCCCCGCCGCAAGCGGCTAAAGCTAGTGATGTGACAATGGCTGTGGTTAAGGACGTAAACCTGTGTTTTCCAGCGCGAACTTTCATATGTGCCTACCTAAATAGAATTGTGCTGTTTGTTTTGCTTGAACAGAATTCAATGACTCTGTTTAGGGTATTACTATATGTCATAAATAGATTGTTAACAATAGATGGTGTACAAGTTGCAGGTTTTGGATAAATGCAACACAAAGGTAAACAAAGTGATTAAACAAGTGAAAGCCTTATAAAATATAAGCTTTATCTCACTTTAAATTGCGTTAATGCCGTCCACGTTGTTCAGCTATTTTTAACAACGCCGATTTTCTTTTATTAAAAACCGATAATTATCTATCTTTAATTAGCAATGCTTTTTAGGATTGTTAACATTGTTGGCGACTTGTTGTAAATGAAAAAAGGTATGAATAATAAAGTTAATATTGGGTGTTTTCGCTCAACTTTAATGTTAAACATGGTTGCATTGCTTGGATGTTTATTAACGAGTGGTGTGGCTTACGCCGAGTTTGATAAAGATAAGCTGCAAAGTCGCCTGAATAGTTTAAGTTTACCCACAGGATTAAAAGCCTCTTTATGGACAGAGAGTCAATTAACCGAAAACCCCGCTTACTTTAGCTTTGATAGCCAAGGTCGCATGTTGCTTACTGAACTAGCCCGACCCATGAAAGGTACGGATGATATTCGGCATTATTCGTTAGCTATGGCGATAGATGATGTATCAATTGAAACACTTGACGATCGTCTTGCCATGTATCAACGCTATGCAGATAAAATTCCTATGTCGCATTACACTCAAGCGACCGATCAAATTCGTTTATTACAAGACACTAATAATGATGGTATTGCTGATAAGAGCCATATTTATGCAACGGGTTTTAATGACGTTTTAGATGGCTTAGGTGCGGGCGTCATTGAGCGTGATGGCGACGTGTATTACACCAATATTCCTCATTTATGGAAACTGACTGACAAAGATCAAGATGGGATAGCTGACGAGCGCGAGTCTCTGCAAAGCGGTTTTGGTACCCGAGTTAGCTTTATGGGGCACGACATGCATGGCCTTGCTTGGGGACCAGATGGTCGTTTGTATTGGTCGCTGGGTGATCGCGGCTATTCTTTTACCACCAAAGAAGGTAAAAAATATCATGCGCCTAACTATGGCGCCGTATTTAGATCAAACCCAGATGGCTCTAACCTTGAAGTTTTTTATACCGGCCTGCGCAACCCGCAAGAGTTGGTGTTTGATGAGTTTGGTAATTTATTTACCGCGGATAACGACGGTGATCATGGTGACATTGAAAGGGTTAATTTTTTAATTGAGGGCGGTGATTCAGGTTGGCACGCCGGTCATCAGAGCATAATGAGCTTTACCCGAAAATTTGGATTGCGTGCCTCTAAGTATGTCGGGCAAACAATGGGGCCTGTCGCTTGGTTAGCGCTTGATATGTCGCGCCCGCGTAATGACAATCAGCCAGCCTTTATGTTACCCAGCATTGGCGCGTTATACACAGGGCCGTCAGGGTTTGCTTACAATCCGAGTAATTATTTAGGTGAAGAATGGCGCAATAGCTTTTTTATTGCGCATTTTGTCGGTTCGATCGGCGGTGGGTATATCACCACATTTAAACTTGAGCCTAACGGCGCTTCATTTTTAATGAAAGACCGCAAAGAAATGTTGCGTGGTATTAACTTGGTCGACGTTGATTTTGGTCCTGACGGCCGTTTTTATTTGTCGGAATTTAATTGGGGCGGTTGGCAACCTGAAAATGAAGGTGCCATTCATGTAATTGAGCCTCAACAGTTAAGTAGCGAGCAACGAACAAAACAAAACCGTTATCAAACCTTACTTACGCAAGATTATGCTGATAAATCATTTAAGCAGCTAATTGCACTATTGAATGAAGATCATCAGCATATTCGCCAGCGTGCTCAGTTTGCTATGGCTAAACGTGGGCATTTGGCACAACCTTATTTTCAAGATCTCGCCTTGGACACTAACCAGCCGTTATTTACCCGGATCCATGCTATTTGGGGGTTAAGTCAGCTAGTATGGCAACACAATATGGTTAAACAAGATTTAGGCGTATTGTTGCCTTTATTGAATGATCAGCAGGAACAAGTTCGCATTCAAGTCGCACGGGTGTTAGGTGATCATAGGGCTGATTTTGCTTTTGACGGTTTACGCAATGCGTTGGACGATACGCATAATCGAGTGGCTATGTATGCAGCCATAGGTTTAGGGTGGATTGGTGATCAACGAGCGGTGGCTAATGTTATCGATAAACTGCTTGATGTAGAAGAAGAGGATTTGTGGTTACGTCACGCTTTGGTGATGGCGTTGGCCGGTATAGATAAGCAACATTGGTTGGCGTTTAAAAACCATGATTCACAGCATGTAAGAATGGCAGTGTTATTGGCGCTGCGTCAAACAAAAGCACCAGAGCTAGTTGGCTTTTTACAGGACAAAAATCAACGCATTGTTAATGAAGCTATTTATGCGATTGATGATCTGCAAATAACACCATTGCGTTCTCAAATGGCGGCATTACTTACACCTACCAAGCCGACCAATAGCAAAAGTGATGTTTTTGCTCACCATAGGTTAATTAATGCTAACTACAATGAAGGTAAAATAGCCAATGCTAAGCGCCTGCTAGCTTATGCTGCGACTAAAGAGCTACCGGAAAATTTAGCGGCAGATGCCTTGGGTGCTATTGAAGGTTGGCAGGATGTTAACCCGATTGATCATGTGGTGGGCTTTAAATCTCAAGCGAACAGCCTGCGACCTGATATTACAGCGTTAGTTCATGAGTACTTGGCCGATATTTTGGCTAATACCACTGGTAAAGCTCAAGTGCAGGCCATGCGTATGGCGGGTCATTTTAATTATGATATTGCGCCTAATTTACTAATGGCAATTGCTGAAGATCCGTTGGCTAATGAAGACATTCGTGTACAAGCCTTAACGCTATTAAGTCAGTCATTGCCGCAACAAGCTGTTGGCTTAGCCAAAACAGTATTACCTGAAACTAAGCTCAATTTACAATCTACAGCCATTAAAGTGCTACTTGAGCATGATACTGAAAATGGCATTCAACAGGCGTTGGCTCTAATTGCCTCAGGCAAGCAAACTTCACAAAAAGCGGCGCTAACTCAACTACATGGTATTAAGCATTCAAGCGTGACAAATATGTTGTTGAAGCTATTGGCGAAATTAAATGATGATGTATTGCCAACGGGGATCGCACTTGAAGTCATTGAAACAGCGCAGGCCAGTACTGATCCTCAAGTGTTAAGTGAACTACAGCGTTATCATACTAAGCTAAGCCAGCTACCCATTGAGCAGCAATATGCCAGCACACTCGAAGGGGGAATTGCTCAACAAGGACGCGATATTTTCTTTAGTGGCAGTGGTCAGTGTAGTCGTTGTCATCGAGTGAACTGGCAAGGTGGAAAAATGGGACCTGATTTGTCTAGCGTTGGCCTTGCCCACAATGAGCAGTATTTATTACGAGCGTTGGTCGACCCTAGTGCAGATACCGCGGTAGGTTTTGGCTCGATTACTTTAGAGAAGCATAATGGCGATGTGATCAGTGGTGTTTATTGGGGGGAAGACAGCGACAGCATTAAAGTTAAAGTTGGCCATGAAGATACCAAAACGCATCTAAAATCGACGCTCAAGAATATCCAGCGTCCAATATCAGGTATGCCTCCTATGAATTATATGCTGACTAAGCGCCAACTGCGTGATGTGATGGCGTTCTTAAAAACGTTAAAACGTCCCGTTAAGAAAAAGGCCAAAGGCCACTAAAATTGATAGAAAACTAGTGCTGTTTCAATTTAATTTTGATTAGTTGAAAACATTGGTGATCACTTTCACACTGAGCGTAGTTCGTCGAGATCACTATAAACCAAGGCAGTCGAAGTGTCGGTAAATTAGAAAGTAATAAGACTTCGACAAGCTCAGCCTGAAGTTGTTTATTTAATCTAAATATGGCTAAAAACATCACTAGTGATAGTAAATTATGCGAGTGATTCAACTGATCATTTCTTTCTGGAAACAGTACTAGTACCTTTTCAATTTAATTTTGATTAGTTGAAAACATTGGTGATCACTTTCACACTGAGCGCGAAGCAGTCGAAGTGTCGGTAAATTAGAAAGTAATAAGACTTCGACAAGCTCAGCCTGAAGTTGTTTATTTAATCTAAATATGGCTAAAAACATCACTAGTGATAGTAAATTATGCGAGTGATTCAACTGATTATTTCGTTCTGGAAAAAGTACTAGGGCAGTTGGAATAGCTATTTTTGATAAACACGACTTTTCGACCTCACGTAGGATGAAGGCCGGATGGTCTATTAGGATTGAACTGTAAAATTAACTCTGTTGAGGTTATTAAAATAATGAAGAAAACCAACCTTACTCTTTTTAGTTGCATACTGGCTTTGGGATTAACCGCTTGCAGTCAAAACGACACCACAGCTGTCACTGCGGGCACAACAGAACAGTGGCAGCCGCTATTTAATGGCGAAGACTTATCCAATTGGACAGTTAAATTTGCAGGCTTTCCTGTTGGCGAAAACTATAAAAATACCTTTCGAGTGGAAAATGGTTTATTAAGTGTCAACTTTGATCAGCATGAATCGTTTAATGGTGAGTTTGGCCACTTGTTTACTAACCAAAGCTTTTCTCATTATCGACTGCGAGCGACTTATCGCTTTGTCGGTGAACAGCTTAAAAAGAGTGATGACTATCGCCAAGGTATTGGTTGGGCGTATCGTAACAATGGTTTTATGTTACACAGCCAAGATCCAAAAACCATGGAGCTTGATCAATCTTTTCCTGCCAGTATTGAGGCTCAGCTGTTAGGCGGTGATGGCACTAATCAACGTAATACATTGAACGTATGTACGCCAGACTCACATGTCGTGATCAACAATAAGTTAGTCAAAGATCACTGTATCAAATCTGTCTCTAAAACCTATCATGGTGATCAATGGGTCGATGTGGAAATTGAAGTGCGCGGTAGTGAAGTGATCCGCCATATTATTGATGGAGAAGTCGTGTTCGAGTATGGTCAAATTCAATTAGATGAAAAGTCCCTCGATAAATATAAAACCATGTATGGTGGCAAAATGATGAGTGCTGGCCATATTGCTATTCAAGCAGAAACCCATCCTACCCAGTTCAAGCGCATTGATATTTTACCGCTTGACCCTAAAGCTTAAGTGATCACGAAAGTGCGAGAGCCACAACAAGAGTCAAAACAAGAACTACAGCAAGAACAACATCCAGCCATAGTTCCCGCACAGCAAACGGATGAATGGGCTGTGCCTTGGTGGCTGCCACGCCATCAAGCTAAGTTGCATGCTAAGCAGATCCAAGGCCAAATTGATTTGCTGTTTTTGGGTGATTCCATCACCCAAGCATGGGAAGACCGCGGTGCTGCCGTTTGGCAAAAGTATTACCAGCCGCGGCACGCATTCAATTTAGGTTTTTCTGGCGATCGTACCGAGAATGTATTGTGGCGCATAGAACACGGTGAGTTAGACAATATAGCGCCCAAGCTATTGGTATTAATGATAGGCTCTAATAATACCGGACATCGCATGGACCCTGCCGAGCAAACCGCTAAAGGTATCGAGCTGATTATTCAAGCCATTCAAGCTAAGCTAGCCAATTCTCGCATATTATTACTGGGCTTGTTACCGCGCGAAGCGTCGCCGGATGATCCTATGCGACTTCGCAATAACGAAATTAATAAGCTGATCAAGCCACTAGCTAACCAACAAAATCTCTTTTGGCTAGACATTGGCGAACTCTTTTTAGATGAGCAAGGCGTTATTCAACCAGACGTGATGTCTGACGGTTTACACCCTAATCAAGCTATGTATCTTGAAATGGCTTTAGCGCTAGAGCCGACTATAAAGCACTTGTTGGACGATACGTTATAAAGCCTTTAATTTGAGTGGTTATGCGGTGTAAACCATCATGTGAATGTTTACGCGCCATAGCGGTGACTTTCTTTTTGTTCCTGAGTTAAAAATTCTATATGCTAAGCACAACAGGGTTATTGTTGTTGATCAAATGAATAGTAAAAACAGGGCGTTGGGCTTAGTCTCATTTATCTTATTTATTGGCTTTATTACTGTCAGTACCATTAGTTATTGGTCCGCGCGGCAATCTTTATCTGAGCAGATAGTATCTGAAGTGGTGCCTTTAACTGGCATTAGCATTTACTCAAAGATTAAAGAAAAGCTCATGGCGCCAATTCATATATCTTCGTTAATGGCGCAAGATACCTTTGTCCATGATTGGGTTAAAAACGGTGAAGCTGATCCTGATAAAATGCAGCGATATTTACGTGAAATTAAACAACGCAATGGCGCAATTACCAGTTTTTTTGTTTCAGATAAAACCCTAAATTACTACCACCCTAACGGCATATTACGTCGTGTTTCAGCTAATGATCCGCAAGATCATTGGTACTTTGCGGTTCGACAAAGTCAGCAAGATTACATTGTAAATATCGACATAGATACCCGAGATTTACAATCACTCACTGTGTTTATTAATTATAAAGTGTTAGATACCCATGGTGAGTATTTGGGCGCCATTGGCATTGGTTTGTCTGTCCATTCAGTCAAGCAATTACTCGACAGTCATAACCCGCATCAGCAGTTTTTTATCTTTTTTACCGATAAGCAAGGCAAGGCTATGCTGCAAGGCGAAAGCCCTCGACCGATTTTATCATTAACGGATATTAAAGGTTTGTCACAGCCTCAAGCGCAAACTTTGCTTGGTGCGCCAAACAGCACAGCAAGTTTTCAACAAGGCACACGCACCACGCATGTTAACAGTCGCTTTATTCAAGAACTGGGTTGGTATTTGATGATAAGTCATACTGAACAACCCTGGGATAATCGAATTGTGCGGCCGTTAATGGTTAATTTATTTATTGGTTTGTGTATCTCTGTGTTGGTGATTATGGTGGTGTTTTATACGTTAAGACGCTATCAGAGTGAGTTAGAGCGAACCGCGATAACCGATAAATTAACCAATGTGGCTAATCGTCATGGCTTCGACATGATCATTCAGCAAAGCAAAAAACAACTGCGAGACAAGCAGCCCTGTTCCATTATCTTATTTGATTTAGATAACTTTAAACAAATAAACGATACTTATACGCATATGGCGGGGGACTTAGTTATCCTTGATGCCGTTGACGTAGTGCGTAGTGTTTTTGGCTCAACAGAAAGTTTGATCCGCTGGGGCGGTGAGGAGTTTTTGTTAGTATTACCTGGACATGATGCACGCAAAGCTCAGCAATTAGCAGAACGATTGCGCTATAAAATGGCTGAACGCATCAGCTATTTTGAAACTCAACCTATTCAATTTACCGCGAGTTTTGGCGTTGCACAGTGGCAAACTCAAGAGTCAGTTAATCAATTGCTATACCGAGTTGATAAAGCCTTGTATCAAGCAAAGCAATTGGGTAAAGATCAAGTGCAAGTAGCGGGTTATTAAGCTGGAGCCAGTGTAACGATTTCAGCTCTTGTTAAATAAAACCTTTGTGGGCTCTTTTATCCAAACCGAGCCTGCAAACAACTCTTTTTTTGTGGGCGAGCATTTATGCTTGTTGAGCCTGCAAACAACCCTTTTTTTGTGGGTTAGCATTTATGCTTGTTGAGCCTGCAAACAACCTTTTTTTGTGGGTTAGCATTTATGCTTGCAGAGCCTGCAAACAACTCTTCTTTGTGGGTGAACATTTATGCTTGTTGAGCCTGAAAACCCAACCCTGAGCAGAAATTTTCCTAAGGGGAAATTTGACAAACTAAATATGTGCATATATTTTGTATATACAAAGTATATCTAATTAGTTGTTGGGTTGTATGAAAAAGGAGCGTAAAAAAGCGAGCAAAAAGGACAGTCAGTTGATCATTCGCATAAATGGCGACGAGCGAGATGAATTTGTCTCCTTGTGTGAAGAACTCGACACCAGTGCAGCTCGTGAGATCCGCCGTTTTATACGTGATTTTATCAAGCAACATAACAATGAATAGATAATCGAATTAACGGGTGATATACACCGTTAATAGTGCATCCTGTTGTGATGTCTGTTAATTAATCAAAAAAGGTCTAAAACCATGGCTAATAAAGTAAAAGCACTTAAGAAAGAAATTAAAGCACGTAAAGCGAAAGTAGCTAAGCAGCAAGCTAAAATCAAAAAGCTGAAAAAGGCAGTTAAAAAAGCGAAATAATTGTCGTTTATTGCAAACGAAGTTAACTTTCTTATGCCTTTAAACCCCGCCCTAAGCGGGGTTTTGTGATCATGGGGCTAACCTTTCAATAGACCATGCATGGTCAGATTGTCGACGATACACTAGCCTATCATGTAAACGATCGTTCCCTCCTTGCCAAAACTCAAAACGAATAGGGGTAACACAATAGCCGCCCCAATGAGCGGGTAGTGGGATCTTACCGTCTTTAAATTTTTGCTTCATTTGTTCATATTGTTGTATTAAAACCTCACGTGATTGGAGCACTCGGCTCTGTTCAGAAGCCCATGCACTGAGTTGGCTATTGCGTGGTCGAGTTAAAAAATAGTGTAACACTTGTGTTGTGCTTAACCGATTGGCGACACCCTGAACTCGTACTTGGCGATCTTGTTGAAGCCAAGCAAAATGTAAACAAACTTGGTTATTTACGCTGATATCTTTGGCTTTACTACTGGCGAGATTGGTATAAAACACCAAGCCTTTTTGATCTATGCCTTTTAGTAATACAGTACGTGAGCTTGGCATGCCTTGCTCATCGACTGTTGATAAAGTCATAGCGGATGCATCGACTATTTGTGCTGCTTGCGCTTGATCTAACCAACTCAATAGTTGAGGTAATGGATCTTTATTAGCTTGCTCAAGATCTAAATTAGCATACCTATATTCGCGGCGTTGGTTTGCTAAATCCATAGGATCACCTTAGGTGTCATTTATTGATAGCGCGCAGTATAAAAACCTCAATGACAATGTTAATTGATATAGATTAACTGGCGCTACAAAAGCCTATTTAGCCTGTCTTTAAACTGAGTGCATACCCGCAATATTGTGCCAATAACCATTGGTTTGTTGTTTACTTAATGGCTGCTTAACCGGCGAGGCTTCTTGTGCGATAAAGTTTTGCAGAATATCGAACGTGTTTTCCGCTTGCGGGCTGATGCGAATAATATCGATTAAATCATCAACATCTACCAAATCATTAATTAAGTTGCTGCATTTTCCGGCTTGAGTTTGAATACCGTTAAGTACAAACAATTGCTGGCCATCTTGGCTATAAGTCGGTCGCCCTTGCGGATAGTTAATACAGCACAATTCACAATCATCTTTGGCGCGGTTTTCTGATCTGGCGGTGAAACAGCGGGCTGAGAATGCTAATGGCAAATGACCATAGGCAAACAATTCCACTTCAAAATCTTGATTATGATAAAGCTCGGCATACTCATTTAGCAAAGTGGTGATCCAGTCGCGACTCAGCTCAGCAGGGATCACCCAACGCATCATGCCTGAACTACGCAGCTGTTTGAGGCTACGCGCATTATAAATATTAATCGGCTGACCACAGACAAAAGGCACACCGTTTTCACTCAACAGTTGCACAGCACTAATATCATTGGCTTCAACTAAAAACTCACCATTATCGCAATAACGTTTTAATACATTAACTTCAGACGGCGCTTCTAATAATGTCATGGTGGATAGCACTACTTGTTTACCTACCGCCGCTAGCTGTTGGGCGACATCAAGCCAATCTTTGTATTTAAGTTCACGACGTTTGCTACAAACACTTTCGCCTAAATAAATAATGTCAGCCGGGCTTTGCGCGGCTTGTTGATAAAAGTCTTCGATTGTTGTTTTTGGCCAATAATATTGAATGGCGCCAAGGGAATATTGCATAGGTTTTTCTCCATCTAATTATTGCCAATTTCTGTGATAAGCGCCCAGCGTGGTTTGGCTGCCTTCCGATAACTGGGCTAACTTGGTATTCCAGCTTTGCTCGACTTCAAAATCACTCGGGTTTTGCAAACAGGCGTCTATCGCTTGGCGCCATACTTGGGTGACTTGGGCAACATAAGCTGGGCTGCGTTGTCGCCCTTCGATTTTGACTGCGCTAATGCCGGTGTTAATTAGCTCCGGCAATAATTGCAAGGTGTTAAGACTGGTTGGTTCTTCAAGCGCATGGTAGGTATGGCTGCCAACATCGAACCTGCCTTTGCATAGGGTGGGGTAGCCAGCGTTTTCATCCGGCGCATAACGGTCGATCATCACGTCGTTAAGAAGAGATTCTAAATATCGCCCGTCTTCTTGCCATCTTACATATTTGGCGGGGGAACATGCACCAGCTGTATTGGGGCTTTCGCCAGTCATATAGCTAGATAAATAACAGCGTCCTTCTGCCATAATACACAAGCTGCCATAAGCAAAGACTTCAAGCTCCACCTTGGTTGTGCGCGCCAGCTGTTTTACTTGATGTATCGACAATACGCGCGGCAATACCGCGCGCTTAATACCAAAGTTATTTTGATAAAACTGAATACCTTGTGCTGTGGTTGCCGACGCTTGCACCGATAAGTGCAACTCGATATCAGGATAGCGATTGGCTGCATAATCTAACACACCTATGTCAGCTAGTATCAGCACATTGGCGCCGATATCGACGGCATGATCAACCGCGTATTGCCAGCGCTTAAACTGGCCTGGGTGAGCAAAAGTGTTAATGGCAATATGTAACAGTTTATTTTGCTGTTGGATTAATTGGGCGGCTTGGCCGATGGTTTTATTGTCAAAATTTAAGCCGGAAAAATGTCTGGCGTTGGTGTCGTCTTTTAAGCCGATATAGATAGCATCAGCACCCTGCTTTAAGGCTGATTTTACCGCTGGCAGGCTACCAGCGGGGCTCAATAATTGCATAATTGATCCACATCATGATGAAGGAATGAATCGCAGTATAAAAGCCTAGAAGCAGGGTTTCGTTGATTTAGATTAAAGGTGCGGGCTATTAGCTTCTTATACTGATTTACAAATTTTTAACCCATAAGACTCACATGACCCAATTATTTTCTCAGTTAAACCGTCTAGCACCCGCTAATGTTGTAGTACCTAAACTCCTCGCTTTTAGTCAGCAAATATTGCCACAACGTTTAATGGATAGCGTGTTGGCTGAGATGTTTAACCAAGTCTTTGCTGAACCATTAAACAATGGAGAGTTAAATTTTTTGCAAGGCAAATGGCTAGGCTTAAAAATGCTCGATATTCCATTGCATGTGCAGATCTCTGTTACACCATCAGCCAATAAGCGAAAAGATCAGAAAGCCAAGATCACCTGTCGGCGACCAGGTACGGCTAATGCTAGAGACAGTAAAGAGGCTGACGTCACCATTAGTGGTCAACATAAAGCCTTTGTCTTAATGGCAGCGCAACAGTGTGATCCCGATACCTTATTTTTTCGACGCCAATTGCAGATCACGGGTGATACAGATTTTGGCTTGGCTTTGAAAAACTTCTTAGATGCGTTTGATCGCGATGTGTTAGCCAAACCATTAAATCAATTTATCGACTTTTATGCTGAGCTGCATGTGTCGCAAGGGGTAAGTCATGTTTAATTACTTAACACCACAAGTGGTATTGCAAGAAGTGCCAGGTGAAGTGTCGTTATTGTTCACTATCACCGGCTGCGCACTAAAGTGCGAAGGTTGCCATAGCCCAGAGATCCACGACCCCAATTATGGTCAACCATTAACAGAAGCAGATTACATTAAATGGTTAGATAAGTACCAAGCCTTGATCAGTTGTGTGGTGTTTTTTGGCGGTGAGTGGCAAAGTGATCAACTCATTATTTGCTTGAGTATTGCTAAAAAGCGTGGGCTTAAGACGTGTTTGTATACAGGTAAAGATAAGTTGAGCAAACCTATATTGGCTCAATTAGATTATGTTAAATATGGACGGTGGCAGCCCAAATTGGGAGGCCTAGACAAAGCCACCACTAACCAAAGGTTTGTTAACGTACACACGGGAGAGCTGCTCAATGCCAAGTTTCAAACACACTAGGCAGTAAACACAATTTCTTTGATTTAAACCAACAAAAATAGGCTTGTAAAGTATTTATAAAAACGGCTTGATTTGCGTCAATTGAGATCTCTTCTCAACTGGAATTAATACTATATGTGGTGCTTAATACTGCTCCAAGACACAAGATATAGTGTCACCGGTTGCTCGACGAATTACTTAATTGCAGATAGGAACAAGAATAAAATGCAGCACTTATCCGATAGCCTAGTTCAACATAAAGTCCAATTTATAGATAACTATATTCATGCCAGTAACGCCGCCGATGGCTCGAAATATGATGCCAATGCCAACGTCAGTTGTAAGAACTTAGCGACGTTAGAAAATGAGTTAAACAAGGACATTAATATAGCGGTTAATCGCCAGTTATTAACCGCAAAAATTCGCGAACTTTTCGGTGACGAGCTAGCCCAGCAGTACTTGGCGGACTTAGATTCTCATCTGTTATATTGCCATGATGAAAGTTCATTAAAACCGTATTGCGTAAGCCTAACCTTGTATCCTTTGTTATTAGATGGCCTAGTTAAACTTGGTGGTGAATCTAAAGCGCCTCAACATCTGGAATCATTTTGTGGGGCTTTTATCAATCTAGTGTTTGCGGTTAGCGCCCAGTTTGCTGGTGCAGTCGCGACGGTTGAGTTTTTGTGCTACTTCGATTATTTCGCCCGCAAAGACTATGGTGACGATTACTTAACAACCCATAAAACTACCATTGAAGCGCATTTACAGCATGTGGTGTATAGCTTAAATCAACCAGCGGCGGCACGCGGTTATCAATCTGTATTTTGGAATATCAGTATTTTCTCGCGAGAGTTTGGTCAAGCCATGTTCGAGAACTTTGTGTTTCCTGAGGCCGCGACATCTGATGATCCACAGTTACATCAACCAAACTGGGATAGCATAGATCGCTTACAGTGCTTCTTTATGAACTGGTTTAACGAAGAACGCAATAAAGCATTATTGACCTATCCTGTAGTCACTGCGGCTATGCTTACTAATGATGGTGAGCCGTCTGATCTCGATTTCGCCAATTTCTGCGCTCAACAAAACGCTAACGGCAATAGCTTCTTTGTGTATATGTCGGATAACCCAGATTCATTAGCTTCCTGCTGCCGCTTACGTAATGAAATTAATGACAATACCTTCTCTTATACCTTGGGTGCTGGTGGAGTCGCGACGGGTTCGATTAATGTCATGACCCTAAATATTAATCGTTTAGTGCAAGAGGGCGGAGACTTACAAAAACAAGTCGACAATATTCATAAGTACCAAGTGGCTTATCGCAAAATTTTAGAAGACTATCAAGACAATGGCTTAATGCCAGTATATGACGCAGGTTTTATTCATCTCGATAAGCAGTTTTTGACCATAGGCATCAACGGCATGGTCGAAGCGGCAGAGTCGCAAGGGCTAAGAGCCGGTAACAATCCAGACTATGTTGAGTTTGTTACCAACCAACTTAAAGTGATCTTTGATGCCAACCGCGCAGCGAGTAAAGAATGGGGCTATAAGTTTAATACCGAGTTTGTACCGGCCGAAAACCTTGGAGTCAAAAACGCTAAATGGGATCGACAACAAGGTTTAGAAGTAACCCGCGATTGCTATAACTCGTACTTTTATGCGGTCGAAGATAACGACGTAAACCTACTCGATAAGTTTATTTTGCATGGTAAAGCGTTAAATCAATTTTTAGATGGCGGCTCGGCGCTACACTTAAATTTGGAAGAATATCCAGATCAAGAACAATACCTAAAGTTGTATAGAATTGCTGCGAAAACCGGCTGCAACTATTGGACAACCAACGTCAAGATCACCTTATGTAATGACTGTGGCTATATTGATAAACATACCCGTCATAGCTGCCAGCAATGCGGCTCAACCAAGATAGACTGGGCGACGCGTATTATTGGCTACTTGAAAAAAGTATCCAGCTTTAGCTCACCACGCCAAACCGAACACGGCTTACGTCATTATCATAAACAACCGAGAAAAGTGGCTTAGGTAAAGAGCATTTTTTCAGTAGGAAGGTAATAAAGACCTTCACCCTGAGCGTAGTTCGTCGAGCTCACCATAAACCAAGGCAGTCGAAGGGAAAGAGTTGTTTTATAACACTTTCCCTTCGACTGTTGCTTGACCAAGACCAGTGTTGTAATCGCCAAAAAATAAATAGGTAAACCCAATGATCGCAATTCAATTAAACGGTCAATCCCAACAAGTAACCAAGCCTGATCTTGCAGCTTTGATTGCACAATTGCCCAATAACAAGGGCTTAGCCGTCGCGGTTAACTTTGAAGTGATCCCGCAAAATATGTGGCCCGAATTTACCTTACAAGCCGGCGATAAAGTCGACGTATTTCAAGCGATTGCGGGAGGTTAAGCCAAATTATGCTACTTAAAATAGGCGATGTTGAATTTAACTCGCGTTTATTAATGGGTACTGGCAAATTTGCAAGCACAGAGCTAATGCGTTTGGCCATTAGGGCGTCCGAAACCGAAATGGCGACATTGGCGCTAAAACGGGTAGATGTTGGGCGAGTTGGTATTGATCCAGTGACTAACGGCCAAGATGATATTTTAACCTCACTGCAAGATACAGGTGTGCGTTTACTGCCAAATACCTCTGGCGCAACCAATGCTAAAGAAGCTATTTATGCTGCGCATTTGGCACATGAGGCCTTTGGTACCCGCTGGGTAAAATTAGAGATCCATCCCGATCCGCGCTATTTAATGCCAGATCCGCTTGAAACCTTAAAAGCCGCACAAGTCCTATGCGAGCAAGGTTTTACCGTACTGCCCTATGTTCATGCTGATCCGGTATTGTGTAAGCAATTGGAAGAAGCCGGTTGCGCGGTAGTTATGCCGCTAGCCGCACCGATTGGCTCTAATCAAGGTCTGCAAACCGCAGCATTTTTACGCATTATTATTGAGCAAGCTAATGTCCCAGTCATAGTCGATGCCGGACTCGGCACGCCATCGCATGCTGCACAAGCAATGGAAATGGGCGCCGATGCCATATTGGTCAATACCGCTATTTCGGTCGCACATGATCCTGTCGCCATGGCTAAAGCATTTGCCTATGCCGTACGAGCCGGACGCTTAGCCTATCAAGCCGGCATGGCTAATAAAACATTTGAAGCCCAAGCAAGTAGTCCGCTAACTGAGTTTTTGCAGGCACAAGAACAAGCAATAATGTAGGCGCTTTAAACGAACCTCGATCTGCAATTTTGATTAGTTGAAACAAGGCTAGCTATTTTTATAGGTTCGACGCTCGCGTCGTATTTTAAGGTTTTGACGAAGCAGCAGCTTCGACCTACAAGGGATTCAATTGATCATATCTTTATTGAAAAGGTTATAGCTTTGCTATTCGAATAATAAATCCTTTTCCATAAATACAATAATAAAGCGAGCTAACGCGTGGCAGAATCTTTTTACCAAACCAGTCAATTAATTAACTGGCAACAACTCAATCAGCAAATCCTTGCGACCAAAAAAGCTGATATTGAATCGATCATTGTGCAAGCCAAATCTGGTTTGGGTTTATCGCTTGATCAATTCGCAGCACTTATCTCACCCGCTGCCCAAGCTTATTTGCCGCAAATGGCCCAAGTTAGCCAGCAATTAACCCAACAACGATTTGGCAAAACTATCCAGTTGTATATTCCTTTATACCTATCTAACTGGTGCAGCAATGTTTGTACCTATTGCGGCTTTTCTGCCAATAATAAAGTTAGGCGTAATGCCTTAACGCCGGAGCAAATTTTAGCTGAAGCCAAAGCCATTCTTGCCAAGGGATACCAGCATATATTGTTAGTAACGGGCGAAATGCTTAAAAAGGTCGATACTGATTATTTGTGTGCCGCAGTAAAGCAGCTAAGGCCCTTGTTTAAACATATTAGCTTGGAAGTACAGCCGATGTCGGTTGCCGATTATCAGCGTTTAAAACAAGCCGGGGTCGATGCTGTATTGGTGTATCAAGAAACTTACGATCCCAATACATACCAAAACTACCACTTAAAAGGCCAAAAGGCCGATTATCAACATAGGTTAAAAACCGCTGAAAGGTTAGGCCAAGCCGGAATGGATAAAATTGGTTTAGGTATATTACTTGGCTTAAGGGATTGGCGAGCCGATAGTTTGGTACTTGCTCAGCACCTTGCGTACTTGCAAAAACACTACTGGCGCAGCCGCTATTCGCTATCCTTTCCACGTTTAAGACCAGCATTAGGTGAAATCTCGATTCAAAATAAGGTAAGCGAACGCGACTTATTACAGCTGGTTTGCGCCTTACGATTGATGTTCCCACAAGTCGAGCTATCCCTCTCTACTCGCGAGCGCGCCGCATTTCGCGATCTACTGATCCCACTCGGAATCACCACAATGTCAGCCGAATCCAGCACCCAACCCGGTGGCTACGCCGAACAATCCGCACAAGAGTTAAGCCAGTTTGATATTGATGATAACCGCAATACTCCTGCTATCTGCGAGGCTATTGCCCAACAAGGTTATCAAGCCGTGATGCAAGATTGGCAGGCGGAGTATAATCGCTAATGATCTTGGTAGGGTGCTGTGAGTTCCACGAACCGCACCTCTTAAAACTTGTGTTTAAAGGGGGATAATGTTTTACGTTTACTGTAATGTGGTATCACCAGTCATTACAATTGGAGCGAATATTACTTTGGATGTTGCTCCTCATCCTTATGTTAAAATAGGTGCGGGTACAGTTGCAATTACAAACTATGGTGCAACGCAGTGCTTTTGTGATGCTTCTGACGCTTCGACAGTAAGTGGTGCATTAGCTATTCGTTATCCACAATTTGGTGTGGTTGATTCAGCAGTTAACGCCAGTGAATTAATTATAAACTTAACTTCAGAAGATTAGTTTAATGTTGTCAAGTCATAAAAAGTTTAGCAAGCCTATTTATACGTTAATATTTTGGCTTTCTATCGGGTTTACTGTTTCATTGTTTCTTCTTGTAATATTTTTTCACCATTTAGGAATGATAAATGATCAACAAAAGTTGCTATATTTTGCAATAATTATTGCGCAGAACTTTCTTTTGGAGTTGATATTCGCTTTGATAGTAAAAGAAGTTTCCAGCCTTGAAGGTGTCATTAAAAAATCAGAAAACGCTATCTACTTTAATTTGAGGTTATGTATCTCTGTATTAGGTGTTTTGGTCGGAGTATTTTTAGCGTTAAATAGGATATAGCTGTACGAGATGATTATAAGTCAACACCACCTGTTTATGGTGAAACCATTGTCGTCAACAACTAAAAATGTGAAGCCCAAATTCAACGAACCACACCATTTTTCTTGTTAAAAAAGCGGTGTGGTATTTCATTCCAAACTTTACGCCAATATCCCTTTCACCACATGGCCATGGACATCGGTTAATCTAAAGCGGCGGCCTTGGTATTTAAAGGTTAGGCGCTCGTGATCAATACCCATTAAATGCATTATAGTGGCTTGTAAGTCGTGCACATGCACGGGATCTTTGGTGATGTTGTAGGCGAAATCATCGGTTTCACCATAGCTGATACCCGGCTTAACGCCGCCACCAGCCATCCACATGGTAAACGCATTTGGATGATGATCACGGCCGTATTTCTTCTCATGGAATTTACCTTGGCAATAGCTAGTACGGCCAAACTCGCCACCCCAAACGACTAAGGTATCATCTAGCAAGCCACGTTGTTTAAGATCGGTGACTAGTGCAGCTGCTGCTTGGTCGGTTTCACGACACATTTGTTTTATACCACCTGGTAATCCGGCATGGTGATCCCAACCACGATGGAATAGTTGAGTAAACTTAACGTTACGTTCGGCTAAACGGCGGGCTAGCAAGCAGTTTGCGGCGAATGTACCCGGTGTGCGCGAATCTGGGCCATACATATCAAATACCCAATCTGGCTCATCCGAGAAGTCGGTCACTTCTGGTACTGAGGTTTGCATACGTTCGGCCATGGCGTATTGGGCAATACGTGAATGAATTTCATCATCCATGGTTTTAGCATGCTGAATACCATGCAGTTTGGTTAGATAACTAAGCATTTCACGGCGATCATAACGGCTCATACCCGGCGGGTTATTAACGAATAGTACCGGATCTTTACCCGAGCGGAACTGTACGCCTTGATGGATTGACGGTAAGAAGCCATTACCCCATAAACGCGCAAAGACTGGTTGACCTTTAATTTGGTTGGTCAGTAATACAATAAATGGCGGCAGGTTGTTGTTGTTACTGCCTAAGCCATAACTTAACCAAGCACCTAGGCTTGGGCGACCAGCAATTGGGAAGCCGGTTAGCATAAAGGTGGCGGCTGGATCATGGTTGATCGCGTCGGTGTGCACCGATTTTATAAAACAGATATCGTCGGCGATATTGGCGGTGTGTGGCAATAGCTCACTGACCCAAGCGCCGGATTCACCGTGCTGCTTAAAGTCAAAGATTGATTTAACCAAAGGCAGTGAAGTTTGATCGGCTGTCATACTGGTTAACGTGGTATCGCCTTTTACTTCGCTTGGGATCTCTTGCCCGTGCATTTTGTTAAGCATGGGTTTGTAGTCGAACAATTCCATTTGCGATGGACCACCGCTTTGGAACAAGTAGATCATGCGTTTGGCTTTGGCAGGGAAATGCGGTTGTCCCATTACTCCGTTTAAGCTGGTATCTGGGCTAATGTCAGGAGCAAGGTCTAACTTGTCATCCGGCAATATTATTTTACTAGCATCGGCGTAACTTAAACCTGGGATGCTGGCGAGTGCTCCGGCGCCACCGGCTACCGATGCGCCTTTTAAAAACTGACGACGACTTATTGGGTTTTCCGGCGTTTTTAATAATTGATCTAGGGTTTTCATAATGATTCCTTAGCGCTTTACTTATGTTCGCTCAACATATTCGCTTAACATGTTCGATTAACGCTTAATAACCGTTGCGTCGTGGTTCATCACTAGGTTGGCGACTGTGCTGAGTGCAGCCAAACTATGTTTATCAAGTTGCTTTGAGCTTGGCTTTTCACCGACTGTGAGTAGCTCGTCAGCCTGCTCTGGTGCCTTCTGGAATTTATCCGCGAAGGTTTTATACATATCTTGCATCAGGCTTAATTCGTGTTCGTCTGGGAACTTACTGGTTAAGCGGCGGTACAAATTCACCAAGCGTTGGTCGCCATCTTGTGTTTCTGTCATGACACGCTCGGCCAAAATTCGCCCAGCTTCCACATACTGCGGATCATTCATCAGGGTTAATGCTTGTAATGGCGTATTGGTTGATTGACGTGTACCCACACTGTATGAACGAGTGGGTGTATCAAAGTTATGCATGCTGGGTGGTGGCGCATTACGCTTCCAAATTGTGTATAAACTGCGGCGGTATAAATCGTCACCTGTGCTTTGCTGATATTTACCACGGTTCATTACCCATAAGCCTTCAGGCTGATAGGGGTAAACACTTTTGCCACCGAGCTTTTCAACCAGCAAGCCACTGGCTGCAAGCACATTGTCACGCAACATTTCTGCGGTTAAACGGTTACTTGGCCCGCGAGCGTATAAGGTATTTTCCGGATCGGCTTCGAGCTTCAGCTCGCTAGCAATTGAGCTTTGGCGATAGGTTGCTGACATCGCGATGGTTTTAACTATGTGCTTAATATCCCAACCTGAATCGATAAACTCGCGACTTAGCCAATCTAAAGCGTCAGGGTGGGTAGGCAATTGGCCTTGGCTACCAAAGTCTTCTGGCGTACGCACAATACCTGTACCCATTAGCATCATCCAATAGCGGTTACTGACTACACGAGCTAACAAAGGATGTTGTGGATCGGTTAGCCATTTAGCTAAACCAATGCGGTTTTTCGGTAGATTTGGATCAAACGGGAACACAGCCTCTGGCACCCCTGCTTCTACTTGTTCACCATAGTTGTTGTATAAACCGCGTTCAAGAATATAAGTTGGGCGCTGTTCGGCTAATTCCTGCATGATCATGATCTCAGGAATGTCTTCATTGGCCGCGTTATATTGGTTACGCACATCCGTTAGTTTGTCCAAAGCTTGGACATACTGCTTGTTTACGCGTTGGTTGTAGTAGGCTAACCATTGCGATTCACTTGCAACATCACCAACTGAAAAGTCTTTACCTAAGGCTTGATTAGCATTGGCTAATATTTCAACTTGAGTTAAGTCGGTTGACCACACTTTTAAGTCATCAACTAATGTTAGTGCTGCGCCTCGTGAACGCCAGCGTGCACCAACTTTAAGTGTTACTACTAAGCCGAGTTCGTCTTTTGGACGATGGCGAATATCTTTGTAAAGGTTGTCGCGTTCGACATTCATGGCCACAGGTTGGCCGTCTACATATAGGGTTACACCATCAGCTTTCGACGAACCATTATAGGTAAGGGCGACATGTTGCCAAACGTCGGTTGTAACTGGCTGTTGAGAGCGCAAGGCAATGGCATTGTATGGATAAGTATGAGCTAATCGTACTACCCAATGGTTGTCTTCCACGGTGACATCAAAGCCTTTGTAGTTATACAAAATCGATGATTTATTAAAGTGGAATAATACGCCATCGGTTAAATCGGCAGGGAACTTAGCTTTAATCGCCACGGTAAAGGGGGTTGCGCGATTAAAGTGATCCATGGATGGGAAGAATAAAGCGTCATCACCGTTAACCTCAATGGCCTCATTACCTTGGTCGGTTTTCACTACCAAAGCTGGGCCGTCTTTTTGGTATTTACTGGAGCTAAACAAGACTTTACCTGTTTGCTTTTTATCTAAGGCATTGTGAATGGTTTTGGTACTGTCTTTTTGGCTAAATGGGTAATGTGCTATTAGCACATCGTTAGCGAAAAGATCTGCCTTAGCTTTGTTTTTTAACCAATTCGTGAAACCCGATTGGCTCTTGCTAGCGACAACCTCTAGCGCGCTTTCTTGGTTCTCGACTTGTTGTTTAAGTTTTGTGACTTTGGCCTTTTGCTCGTCATTCGGCAACAACATAGTCGGCACTGGCATATCGCCCGCATCCCAAGAGATCTGCCCTGATTCGTCAATATTGTTGAACATGGCGAAGGTTTGGTAGTAGTGCTTGGCTGGAATATCATCGTACTTATGATCATGACATTGCGCGCAGTGCATGGTTAAACCAAGTAAACCTGTACCAACGGCTTGAACCCTGTCTTTTACGTACTCAACGCGGAATTCTTCGTTAACGATCCCGCCCTCGTTATTTTGAGTATGCATACGGTTGAAAGCGGTGGCGAGTAGCTGTTCGTCACTAGGGGTCGGTAATAAATCGCCAGCTAACTGCCAAGTAATAAACTCATCAAACGGTTTATTTTCGTTAAACGCTTTAATTACCCAGTCGCGGTATGGCGAAACATCGCGATACGGATCAGTTGCGTAACCATGGGTATCGGCATAACGCGCGACATCGAGCCATTCCGATGCCATACGTTCGCCGTAAGCTGGTTTAGCCAGTAAACGGTCAACGAGTTTTTCGTAAGCATCGGCACTGTTATCGGCAAGGAAACTATCGATTTCTTCCAACGTTGGCGGTAAACCCGTGATATCAAACGTTACGCGGCGAATAAGGGTTTCTTTATCCGCTTCAGCATTTGGCTTAAGTTGTTTATCTTCAACCTTTTTACTTTCTATTTTATGAAGAATGAAATTATCGATGGGGTTAACTGGCCAATCTTGTTGCGCTACTTCTGGTAAGTTTGGTGTTTCTGGACTGATAAACGACCAATGTTTTTTGTACTCAGCGCCTTGATTGATCCAGCGCTTGATTAAGGCTTTATCGCGATCCGACAAACGTAAATTTGAGTTTGATGGCGGCATCATTATGCCCGGATCATCAGTTAATATGCGTTGTAACGCTTCACTGGCATCGGCATCACCCGGTACTATGGCGAAGTTACCCGAGTCGAGTTTGTGGGTTGTGGCTTTTTCAAAGGTATTTAGGCTTAAACCCGCTTTGGCATTGGCGGTGTCTGGGCCATGACATAAAAAGCAACTGTCGGATAAAATCGGCTTAATATGGAAGTTATAGTCCACCACTTCAGGCAGATTATATTTAGCGACATCGGGATCGACTTTGTCACCACAGGCACTTAAGCCTAATCCGGCTAAGCCTGCCAGTAGCAGGCGCGATAAGGTATTGGTTGGCATGTTAGATACGCTCCAACTTTATTGGATAAGTTTCATTGGCATTCCATTGGCCGACATAAAGGTTTTCTTCATCGTCGACACAAACGGCATGGCAGTGGTTAAACACATCCCAAGTGGTATGCATGGGCTGTAACTTGCCGTTTTTATAGATGGGCTCAGTGCCACCCGGGTTGGATACCACTTTGTTGTTTTTATCGAGCACAGTAATAAAGCCCGAATTGGCACGACGTTTACCATCAACGACCGACCAGCAAACTGGGATATAGGCATAGTCGCCTTTAAAGATTGGGCCACCAACAAAAGCGCCCGGGGTTTGTAAAGTACTGCGATAGCTACCATCCATACCGAATAGTTTAAGTTCGTTAGCTGCGCGTGAACTGACAATTAAATGCGGATCAGCCGGATTACGCAGATCAACACCTATGCCGTGGGTATTTTTAAGGTTATAGCTGCTGTTGTTGTTTTCACGGCCACCCCAGTGGCGAATGTATCTGCCGTTGTTATCGTATTGCAGCACTCGGTCTGAACCGTAGCCGTCGGTGATATACAGATCACCATTTGGTGCAATCGCGACGTCTGTGGGGTTAAAGTCTTCTTCTGGTGTGTACACACCTATGGTTTGCGGATGGCCTATGGTGTAAATCAAGCGTCCTTCAATGGTTAATTTAGCCACAAAGCCAGTTTGTTTACGCATTTTGCCTTTACGGCCTTTGCCATCCCAATGGCGATTTAATACCCAGCCACAATCAACGATATAAATAAAATCTTCGCCGTTTTCGTTGACCACTTTTACCGAATGAGCACCGGGGAATTGCGTACCCCACGCGTCAATTAACTTGCCGCTTTTATCGTAGATGATGAAATTATTAACGCCATTGTCGGTCACCATAACGATGCGACCTTTGGAGTCGAAAGCTAAACCATGGCAGCTTTCGACTGGTACTTTGGCAGGATCGAGGTCACCCCAAAAGTAGTTCACTTTGTAGCGAAAATCGCCATGACCCACAATTTTGCCATGCGCGTTACGCAAAGCTTGTGGTGTTGGTTGTTTGGGTGGCTGATGTGCGAAAGCTTGGTTACTCGTGCCACCCACGCCAGCGAGTAATAACATTGAACTGAGTGCCGCCGAATTCTTTAAGAAACTGCGTTTATCTGGATTAATCAATTCGCTGTTGTTGTTTTGTTTTGTAATTTCAAATTCCGTGGTCATGATCTGTCTCTTAAGATTTGGTCTTATTGTTCTTTTTTATTTGTTTCGTTTTGGCTTCTTTCTGTTTTTGCGCAGCTAATACGTCTTGGGTTGCCTTGGTGAAATCGTTCAACTTGGTTGATAACCCTAAAATACTTAAGTCAGGGCGAGCTTGTTGCAGTTGGCTAATAGCTTGGGCACTGACTTGAGTCTGGCCTAAATAAACACGCTGCAATGTTGGAAAGGCTTGCAGATATTCGATCGCCGTATCGTCGACTTGACTGGCGAATAGGTTAAGGTGTTGAAGGTTAGGCAAGCTAGCGATGGCTTTTAACGCTGCACTGCTGACTTGCGTTTTATCCAGTCGCAAACGCATTAACGCTTGTAATTGGTTTAGTTTGGCGAATTGTTCTAGCGTAATTTGTGAATTAACCAAGTTCAAATAGGCGATATGATCTTTGGCATCGACTAACGTTTGTACAGCTTGGTCGGAGATGGCTTTGTAGTTTGACGAATAATCGACATCTAGGTAGTTGATTTTGTCGGCGACGGTTTTTACTAAGAAACCTTGCTGCTGTAAGGCCACAATCACTTGATTTGGAGCATGGTCTTTTTGCGGTAACGGCCAATCATTATCTGCGGCTAAACCAAGAATTTTGGCGAGTATCTTGCGATCAGACTTGTCGATATCTGCGGTAACAATATTACCTGTTAACGGCGCGCCGGCTTTAATCCACCAGGCGATGGCTTTAACTTGGGTATCAGTTAGTGGTGTTTTACCTTCAGCAGGCATAAACTTTTTATTTTGCTGATCCATAGTGATACGTTTATACAGCTCACTATTAGCAATTTGCCCATCACCCAGTGTGCTGGCCGTTTTACCACCTTGCTGTATCCCATCAATATTAGCCAGATTTAACTTACCTTTGGCTTTAGCATCGTTATGACAACTGACACAGTTTTGTTTGAAAATAGGTGCGATCACATCGGCATAAATTTCAGCTTGCTCGATTGAGGTAATAGGCGGACGTTCACCTTGGTGTGGCTCAAAGCCTGCTAACACTCTGACAAAATTAGGCGCATGCTCAACAAGGTAAGTTTCGCCATGCGTCATATTGGCACCATAGTGACCTGTGGCAAAAAGCAGTAATAGTTGTACGCCTGATGCACCAAGCGTCACAAGTTTGCTACGGTTACCCACTACAAAGAAGACAAGGGTTGCAACTATCGCGATAACCGCAGTCGAGATACCAAAGGCCTTGTGAATAAAGATGGCTTCGTCACTGTAGCCACCACCAAGTGATAATAGGTAACCCAGAATACAAGCACTAATGGCAGAAACAGCTCCCCACAACCAAATCCAATTGAGAAGTGAGGAACGCTGTCTTTTACTAAAGACAAGATGCACCTCCATTAGTGCGGCCATTAGCAAAATACCAATGGGGATATGCAAAATTAAGACGTGAAAACGCCCAAAAAACTGAATTAGGTCCATGGCTAAAAAGTCATTTGTTAACAATATGTGTATCATAAACAAATAAATTTGACTTTTACATATATGAATGTGATGTTTGTATGTAAATATTTGTGTATTTTTTAATTATTATTGTTGCTTTATGTGAAACGAATTATGAAGGAGGCATAAAGTTTATAGATTATTTGGCTAGTATTAGGTGCGAACAGACGAATGGAAGTGAGAGGTTTAGTGAGATAGGGCGAGGTTGTGTTTGTATGACTTGCACTAAAAATTTAAAATTAATTTAAGAAGGTTGCAGTGGGGCAAAAAAGTGAGGGAAGTATTTTAAGCGGCTTTAAAGAAGCCCAGAGTAGGGCTTCTTAATAATCATTAGCTCAATTAGAACTTGTAACCAATCGATAATGTAAGCGCAGATACATCAGTATCGTCCGCATCCATCATGATATATTCTAAACCAGCGTAAGCCTTTTCGTTGAATGAGTACTGACCACCAATACCATAATATAAATCTGTACCATCAACGCTGCCACCGTTACCTTCTGCTTCCCATGAACCAAAACCTAGGCGTGCATTGATGCTTGCTACGTCAGATACTGCGTGAGAGAATTTTGCGCCTAAAGTTAAGGTAGAGAAATCAATTTTAGTGTCATCCATTTCACCAGATGTGTAACTTAATTCACCAGAAATAGTTTCTGAAAACTCGTAACTACCACGTAGACCTAACATAGTTGCAGAATCAGAGAATCCATCTTGATCGAAATCAGTCTTGCTAATTAATAATTCCCCTGAGAAGCCTTGAGCAAAAGAAGTTGCTGCGAAAGTGCTTAATAACAAAGCAATAGCCGTTTTTTTCATAGTTATATTCCTTAAATATATTTTCTTTATCTGTTGGTCTCTATTCATTAGAGCCCAGCTTTTTTACCTATTCACAAGCATTGAGTCAAGAATATTTGCACTAATTTAGTGTGCGCACAGAAATTGTGAAAAAATGATTAACTAGTAATGACAAATTGAATAAAAAACAGCGTATTGGTAAAAATTAAGGCAGCTTAGTTATAAATGTCTCTAAGCCCTTTTTAGAAGCCTCAATAGCAGAAAATGCATCGTAACCTTGTGGCCACTCTTCTTGCTCTATCACTAACCATTCGGTGCCACCATGTTCCTTAAAGGTTTTAACTAGCTCTGTCCAATCAAAGTTATCTTGACCAATAATGGTGTTGATCCCAGTATTGCCTTGGGTGCGAATTTTTATATGGGTCGCAATTGTGCGATTGGGGTAGCGCTTAACGTATTCGATAGGATCTTTATTAGAATAGTTAGTCCAGCCAATATCAAGTTGTAGCATGAGGTCATTAGGCGTGTTTTGCGCTATGTAGTCCCAAAATGTGCTGCCTTTAAAATCGCGAAATTCTTGGTGGTGATTGTGATAAGCCAGCTTTAAACCGTACTGTTTGGCTTTAGCATGCCATTTTGTCAAATCTTGTGTTAACGAATGGATTTTATTGGGCTGCCAAGCACGACCATCAATTGGGATAATCACCAATTTAAATCCGGCTTTTTGCAAATAACTTAAAGTTTCGTCCAGTTTTTCACTTTGCATGATTTTAGTATTTACGTGCGCTCCGCTGCCTACCAAGTTGAGCGATGCTAAAAAAGCCTTTAAGCCTTCAGGATCATTTTTAAAAGGGCCATAGTCACCGGCAAACTCAACGCCTTGATAGCCCATTGCCGCAATTCGTTTTAATGAACCTTTGAAATCTTGTTTAACGCCTTCACGCACAGACCAAAGTTGCACGCTAATTGGCGGCGCTTTTGCTGATTTTGTCGTTGAAAATGCAGAAGTGATGTTACAGGCCGAGAGTAATAGACTGATCATTACAGTCAGGATTAGGTAGCTGTTCTTCATGTCATGTAATAGGTAAATTGATATTTTGATATGTAATTTAACATGTTGTTAACCTAGGTTTTAGAATAATTTCGGAGTCGAATGCAAAATTATCGGCGTTTTGTATTGATGAGTTTTTTGGATGAATGTTGATGAGTGAGATGGAAATTTGGGGGGAGGTGAATATAGCGGGTTAAATGGAAAGAAGGAAAGGCGCTGTTGTTCGAATAGCTTATTGCATGGCTCAGAATGAGTTAAGGTTTATGCTCTATTTGGGTAATAAATAGAGCCAAGCTAGTGCTTGGCTCTTGATGTTTAAACTGAAATTTTAGTTCCAGCCTTAACGTTTTTGATGACTTTGCTTTCACCATTAGACCACTTGATATTCACCTCACTTGCAATTGAACAGTCGCCTAAGCCAAAGTGAATACGATTGTTGAGCATTTGATGAAAACCATCGCCACTAGAGCCAACTAACTGTACTTGTTGTTTACCACAAGCGGAAATCGACACTCTAGCACCAACGGGTTGTGCGTTATTTTTAGGTGAAGCTGATACGTTAATGGTGACAAAGTTGCCTTGCTGATCTGCACTTAATTGATTTTTTGCTAAGTACCAACGACCGCGCTCATTGCCGTAAATAATGTCTAAACGTCCATCTTGGTCAAAGTCAATCGTGGTGACACCAACGCCGGTTGCGCCAATTTCTTGTGAAGTTAATCCTGAATTAGGGTGTTTACTGAAGCCTTGGCCTGCGTTATTCATTAAAACAAAATGCTCAACGGGCAGAGCCATATTGCCATAAGGTGAAATGGCTAAATCAACATATCCGTCGTTATTGAAGTCACCTGCGGCGGCACTGGTTGTTTGCTCTGTGATATTGATGCCCATTGCTGTTGTAACATCAACAAATTTGCCGTTGCGGTTTTCTAATAATTTAGCGGCTAATGGTTTGCGTTTTATTTCCGCTGGCTGTGATGTGACATTGGTAACGACAGCGCTTAAGCGAGATTTAACAAAGCCGCCAATTCGCCAATTACCATTACCCATGTAACCGATATGCAGGCCTTTAAGTTTTTCGCCAGTCGGCCAACCTTGGGCGTCTTGCGCATTTATGGTTAATGTACCGCCTGTGTATTTGGTGTCGCGAGTGGCTTCAACCCGAGTACGATTTTTACCTAGCTGAATATCATAAGTTGCATAGGTTTCTTGAATGTTTTTCAGTACTAGGCTATCCCCTGCGACTTGTATATTGTCGAACATGAATTTGTCACGGAATACAAAAAATGCGAAGTTTTTGTCAACCGGATCATAGTAGGCTTCTTTTTCAAACTGGTAAGGGCTGCGCACTAGGAACAAATCAAAATCGCCATCATTGTCGTAATCGATTTCAGTAATATTGTTCACATATTTTAAGTTAGCTAGCTCTCCTAATATGTCTTGGGTTGAGTCTTTAAAGCTACCGTCTGCTTGACCCACGGATAAGGTCATATCTCGGCCACCATAAGTAAAAATATCTAACAGACCGTCATTGTTTACATCAGTGGTTAAGGCTTTAACTGACAGCGCATCTCTTGGGATGGTTAAAGTTCTTGGATTGGTAAACTTTTTACCATTGTTGCTGTAAAGCTGATTGGTGGTTAGCGCCTTAACTTTTTTTGGGGCAAAACCTGTAGCAAACAAATCTAGCTGGGTATCACCGTTGCTATCTAAGAATTTCATCGAGCGTCCACGACTGGCGCGAAAGTGATCAAAAGTCCCGAGTCGTTTAACTTTTCGCTCTTTACTCACTGAAAAATAAACGGGCCGACGAGGGTTGCCGCCATCCCCGCCACCTTGGGCAACAACGATATTCATTTCGCCGTCGCCGTCATAATCAGAAACCGCTAAGCCATGAGTGTCGCCTTTGATGAGTACGGTTGGCTGGGTAAATTTGCCGTTGTCATTCCAATAAATGAGCGCGTTGGTGCCATGTTGAGTGGTAATGACATCTTCCCAACCATTCTGATCTAAATCGGCAACGACGGCTGATCCCCATTTACGTTGTAAGGCGTTAGGGAAAGGAATAACGCCATTGGTTGTGGCAAACAGAGACGCATTTGAGTTGTTAACTTGATTGACGGCGTTAAGGGAATTAGTTGACGAACAACTCAATAAAATTGAACTGAATATCAGCGTAAATAATCCAGCGCGGAGTTTTAATTTAGATAGCATGAATCAAAACCTTAATATTATTTAATTAAAGATATGATGTTTAAGTTAACAGATATTACGCTCATGTAACATACAAACATTCAGAAGTTGCGTAAAAATGTGTAAAGCGCTTTGGTTTCATTGGTTTTATAGTGAAGAAAGTTGAAGGGGGATAGAGAAAAGTCAATTTAGAGAGCTGGAATTTCAACCTTGTTTTTAGCCTTATTTTTACGCTGATTTAGCCAAAGTTTAATCTCTGATTTTTATTGATTATTTTGTTGCTATTGAGTTATTGACGTTTTTACAAAGTTCAAATATACAGAATGGTGCATAGTGCATTAATAGTAGAGATCCTCATGGTTGATCATATTGGTACTGAAAGTTCTGAACATAAGTTACATTTACGAAATCTTGAGTTAAGTGATTATCAAGATTTAAAAGAAATAATGGATGTAGTGTATCCGGACATGGGCGGTGCTTGGCCTAAAAATAAGTTTAGGGCGCAACTCACCAACTTTCCTGAAGGGCAAATTTGTATAGAAGATCATGGCAAAGTGATTGCCGCTGCATTTTCATTAATTGTTGATTACGACAAATTTGGTGATCATCACACTTACGATGAGATCACCGGAGATGCCTACTTAACCACACATGATCCACTAGGTGATGTTTTGTATGGTGCTGAAGTCGTGGTTCATCCAGACTACCAAGGCATGCGCTTAGGGCGTCGCTTATATGAAGCCAGAAAAGAGCTGTGCGAAAACTTAAATTTAAAATCCATTGTCGCAGGGGGGCGTATACCTAATTATCAGCACCACTCAGATAAAATGTCACCTCAGAAATACATTGAGTTGGTCAAAAAGAAAGAAATTTATGATCCGATCCTAACCTTTCAATTGTCTAATGATTTTGAAGTTCGGCGAGTATTAAACGACTACCTGCCAGAAGACAAAGAGTCTAAAGGGTATGCAACATTACTTGAATGGACCAATTTATACTATGAAGCCGCCCGTTCACCCTTATTTGGTGCGGTAAAAAAAACCGCCAGAGTGGGTTGTGTGCAATGGCAAATGCGACCATTGGATTCGGTTGAAGAGCTCATTCAGCAAGTTGAATTTTTTGTTGATGCGCTGTCTGATTACCAATGTGACTTGGCCTTGTTGCCGGAGTTTTTTAACGCGCCATTAATGGGAATTGAAGCGCATCAAAGCTCAATTGATTCAATTAAAGCGTTAGCCGAATTTTCTGCAGAAATTGTAGAAGCTATCTCGCGTTTAGCTGTGAGCTACAACATTAATATTATTGCTGGTTCTTTACCTGTCATAGAAGACAAGCAGCTTTACAATGTGTCTTATTTTTGTCGACGAGATGGCACAATCGAATCGCAATATAAAATTCATCCTACCCCGCATGAAAAAACCGCTTGGATTATGCAAGGCGGCGACAGCCTGAATGTGTTTGAAACCGACTTTGGTAAAATCGGCATTTTAATTTGTTACGATATCGAGTTTCCTGAGCTGGCTAGATTGCAGTCAGAACAAGGTATGCAATTGCTATTTGTGCCGTTTTGGACCGACACTAAAAATGCTTACCTGCGCGTGCGTTGTTGTGCTCAGGCGCGCGCAATAGAAAACGAATGTTATGTGGCTATTGCTGGTAGTGTGGGGAATTTACCCAATGTTGATGGCGCCGATATTCAATATGCCCAGTCTGCGGTTTTTTCTCCGTCTGATTTTTCATTTCCGCATGATGCGACCATGGCAGAAACCACGCCCAATACAGAAATGACATTAATTGTTGATCTTGATTTAGAAAAACTCAGCACATTACAAAATGAGGGATCGGTGCGAAATTATTTAGATCGTCGTCGGGATCTGTATCGTATTAATTGGTTAGGCGCAAAAAACCAATAAACAGTTAAGTTGTGTTAAAAGGGAGTTTAACTCCCTTTTTAATCTAAACCACCTTGTATAGGTTACTCCTGCTGCAATTGCAGCGTATCTGCCCATTTAATCGAAGCTAAGAATATTTCGTTGGTGGTTTGCATATTTAACCCGAGTTTTATACTGAGTGCCTCTGCTTGTTCCCAGTGGCCTTGTTCAATATGTTGAGTTAGGTGTAAACAGGCGGCTAAGCGGCCTTTACGTTCAGTGAGTGCGCTTTTAATTTCATCTAAAATAGGGATTTTGGCTAGTATGCTATCCATTTTTTGATCAAGCATAGCGTCAACCAAAGAAAACATACCGGTTAAAAATGCACTCTGCGTACTGACTTTTCCTTGGCTTTTTTGAGCAACTAAGTCACAAAAACGTGCACGGATCATCGACATATTTAACAGCTCATTGGACTTATCATCATTTAAATCGGCCATGGCTAACAGCGAAATAAACTTTCTTAGCTCGGTTTCGCCAATATAGGCCAGAGCTTGTTTCAGTGACGATATTTTTTGTTGATGCGCAAACCCTGAGCTATTGACGAAACGCAGCAATTTATACGACAAGGCCACATCGCGCTCAACAATTTGGCTAATATCTTTAATGTTAATATCGGGTTGGCTGGCAGAAGCGAGCAGTTGCAATAAACTGAGTTTATTACTGGCAAGATCTTTACCTTTCACCAACTCGGGCTTAGAAAAATAAAAACCCTGAAACAGGCTAAAGCCCATCATTTTAAAGCGCTCAAACTCTTCATGGGTTTCTATACGTTCAGCTAACAGGGTAAAGTTTTGCTGAGGTAAGTTTTTAATAAATTTAGCTATTTGTAATACATTGAAATCTTGAATGTCGACTTTAATGATATCTATGTAGGGGTAAAAGCGTTGCCACTTGGGATCAAAATCATGATCATCTAACGCGAGTGTATAGCCTTGTTGCTTAAGCTTTTTAATATTAAACAATAGCTTAGCGCTTGCATCTGCTCGTTCTAAAATCTCAATTACGATTAACTTGGGGTCTAATGAACGAGGGAAGCGTTCAATTAGGGTTTCGGAGGTAAAATTGATAAAAGCTTTTTTACCCTGTGTGACTTCATCGAGATCTTGTGTGAGGTGGTTTTGAGATAACAGTTTAGATGTTGCGGTTTCATCACACATACCAATTGGGAAACTATTATTTTCACCATCTCTAAATAGCAGCTCATAACCAATAACATTGGATGAGGCGTCTAAAATAGCGTGGCGCGCCACATAAGTGTTAATCAAGCGTATAAACCTTTTTATTAGCGAAAACAATTAGCGACAAAACCTTAAAAAACTTAAGGTTAACTGACACCTTTAACCATAGCTAATTGCACAATATTTTCCAACATCAAGGCCGCAAAGTTACAAACAAATTAATACTGACTCAATCCCAATGGCATTTAAAGTAAGTGGTTTGTTTTTTTTGCGCTTCAGGCTAGATATACGGTTTTAAAGAGCAATCGATTGCTCTTTTTATAGATTTTTTTGGCTTAAAAATGCGGTTTTTAATATTAACAAGGAATATTGAATTACAGGGTAGTAGGCGAATTATTATACTTAAACATCATATGTATGCGCATCGAATCCAAAAGTTTTAATTATGTAAACATATGATGTTTAAAGGGGTTGGGCGTTTTTATATGACTTTAAAAGGTCTAAAATTCGCTTGTTACCGATACCAATATTGATTTTTCTGCTTAGTTTTTTTCTGTTCATTTCGTTTTTTTAACAATTCCCCCTGCTTTGTTACAAGATTGATAAATTTCTGTGCTTGATTTAGATTGGTTTTACATTGTGAGCAAGCGATTGTCTTTTTGTTAGAAAAGTCGCGAGTTGCAATACGAGAGCTAGGCTTAGTGATAAAGCTAGTTGCCGCTCCCAAAGCCGTTTACACAAACAACTATGACAAGTATGAAAACGTGGAGACACCACATGACACGCAATTTTAAATTAACAGCTATTTCGTCGGGGCTTTTTGCGGCCTTTATGGCGACATCAGCTTTTGCAGCTGAAGCTGACAATAAGCAAGAAGACGACACAGAAGTAATTGAGGTTACTGGATTTGCAGCCAGCCTTAAAAAAGCAATTAATGCCAAGCGCTTTGCAGGTGGAGTTGTAGATTCAATTCATGCCGAAGACGTAGGTAAATCAACTGATCAAAATATCGCGGATGCATTATCACGTGTTACAGGTATCTCTGTTCAGGAAAGCGATGGTGAAGGTTCACGGATCTCGGTGCGGGGTACAGCTTCGTCATTAAACCAAATTTCTTTAAATGGCATGGCGTTGACCAGCGGCGGTAATGGTGAACCAGGGAGTTTAACCTCTGATCAAAGCGTCGATTTAAGTACCTTTTCCTCCGATATTTTGTCATCTATTGACGTGCAAAAAACGGCTGCAGCCGATCAAGATGAAGGCTCATTAGGCGCTAACATTGTACTTAGAACAGTGCGACCGCTGAACTTAAATAATGAAAGAACAACCGCTAACGTAGAAGCTCGGTTTAACGAATACAGTGGCGATGATGATTATCGTGCCTCTTTTAACCTTTCTCGCAAGTTTTTTGATGAAACCTTTGGTGTTGTATTTACGGTTACTGATGAAACACAGGGCACGCGTCAAGATCGCTACGAAGCAAACTGGGCACATCAAAATAATAATGAACGTATTCGTGCAGATCGCGCTCGTGATTACTACACGGGTGAGTTGATGTCGGATGTGCTGGGTGTAGAAGGCAATACCTTGCTAATGCCATTATCACAGCGTTTTAGTTACTATCGTAATATTATGAACCAGCGTGATCGTACGACAGGCACACTGGGGTTACAGTTTAGACCAACTGAAGACACTGATATCCAATTGGATCTTAACTACTCGAAACAAACAGTCGAAATAGATAACAACGCAATCCAAATGCAAAATATACCGCATAATAATTTAAATTGTGCGGCAGAGGGTACACCAGGCGCTAATTGTGAAGATCGCTCGATTGTCGATCCGCAAGATGACTGGCACATCATTAAAGATAATACGTTAGTAACACACTTACATCGCGCGGGTCGTTATAAAATTAATCGCCGAGTTTCAGGTAATGAAACAGAAAACAAAGTTGCTACTTTGTCTATTGATCATAACTTTTCTGATGACTTAAAAGCCAATTTAATGATTGGTTACTCCAAAACTGATTCTTATTCGTTGCCGAATGGATTTGTTAACCTAGATTCATTTGTTATGGGTGCCGATGTACGTGAATCCATCCCTCATGAGCTAGGTGCCAATGACGATCCTTTCGGGCATACATTGGATCCGACAGGTTATGATTGTGGTGCCGGTGGCGTCTGTAATCTAGTCACCAGTGATGGTTTGTTTGACTATTACTTAGGTACAAATGGTCGTAAAGAAGGACAAGCGCCTAACCATGGTAACGTATTAGACCCTAATTTACTGCACTTCCAAGTAGTGCAACAAATTGAAGATGAGACGGTTGATGAAAACAAATCTATCTTTTTAGATTTTGATTACTCAGTAGACTGGTTTGATACTATCACTAGCGTAGAATTTGGTGGTAAATGGTCAAACCGTGCGAAAGACGTACACTCAGAATTAAGAGCGTTCAATAGCTCTACTTTGGGTAATGACGATAACTTTACTGCCGATATCGAGTTTGTTGATAACTTAAATATTAGCTACTTAGACTTATTAACTAGCGATAGCTTTCCAGTAAATGATTTTATGGATGGCATTGTTCCTGATAATAATCGAACCAATTTTATCCCTAATGGCTGGGGTATGGTTAACCCGCTATCAGTATTTGAATTAATGCAATCCGGTGAAGTTGTGCCTCCAGGTGAGCTAAGATTGCGCCGTAGTCCGGGCCAAACGCGCTCAATAGAACAAACTAACTCGGCTTTATACACCAAGCTTAATTTTGAGCTACTAGAGGGTGAATTGACGGGTAATATAGGTGTGCGTTATGTACGAACCGAAAGTAACTCTAAAGCGTTCCAAGCACTTAACTATACTGGTGGTAACGGCCAGCTAGATTACAACGATTTGCTAGTTCATCGTCAATTAGCCAATACAAACTTGCCTTTATGCTCTTTTGCTGATGACCCTGCAGCCATTCGTAATGCAGATGATAACCAATATGGTGACTTACCAGCGGCTAAAACGTGTGCCGATTGGCGCTTTATGTTTGAAACAAAGCCTGCAACAGTTGAACGTTTACATAACGGAACCTTCCAACAATTTGTCGACCCAACTGAATTAGTGGCAAGTAATGACAACTTGAAATTATGGATGCAATACAATGACGACGGTTCGTATGTTTTACTTAAAAATGAAGAAAACTTAAACCGAGGTGGCATGATTGAGTGGGCTGACCGCTCGACTAACCCGAATACCATTCAACCTTCATTAGGTGTTGCCGATAGCCAAGCAAATAGTCGATTTGGCGTGGGTCAAGTTTCAACAGTGGATTACAATTTATTGCCAAGCTTAAGTTTAAACTGGGCAATTGATGACGAAACCATTGCGCGTTTTGGTATGTCAAAAACCATGTCTCGACCGGCATTTGACAATGTGCGTCCAAGTATTAACTTTCAACAAGATTATATTTTTGACGGTCCAACACAAGCCTCAGCTCGTAACCCATATTTAAAGCCACTAGAGTCAAATAACTTAGATATTTCATACGAGTGGTATTTTAACGAATCAGGACTCGTTTCTGCTGCGCTTTTCTATAAAGATATGGAAGGTTTTGCTCAAGAGACTTCAGACTCATTTGTAATCGCAGATATTCGTGATACCAAGCGTTTACAATATGATAGAGATGAGAACGGAGAAGTTATTCTCGACAGTGCCTATCTTGATGGCATAGATAGTTTCTGGGAATTATTAACACCAGCGGAATTTGATGAAAATGGTGCTGTTGCGCAGACACCAGAGTTAAATGGTTGTATGCCACGTCGTATTTCTCATCAAGGTGACAACCCTTCTTCTATCGCACCAGTTCCGCTTAACTGTCAAGAAGTGGTTGTATCAACCATAGAAAATACCACGGCAACAGTAAAAGGCCTTGAGCTAAGTTATACCCAAAACTATGACTTTTTACCTGGAGTTTGGTCTGGTTTAGGGGCTAGTGTTAACTATACGTATTCAAAATCTGAATCCGCTCCGACATTCAATTCAGATGGCGTTGAATTTGCTGGGAACCCACAACCTTACACACCAGAGCATTCTGCTAACGCGACTATTTTCTGGGAGAAAGACGGCTTAATGGTGCGTTTAGCAAGCCGCTACACAGGTGTACAGTTGATTAATGAAATTGAATGTAGTGACAAGTGTACGCTTTGGCAAGACTCAACTAACCGTTTAGATTTTAGTGCGTCATATCGCCTAAATAAAAATGTTAGCTTTGTTTTTAATGCGACTAACTTATTAGATGAAACAATCCGCAACTTTGTAAGTGCGCGTGATTTTGTTGATTTACAAGGTAACCCATTACGCGATGGTAATGTACAAAGTGACTCTAATTTTAATCGAGACAATTTGTCACATGCTTACCGTACCGGCCGTATTTTCCGTTTTGGTGTTCGCGCTAACTTCTAAACCGTTCAACGTTGAAAAAAATTGAGAGGCTTTGCTTGCCGTTGGTTTAAGCAAAGCTCCAAAAAAGATTTTGGAGAGTAGGATGAAACCTAACTTTATTAAAAATGCAATGGCCGTCGCTATTGCTGGTGCAACATTAGTTGCGTGTGGTGGTCCTGATGAAGGCTATAATCCCGGTCGAAATGGCAGTGATTTAGGCTTAGCCAGTGCTGGTGTATATGTTTTTCCAGCAGTAGACGATGTCAAAGTTGCAAGTGATGTTGAAAATCGTTATGCCCGTTTTGATTTGCTAGAAGGTATTGCTTCACTTGAAGGCGAAGATAATAGCAATATTATTATTCGCAACGATAGTGTGCATAATACGAGTACAGTATTAACGGCTGCAGTAAACGGTGAAAGCTTTGAAATAGATAGGCTAAGCGATACCACGGTTAAGTTAAACGGCTCTACGCTTACGCTAGACCTGTATCAAATAAATACCGACTACATGCATGCGAATGGTGATCAACTCGAATTGACTTTGACCTATTGGGTGGACAATGGCTATGAATGGCATTGTGAAGATAGCCGCAACTTCCCTACACGTTGTACAGAAACTGAAATGCTAGCCAACCCTAACCTAAGAACGGCTAAGTTTACGGTTAATAGTGGCCCACAAGATCCGACCGATTTTTCAATTAACAACACAGTATTACACAATAATGACTCAGGTTCGGCAGACGTCGGCCATATTGCTGAAATAGGAACACCAAGCACTGTCGCTTTAACTTTTTCAGGTGATGATAAGGTTGATTTACCGTTAACTGACTTTACCTTTACATCATCAGACGAAACTATTTTTACTGTGGATGCTAATGGTCAAATCATTGGTTTGTCTGTTACGCCAACGGATGCTCCAGCTACGCTTACTGTTACTCATAAAGCGGGTGAACTAGCAGAGCAAACAGCAAACGTAACCGTGTATGCTAAGCAAACAGGGTTTGAAGTGGCTGCAGTTTCAGGAAATACGCAGCAAGCCGCTTTTAATATAGGTATGGAGCAATCACAGCGTATAGCTTTAAATCAAATTCCGTCGGATGCGCGCCCATTAAACTTTGCCCACTACAGCTATGAAATTTTGGATGCTGATGGCAATGTTGTTTTTGCTGCAAGCGAAAATACCAGTGGAGCTAAGGTTGTTGAAGAAACATTGAATGATGGTAGCAGAGCACTATCGATTGAAGGTTTAGTTGAAGGCTCTTACACCTTACGTGTGACGAGTAAAAATTCAATTGACGGTACTGTGTTATCACAAGATATTGCGATAACGGTTTACAACCCAGTGGACGCTATCGCGTTGAATGGACCTTTGTACATTGAAGTTGGCTCAAGTGAAGTGCCTAGTTTTAGTTTAACGCCTGCTAATGTTTTACAGAATATTACGACAGCAGATTTCACTTGGACGTTAATTGATGGTGATAATGGCTCAGGTACCTTAGTTGAAAGTGCTGATATGCCGACTGCTATTGAAGCGACCGCGTCAGGGACAGCGACATTATCTGCGACATATGATGAGGCGCGCTTAGCTGCAGATGCGATTGAAGTGATTTATACCGAGCCACTCACTGCGGTAACAATCGGGGCGGGTGATCCGGTTTATATTGTGCCGGAAGGAGTAAAAGGTTCAGGTAAAGTTGCCTTTACATCAACTCCTGCTTTGGTCGTTCCTCGAGCAGTTGATCATAGCAATTATACTTGGAGTATTGAAAATGGTACGGGTGTTGCCACAGTTGATGAGCACGGCATCATAACGGGTACTAAGTTAGGTACGTTTACGATTACTGCTACTTCGACATTGTATGATGGTGTATCTGCTTCGACTACATTGGAAGTGCAAGAGCGACCAACTGTGAAAAACTTAGCAAAAATTGAAGTGTCTGATGAGCTGGCCGGTGCAACCTTAGCTGAAAGTACTGATGACGCAAATCCAGGTTATGTTATTAATGTGGCACGGTGTAGTTTTGCAGATATTATTCCCACCGCGATCCCAGAGGAAGGTAAAGACTTAGAAGCACCAATAAACTTCTTCTCAGAATCTCTTGATGCGAATGTTACCGCAACTAAACTAGTTGTTGAAAATGGCGACGGAAATGCTCAAGCCCATCGTATTCGCGTTGGTAATGAAGCGGTTCCGGGAGACATGCTTAAAGTAGCATTTGACCTTGAAAATTATAATGACCGAGATGCCAACGATAACTTATTAACCGAGCGCAGAGATCAATATGTTATGGTCAATGTAGTAGAAAACTTGACTTGTGCATATAACTCATTTGCAGGTAAAGATAGCCGCTACGATGGTGACTTTTCTTATATGAGAAATGGAGCTGGCGGAGCAAATGGCGACGTAATAGGCGGTGCGACCACTCGTTGGCAGAAATGGCGTGGCGCGGAAGTGAATTCAGTATTGGTTGCAAATGATTACCGTATGGCTGCTGATGGTACTAGCGGTAATGGTTTGGGTGATGCTGCTTCAATTACTCATACTGGTGATAGAACGAACTTTGTATACACACCAATCGTGCCAGGAGGATCTGTTGTCGAGCAAGTATTCTCTGATGATAGCAAAACTTGGAAGTTGTCTTTCTGGGCTAAAACGTTAGCACTACCAGCTGGTAATGATGGCAATGTTATTCAAATGGTTATAGGTACGCGTACAGGTTCAGCCCCTAGATTTGAAAACAAAATTTCGGAAAGTATCGCTTTAGATGCGCCGCTAGGTACGTGGAAAAAGTACGAATTTACGTTTAATGGTTGGTCTATTCAGCAATTTAACGACTCTACCGGTGCGCAAGATATTGGGGCTGAGTTAGATAGTTTAGCAGATGCTGATAATAGTCTTCGTTTTGTATTACCTGCACCTACAAATGGATTAACGTTCGTGGCAGATAACATAGAGATTGTTGAAGTGACTGAATAACTCTAAGTAATGGGTATTTAGTTGTTAAAAAAGCTAGGTTTATACCTAGCTTTTTTGTTTGCCCAGCGAAGCTGGCAAACCAGCTTGTTTGAGGTTTGGGTACGAGGATGGGTATCTAAATTCCTGTCTTATTTCCCAGTGTTCAATTATTAAATCGTTGCTTGCCAGACGCGTTTTTTTAGTCGCGCATCTGACAGAGTTTTTTAAGCTTATGGTGTTAATAGTTGAACGGCAGCGAATTAACTAAGCAAAATATACCGATTTAGTTTATTTTCATAAATGCGGCATAACTGCGCTTTGGGGCTTATCTTATTTTTTATCACTGTGGCTTGTTCATAAGCTTTAAAAGAGCAGGCAAGTAGTGGCGCATTGGCCCAAGCCTGTTGGATCATGCCTAAATCAGGATCAAACTCTAATAAATATTGGTTGTTGTTCATTATGCCGTAACCAATAAAACGACAATCTTGTGGTATTTCTTGTTGTGTAATGGATGGGGTAATTAAATCTAAATACATAACGAATCCTCATTTTTAAGCCATAAGTAATGTAACGATGGGGTTACTGTGATCTTGCTACTTGCGTTTTGAATTTTGCGAACTGCTTAAAATCTTTACCTAATGAACTTGATATGGAGCGATTGCTAGTGTTTCCTCCTCGCTTTTTGAATTTGAGTTTATGTTCATTAACTGAATGCTACCCATATAACTTTAGATTCAAATTAATTAAAGTGCGAATGAACGCGTGAATTTATTATTTATGCATGACATGAGCGGAAGAGATTTTAGGTCGCCTTGAGCGCAGCGAATCGCGACACGACCATGTTGCAGCTCCATACCCAAAAAACGATAAAATTTACGATGCCTGTCGTTGTTATTTAATTTTGGCAGAAAGGTTTGCAGGCTTTGCAAGCATACAAGATTTTGTTCCCGACAAATCTTAAGTACCTGCATCCATGCAGGCAAATGCTCGCCCACAAAAAATTGTAGGTCGTGCCTTTAGGCCGATAGGTAGGCTTGCTACCCGACTCAAATACACCGTTCGGGCGTTCCTTTATAATCGCGTAAACACCAATATCAAAACAGAAAAACATTAAAAACAGACAGCGCTAAATTCAAACCTTGGCTGGCGGTGGTTGAACCCATGTTGGCGGACACCTCGGTGTTATGCAGATAAATCTGCACCTACAGGGATGTAGGAAGTGCCGAGCGTTCGGGAATAAGCATCGAGCCTTAAATAATTTAAAATGGTCTCACGCTCCCTAGAGACATAAACTGAATTAAAGTAAACCGTAGGTCGCCTTGAGCGCAGTGAATCGCGACACGACCCTGTCTCAGTTATATGCCAAAAAAAGAAACGATAAAATTTACGATGCCTGTCGTTGTTATTTTATTGGGGTAGAAAGGTTTGCAGGATCCGAAGCCAATGCTCGCCCACAAAACATTTGATATTCCCACCCAACCCCAAAACAAAAAAGCCCCGAGCTTTCACTCAGGGCTTTTCTAACGTGAAACACGCTTAAGGGTTAGTTTCCCCAGCGGGTGTCCGTACAGTCTGGTAGTGCCACTGCGCTACTGTAGTTAGTAATGCTAGGAGATAATCTCGCTGAGTTTGCATCCAATACATCGTGGTGCGTGCTTGGATAGCCATTGGCGGTGAGGTTTTTAATATCAATATTAAAGTTGTAGTCGACTCCTGCTTGTTGCGCATTGACAACCGGTGCGACTGAGTCACCAATAAATATTTGGCCACGGCCTGCCCATTGATCACTGGCTGCAATACAAAGGTTGTCGGTACTTGGAATATAGTACAGATGTTCTAACTTCAAGTCGGCCTCGGTACCATAGTTTGCCGTAACATTGAATACAAATGACTCTTCATACCAACCCGGTTTTAAACCTGTTGCACGATGTACCGCATCCAAACAGGCTTTAGTTGGGTTGATACGTGCCGCCCATTGGTTGTTACCACGTGCATATGGTTGTAGCGAGCAGTTAGTGCCGTAGGTAGCATCGACTTCTGCGCGCCATGAATCACGAGTGTAGCTTTGGCCTGCTGGGCTAAACAGTTCGACAAACCCTTCATCAACCCGTACCGCAAAACCACAACTGTTTGCGGTGACACCATTAACTTGAACTGAGCCGTTTTCCATAAAGTGTGGGCCAAACATCACTGGTGCTAAACAATCGGTACCGCGAATATCTTCGGCAAATATATTGCGAATGCCGCCTTTGCCGTATTCTTTCATCGACAAGTTATCCGTTTCCATGCGCAGTGTAATACCGCCTTCACTGTGTAAATCACGGAACAAAATATTGTCGGCGCCATAGGTTTGCACCACGCCATAACCGAATAAGGAATTGCTTTGGTCAATTTTTTCTATGATGCCATTAACTGGCCAGTGCAAATCATTGTTGCGAACCGCGACGCCGACCAAGAATGACGCAAATATGGTTTTGCTGTCTTTGATCTTGATATTGGCAATTCTAAAGTTTTCCATGTCACCCATTCTGAATACGGCCGTTCTGACATTTGGTGCATCTGTTAAATCGACAGTAAAGCCATTGCCTAAGCCAACGACACTGACATTTTCCACTTTAGCGCCAAAGCCAATTTCAAACATAAACTCGTTGTATCGATTCGCGGTAACCATATGGAAGGTAGCGCCTTCATCAACTTCGATATGTACATTCGATTTTAGCTGTAAGCTGCGGAAGTAGTACTCACCCGCTGGTATTGTCAGCTTGCCGCCGCCATGAGTGACACTAATATCGTCAATTGCGGCTTGCATGGTGGCGGTGTCATCTGTGGTATCTGCGTTGTTAACTTGATAGTCAGTCACCGCGTTGCGCTCGACATTAAATGTGGTTGGTGCAGTGTAAAAATCGCTATCAACCACAGGTAATGGTGCTGCTCGGCCGTTGGTTGTATATGTGCCGCTACCGTCGTGTAAACCATAGTCGGTTTGCGATCCATTATCGCCGCCGCCAGTACCGCTATCTCCATTATCAACGCTTCTGGCGAGTGCGTTATCGCCAGTTAATACGTAGTCATCAATAATAACTTTGTCGCCCACTTCTAAGCCACCAAAGTAGAACGAAGGCAATACATCAACAATATTTGAGCCATCTTCTAGCTGCCATGTATCAGGAATGGAGAAGGTTGCTAAATCTGTGTTGGCATCCGTAAATGTTACTTCCAGCCATTGGCCAAAATCAGCTGCACTTACGGTTGTTGTATAGTCGGCAGTAATGGCTTGAGCCGCCGCGACTTTTGCCGTTTTACCGCCACTGCTGACAATGTTCCAAGGTAACAACTGGTGTTTGATGGTGACATCGCTAGTACCCGTATTATTTGCACCTTTTTCTACTTTGACTCTGAGCTTGACCGATGTAATTTCTGTTTCAATCGCTCCGCCGCCAAATTCGCTACTCCATGGGTTCGCGTTGCCCCATTTATGCCAAAGTATTGAGTGATTGCTGATATTGGTGCCGTCGCTTGTGTCTTCATAGGCGATAGCATTGCTACTGTTTACGCCTTCACCTTCGGCAAGACTAATTGCCCCAAAGCCTGTTGTAATAAAGCCCCAGCCGTTTTGTTGCGATACGCTTGCATCGTTAAAGTCGTATTCTACTGTAAAATCCGTTGGTACAGGTAAAGGTGCACCAACCGTTGTTTTGGCTTCATAGTCATCCAGATAAACTTTGTCACCTTCTTCAGTATTGGCAAATTTAAATTCAGGATAAATTTGCAGATCGCCATCTCCGTGGTGAATCCAGTTTGACGGAATAGTAAAATCAATCGCGTTAGTTCCTTCAATTGCAAAATTGACTTCAACCCAGTCAGAGCTGCCAGCAGGGATGGTGCCGACTAAGCGTGGTGACGCTTCAAGGCCTGCTGCAATATTGGCGCTTTTGTTGCCTTGCACAAGGCCATAGGGCATTAAGTAATGAATAATGTCGATGTCTTTTTCAGTCGCAAGTTCGGTTTTGGCCCAAAGTTTAATGCTATTGATGGTGTTGCCATGATGACTAAATAGCGGGGTAAATGGATTGCCATTCCAGTCTTGCAAGTATGTGCCGTTTTGCTCTGGGTTAACATTAACGCTGGCATCGGTGTACGACATAGCAGCGCCACTGCGGCCTTCGCGTTCAAACATTAAGCTGCCGCGATCGATCACTGAGTACACCCAGCCTTGTTCATTTTGCGCAGGAGACACTTCATTCACATCAAAGTTGTAAGTAAAAGTAAGATTATCGCCTATGTTAAATGCACCATCGGTGCCGGTTGCGCCAGTAATACCGCCGGTTTCGGCACTGGTATCTGAGTTACCACCGCCTGTCGGGCTGCCAGTTGGCGCACAGCAGGCATTAAGCAGCGGAGCGTCGCCAATTTCATAGCTATCCACATACACTTTGTCGCCAACCTCTAACCCGCCAAAAAGTATTTGTGGGTAAACTTGAATAGGTGAGCTGCCGTCGTGGTGTACCCAAGAGTCAGGGATGGTAAATTGACGTTCGCCGGTATTAAAATCAACAAATTCGGCTTGTACCCAAGTGTTGTTGGCAGAGGCTGGAACAATGGCTTGGTATTGTGGACCCACAGCTAAACCAGCATTGATGGTATTGCCTTTGGTATCGTCCACCAGCGGATAAGGCACCAAATTGTGTTGCACGGTGACGTCGCCAGCAGTGGCTTTTTCAACTTTTATCCAAAGTGAAATTGAGTTAAGTGTTTGGCCTTTGGCATCGCCCAGAAGATCGGTCCAAGGGTTGATATTGTCTTTATTGGTACGGTTGTTAAAGCGAATACCGGTTTGCAGAATATTGGTGTTGGCATTGGTATCTTCAAACGAGTACGCGGCACTACCATCTGGCCCAGCATCCACTGCAAAAGTCATAACACCGCGATTCGCTGTCGGGTACACCCAGCCTTCCCAGTTGTTGTTTTCGGTTTGAATTTGATCGGTGTTAAAGTCATAACTGAATAGCACTTGGCGCGGCATGTACAAATTCGGATCAAGTGGGTAGGCGTCTGTTGCGTCGTCAATATTGTCGCCGTCAGTGTCCATTTTTAATGGTTCCGTGCCATTGGTTATTTCATCAGCATCGCTAATGGTGTCATTGTCGTCGTCGCTATCGGCATTATTGCCGATACCATCGTTATCGGTATCTAACGATTCTTGGTTATCAAGTGGAAAAGCATCTTGACCGTCATTTACGCCGTCGTTGTCAGAATCAGCATTAAGCGGGTCGGTTCCGGCTGTTGTTTCATCCGCATCACTGACACCGTCATTGTCATCATCCAGATCGGCATTGTTACCAGTACCATCGCTATCGGTATCTAGGGTTTCTTTATCATCTAGTGGTAACGCATCGAGATTATCATTTACGCCATCACCATCGGTATCTGCTTTTAGAGGATCCGTGCCTGCTGTGGCTTCGTCGGCATCACTGATACCATCATTATCATCGTCTGTGTCGGCACTATTGCCTATGCCATCATTGTCGGTATCTTGTGTTTCGGTATTGTTGTTTGGAAATGCGTCGATATTGTCGTTTACGCCATCGTTGTCCGAGTCAGCACTTAACGGGTTAGTGCCGTTGGTGATTTCATCCGCATCACTGATCCCGTCATTGTCATCATCCATATCTGCAAAATTACCCATGCCATCGTTATCGGAATCTAGGGTTTCTGCGTTGTTTAATGGAAATGCGTCTTGACCATCATTCACGCCATCGGCATCTGAGTCGGCATTTAACGGATCTGTGCCTTTAGTGGCTTCATCAATGTCTGAAACGCCATCATTGTCATCATCGAGATCTTCGCTATTGACGATACCATCGTTGTCGGTGTCTAAATTGTCTGCCACCAAGCTTTGTTCGCTGATCACAATAGTGATGTCATGTGTGGTGCCATCAGCAGAGGTTACGGTAAATATTTCGCTTAGCGTTTGGCTGTTGTCAGTGCTTGCCGCAGATACTTGACTCAGCGCGGCAGCAATGACTGAATTGAGGCGATAACTCCAATCACCTTCCACGCTGATAGAGAAGCGACCGTAGCTGCCTTGTACATCTTGTTGCGCCACAAACTGACTTTGGCCTTTGTCTGGATCGCTGATGGTTAATTTACCGGTTACCGGTGCGCTGATAGGGGTATCAATGGTAAGTGAGTCAACGCCTTCACCCGTGCCAATAACGGGCGCATCGTCTTCGCCTTGAATGGTCACCGTGATCATCTGGGTTGCGCCGCTGGCAGTGGTGATGGTGATTTGTTCTTCTACGGTTTCACCTGCTAATAGCTCGGCAATAGCCGGTGTGGTTTTTTGTGCTTCAAACGTCCAATTTCCATCAACAGTTAGGTTAAACGTCCCTAAATCTGTATCAACATTATCTTGGACCACGAAGGTGTCGTCATTGCTAAGTGATACTTTACCGGCAACAGCCCCGCTGCCGTCATCAACCACTGAAGTGTCGCCAGACACACTGACTTTACTTTCGCTATCGCTACCTCCACAGGCCGCGAGTAGCAAAGCGCTTGCTGGTAATAAAGTGTGCTTAAGCCAATAGCAATTGAGCTTGCTTGTCTTATTTTTCATTGTCGTTCCCGAGTTCGGTTCATGATTTTGTGTGCAGAGCAAAGCGTAATGGCTGAAATACTGTTGAATTGAATTCAAGGTCAAGCGCTTGCTCTTTTTAAATAAAGTACCACACAAAACGGCTAAATTGGTAATATATTTTACAAGATAATAACTATTTAAACATATTATGTTTAAATAGTTGAGGTGGTTGGGTTTTAGATTTTATTAATGCAGTCGTTATCAATTCTGGCTTGTGGATTGTTTAGCTGTCTAATTCAACTGAATTATTTCAGCGTAATAAACTTTACAAATAATAAGCGAGTTTATTTTTGAGGATTTTTTGATTAACGGGTTTAGTCATGTACCCCGAAACCCCAGCTTTAATTGCGGTCATCACATCTTGTTTTTCTGATAATCCGGTTAACAAATATAGGTGAGTTCGCCAAAGGAGTGGACTCGTTTTAATGTGCTTTAATAGTTCCATTCCCGACATTTTAGGCATCTCCCAGTCAGAAATGACAAGGTCATATGGGCTACCTTCGTCAAGAGCTTGTTGTAGCCTGACTAAGGCATCATGACCATTTATTGCGACATCAATATTTTCAAATCCGATATCGAGCAGCAAATGTTTATTAACCTGGCGCATGGTTTCAACATCGTCGACTACCAATACTTTAGCTGGGCGGTTAGTGGCTTTAGCTGGCAATTCTTTTTGTAATTTAGTGATACAAGCAATAGCGATGATGATGTTTTGCTCAATTTCGGTGCGTTGAGAGTCGTTTAATTCACTAGTCAGTTTTTGTTGGTTTTGTTCGACTTCTTTTTCAAGTTTGTTGATGATAAATGTAGCTTCAAACGGTAAAAACATGATTTCAATTCCATTTGTGGTTTGTGGCAGTTAGCTAGTAGCGTTTCTACGTTCATTAGTTTTGACTATACTGAAATACAAGAGATAGGTATAGGTTTAACTCATATTGCCCGTTTTTTAGCAAGATTATGCATTAATTTGCATTGGCGGTGTGTTAGTTGAACAGTTGGCTTGGCATGTTGAATAGACGCGCTGTTGCCTATAAAAATAAAGTAATTAGTTTGACTTAGCGCGATATAGTTTTCCGATAATCATATAAAAATGACTGGTTGGCTTGTTCCAGTCATTTTTAAAAAGGCAGGAGATTATTTCCCCTGCTGGCTTTTGTATAGCGTATTAGCTTTTAAATCGCTTAACTTGACACTTTCGCCGTTGCGCCAAACAATTTTTGCCGATTTTACGTTTTGTTCTTTACCTAAACCAAAGTGGGCAATATTGATAACACTTTGTGAGTGTGCTTCACCCGTCGAGCCTATAGTTTGAAAGTACTGTTGACCTGCTGCGGTTTCAATGATGACCTCAGCCGATAAAGGGTCGATATTGTGTTTCGGGCTGTAGCCAACATGGAATTGAATGTAGTTGCCGCTTTGTTTGGTTTTGTTAAGGTATAAATACCAACGCCCGCGATCTTCACTGCCGTTTAGCATGTCGAGTAAACCGTCTTGGTTAAAATCGAAAACTTGTCCCATATCGCCGTGGCCAGTGTCTTGTGGGTCAAATGCGCCATGTGCCGTTGTTATTTCAAAGCCTTTACCTGCGTTGTTCAGTAACATTAAATCTGCCACGCGTTCTTTTAAGTAACCGTAACGGTGAACAAATAAATCTTGCCAACCATCGTTGTTAAAATCACCACGGGTTACACCCCAGTTGTTGCCGCCTTTAGGAATATTCCAAGCTTGGCTGCCATCTTCAAAATGACTACCTTTGTTGATAAGCAATATGTCTTGCACGTTGCGGTTGTTGGCTTTCCAGTCATAATCGACGCTGTTTAAACCTGATAGTGAAAACTCAACTCCCCAATAAACAATACCATTACGCACCCATTCGCTGCGCCATTGTTTATTGCCTAAATAGCCAAAATAAAAACCGTTTTCGCTGCGATCTTCTGGCCAGCCTTGAGCTTGTTCAGGAGAAAATTCCAAGTCGTGCGGAGCCGCTTCTTGGGCTTGCGGGTAGCGGTTTTGGTTTTTGTTGTAGTCGTGGGGCTGAATAAAGGTTTTAGTTTTATTTTTACCTAAGAAAATAGGGAAACCGCCACGATATTGGCGGAAAGTGAGCTTAACATCTGACATTTTTATATTTTCGTCAGCGGTAAAGTTGATTAAGGTACGGCCTTTTTCACCGTCGTCATTCACATCAAGTCGTTTTAGTTGCGGCGAAAAGTCGAGCGATTTGCGCGAAATACTGTAGTGTGAACGGCCATTAGCAATGTACAAGTCGACTAAACCATCGTTATTGACATCAACATCTGTTGCGGCGTTGATATTTTTCATATTAGCGGCTTTTTTCGGCAGCCATGTGTCGCTAACATTAGTAAAAGTTAAGTCGCCATTGTTTTTCCATAGCGAGAGTTTGTCAGGGTAGTAGACCAATAAATCATCTAAGCCATCGCGGTCGAAATCGACTACTAGTGGTTTTTCAGTATTGAGATCTTCAATACCCGCAATATTCACTTCTTTAAATGTACCGTCGCCATTGTTGGTTAAAAATAAGGTTTGTTCGCCTTTTTTTAATGGTGTTTTGGCGTTAAATAGACCTAAATCTAAATCACCATCATTGTCTAAATCGATCCAACGCGGCGCGCGACCGCGTGCAGGCGTTTTTAATCCGGCTTCACCACTTACATTTTTAAATTGCATGTTTTGGTTATTAAACAAGGTGTAAGAGCTAGGGCTGGTGCCATTGGCTCCGCCGTGTGCGGCAATAATGTCTAAGTCGCCGTCGTTGTCATAATCACCTACTGCCGAGCCGTGTAAATCCGGAGCACCTTTAAATAAGCGTTCTACTTTAACTTTGCCATTACCTAGGTTAGTTACAAGTTGGGTTGGTACGTGGTTATGGTTGTTTAGCACAAAGTCTAAGTCGCCATCGTTATCAATATCGCCGATGGCAGGGCCACCGTATTTATAGGTTTGTTCAGTGATAAAATCGGCATTTTGTGAGTTATCAAAAAAAGCCGGAACATCTAAGCCGTAGACATCTTCAATTGCCACTTGATGTAACGTTATGTCGGCGCTGCGACCAACAAAAGATAACTGCTTTTGCCCCAAGCTTTTAAAGTCGACCAATACATTGATGGTTTGCTTGCCTTTACGCGGAATATCTAAATTATTGGCGATGATTTGCTCACCAGACAGTATGGATAAGTTTGCGTAGTTTTTGCTGATAGACGCGGTGATCGTCACTCGCTTAATAGCCGAACCCGAGACAGCGTAGTTAGTTTTGTAATGAATGTCATTAGTTAGTAAAAAAGGCTTACTTAATAAAGTGTTTTTAACTGTCACTTTATGTTGACTAGGCTTAGCTGCAAAATTTGATTGGGCGTCATTGCTTTTACAAGCGGTTAAGGATAACAGGCTAACCCCAGTTGTAGCCGCGATAACAAGTGAAACAAGCTTTTTATTAAACATATCTTATAAACACAGAGTAGTGGGAATTTATATGTACTTTATTGATTTTGCATACAATAAACAATTACCTGTTTGTAAGGTTAAGTAAAATGTCACGTTACCTGCAAACCAATGGTTATAAGCTATAGATAAATTTGTGTATTTATGTATATGAGCTTATGCTTGCAGAGCCTGCAAAACTTTCTGACTAAAAGAGCAAGACCACAGAATTTTATTCCTGACAAATTTTAATTACTGCACCCGTCCATGCACAAGGATGACGAGGGTATTTTCCTAAGTCACGGCAAAGAAGAGGTAATTAGCAATACCAAGGCGCGTAAAACAAATTATGCTAGATGGCAAGATGCTTATTTGCTCAGCATCTTGCCTTAGGGTTGGCGTTTATTTTACTAGCGGGTCGTGTTGGGTTTGATAATTATCAAACCTAGGAATGACGGCTTGTAATTTTTGTTTTTCAGCGCGGTGTTCCGCCGACATTGTTTGCCAGTTGGTAATTTTAGGAAAACTATCTAAATCGGCTGGTGTCTGACTGACATCCCACCAATTATTTTGTCCATCTTTCATCACTTTATGGCCGCGAATTAAGGTTTGCTTACCACGGTAAGCGTAAATCCAATCACGATGTTTTTGGGTTTGCGTTGTTAAATAAGGCCATAAACTTTCGCCATGAATTTCATAATCTGCTGGAATGGATTGCCCCATAATATCGGCTAATGTCGGTAAAATATCAGCGATTGAAGCGATAATAGGTTGTTTGCCTTGTTTGGTCATTTCTACCCCTGGTGCATAAATCACTAAAGGAACATGAGTGCCACGTTGTTTTACTGGACTGGCTTTACCATAGCCACTGGTACCGTTATCAGCGGTAATAATTAAAATGGTGTCATTTTCAATACCCAGAGCTTTTAGTTTTTCAAGGTACTGCCAAATTTGGTAATCCAAATACTTAACGTGGCTATGCATACCCGGCTCAGATACTGTGCCATTAGTATTGTATTTGCCGTTTGAGCCAGTAATGTTCGGCGTTATGCGCGTATATTTTTCACCATCCCAGTTAACGATTGGCGTACCAGGCCATTTATTGCCCGACTCAGGGTGTAAATAGTCAAAACCATCGTGACCTAAGTGAGTGGTATGGTAAACAAAGAATGGATTACTCTGTTTATGTTGGCGCTCCATGAATTGCAGAATAAAATCTAACTCAATGTCTGGTCCGTATGAATTGACCCCAAAATTAGCAATGGATTCGGAGTGTTTGGCCAATACTCTGATTTGGTTTTGGCATCTGGGTGGTTCATTAACTGTACATTAGGTTTCCAGTACCAAGCTTGTTGCACATAGCTTTTGAACGGCAAATCTTTATTGGTGTCAGCGTTATATAACACAGGTTTGCCATTAACTTTTTGCTTACGTTGCATAATGCCAAACGTGGTATGCGGCGCAATAGTTGGGTAGTTAACTCCAGGGGTAAATACGCCTTCATCAAACCCATAAACACTATGATCCGTATTGTGTTTCATTTGGGTTTTGCCCGACCAAATGGTTTTATAGCCGGCTTGTTGCGCAATATGACCTATTTGCAATGGCGAGGTTTCATAAAGGCGCGAAATACGTTGGCGACCATTTAGCGGATCTTTAATTTTGCCATAGTCTTTATTGTGCCACCATTTATGAATGGAAGCGTATTGACCTGTCATCATCATGGCGCGACTAGGTGAACATATCGTAGCTGCCCAAGCAGTTTCAACAAAAGCCCCTTGATTAGCGATACGGCTAATAACAGGAATATCGGCTAATTTACTTGGGTCGGAGACGCTTTTACCTTGTTTTCCTGACCATTGGCTCGATTGATAAATGGCTAATTCACGGGCACTAATATCATCCGCATAAATTAAAATAACATTGGGTTTTGATGACGCTGGTTGGGCAAGATCGTTATTGGTTTTGGTATTTTCGCAGCCGACTAAGGCGTTACTAAGTACTGCTGCACAGGCTAATTTACCTAGCCAAGGCGTTTTTATCTGGATCGGTTTCATTGTTTATATCTTAAAGTATAGTCAAAGCGATCTGGTTTTAGGGGCAGCTTCCGCATCCTTGCTCACGCTCCTTACCTACATCCATGTAGGCAAGCTTCGAGACCCCATGAGCATATGCTCTATTATGTGATTGGGGCTGCCTAAAGGGATTTAGGTAGTAGGACGACGCAGGAGCCAAAGTCGAGAGTAAGCGCTGACAATGAACCATAAAATCTGAGCGAGAAGACTATATGTCGCTGATTAGTGTTAAAACTACCATACAATACTGACGATATAATGTGATTTGATAATTGTTAACAAAAATAAACGTTTATATATAAATAAAATATCATCCCCAAAAAAACCAAAGCCTCAATTCAGACACCTGAATTGAGGCTTTGGTATGCGAATACGAGTTAAAATTACTGACTTTTAACTATAGTATTGCCTTTAAGTTGGCCAAACGTTTGGGTTTCGCCATTGCGCCAAGTAATTTTCGCAGACTTTATTTTAGTTTGTTTACCTAAGCCAAAGTGCACTGTATTAATGACACTTTGCGAATGAGCTTCACCGGTTGAACCAACGGTTTGAAAGTACGTTTGCCCGTCGGTCGTGGTGATAACAACTTCGGCAGAAAGTGGGTCGACATTGGCTTTTGGACTATAGCCGACTTGAAATTGAATATAGTTACCCACCGCTGGCGACTTATTAAGGTATAAGTACCATTTACCGCGATCTTCGCTGCCGTTTAGCATGTCAATTAAGCCATCTTGGTTAAAGTCAAAGGCTTGCCCCATGTCGCCGTGGCCTGTGTCTTTGGCATCAAATGCGCCATGCGCGGTGGTGATCTCAAAGCCTTTACCTTTGTTATTCAGCATCAGTAAATCGGCGACGCGTTCTTTTAAAAAGCCGTAGCGATGAATAAACAAGTCTTGCCAACCATCGTTATTGAAATCTGCACGAGTTACGCCCCAATGGTTACCGCCTTTAGGAATATTAAAGGCTTGGCTTGCATCTTCGAAATGGCTGCCTTTATTGATTAACAACACATCTTGCACATTACGGTTGTTGGCAGGCCAGTCGTAATCAACACTGTTTAAGCCTGTCATTGAGAATTCAATTGCCCAGTAAATGGTTTTGTTGCGTACCCATTCGGCTTTCCATTGTTTATTGCCGAGGTAACCAATATAAATACCGTTTTCGCTGCGCTCTTCTGGCCAGCCTAGCGCTTGTTCTGGTTTTAACTCAAGATCATGCGGGGCTGCTTCCATAGGTTTAGGGTAGCGATTATCGTTTTTATGATAATCATGTGGCTGGATGTAAGTTTTGCTTTTGTTTTTACCCAAGTATAACGGGAAGCCTTCGCGGTATTGGCGGAAAACAAACTTGGCATTAGATAATTGAATATTACCGTCGGCAGTAAAGTCGATTAGAGTGCGGCCTTTTTCACCGTCGTCATTAACATCTAGCTTTTTCAGGTTAGGTGAAAAATCGAGTGATTTGCGTGAAATACTGTAATGAGAGCGGCCATTGGCGAAGTAAAGATCCACCAAACCATCGTTATTAACATCTAAATCTGTGGTGGCGTTAATGTTTTTTAGCTTAAGTACATTGGCGGGTAACCATTGCTCACTCACATTGCTAAACGTAAAGTCGCCGTTGTTTTTCCACAAAGTGACGGCATCAGGGTAATACATTAAAACATCGTCAAAGCCGTCGCGATCAAAGTCGACCATTAGGGCTTTTGATGCGTCGGGTTTTTCTATGCCAGCTACGCGAACTTCTTCAAAGGTGCCGTCGCCTTTGTTTTTCAAAAACAAGGTTTGTGGGCCTTTGTTTAATGGGGTTTTGGCATTGAAAAAGATTAAATCAAGATCGCCATCGTTATCTAAATCACTCCAGCGTGGAGCACGACCACGAGCCGGTGTTTTAATGCCGACTTCACCTGTTACGCGTTTAAATTCCATATTGTCATTACGAAACAAGGTGTATGAACTCGGGTTAGTACCGTTGGCACCACCATGGGCAACCACAATATCCAAATCGCCGTCATTGTCATAATCACCTAGCGCAGAGCCATGTAAGTCGGGCTTGCCGCTAAATAAACGTTTAACACTGACCTTACCATTCCCATGGTTGGTAACAAGTTGCGTGGGTACATGATTATGATTGTTTAATACAAAATCCAGATCACCATCGTTATCTATGTCACCAATTGAAGGGCCGCCGTATTTAAAAGTCACTTCGGTTTCGAAATCGGCTTGTTGTGAATTATCAATAAAGCTTGGTAGGGCTATGTCGCTAACATCTTCTATTTCAATGTTATGCAGGGTAATGTCGGCACTGCGGCCGACAAAAACTAACTCGTGAGAACCCGTGTTTTTCAAGTCAATCAATACATTTATTGTTTGCTTACCTTGCTTTGGTAAATCGAGGTTGTCAGCTAGTACTTGGCCTTGGGACAGTATGGATAAGTTAGCGTAGTTTTTGCTAATGGATGCGGTGATACTAATCCGCTTCAGTGTACTGGTATTGGTAGTGTAAGGCGTTGTGTACTGTGTATTATTGCTTAGCACAAAGGGCTTATTGAGTAACAACTGACTTGTGTGCGCTTGATGTTTAGCCTCAGTTGTTGTTGGGTTGTTATTACTGACACAAGCGGTAAGCAATGTAGTGGTTAGGCTTGTACCTATGATGAAAGAAGAAAGCAGCTTTTTGCTAAACATGATATTTATACTTGTAAATTCTAATTCGTACGTAAGATAACTTTAGACTCATTGTAAACAAATAACAATAACCGTTTTGCAATGTTATGGTTAAATTGAGATTTTTTAAGATTAGAAAATAAGAATTAGATATGAAAAAGGTTATAACAAGGTTATTCGTATTTTGTTTGTCTTTAGCACAGCACAAAGGCTAATGCTGTTAATTTAAGCCTAAGTTATGACATATAGAAAAAGCGTGCAGGATCCAAGAGCATTTTCATTGCAGGGCCGTATTTGTTTCGGCTGGTACAAGGTTTGTCGATGTAAAACCGGCCCTACAATTTAACTAATGACTATACATTCAACCGTTCAACGCTTTTGGCTAAGGAACAACTTTACTGTGCGATTTGCCAAGTTCTAACCCATTGATAACGGCTTGATCTGTCTTTTAAAGGGCGCGGCTGACCATTTTCGAGTTTAAAGCCATCTTTAACATCGTCACCACTTGGGTAATTAAAGTCATAGGTTTCTAAGGCCATAATGATCACCATGGGATCGTCAAACGGGGTAGATGGGATAATTTCAAATTGATATTCACCGTCTACGTAAAAATACAGCTCAGTTGGCGATTTCCAATAAAGACCATAAACATGGAAAGCGAGCGAAGGATCAAAATGCGTGTTGTTTGGATCTTTCGTTTGTACGTTTTTGGCTTTATAACACGAGGTCCGGCGTTGACGTGCCGTTGGGTTGATACCGTATTCAAACTCGTAAGAGGTCGGCTCATACCATGCAACACTCTTTGGATCTTGCCCTGGTTTTAGCGGTTTAAAAACGCCAGTGCGTCGGCCAATACTCTCAGTAATATCCAACTCTTTTTTGATCGAAGTATTGCAATCACTAGCCGGCATCATTAACCAAAATGTGCCTGACATTAGGGTATCTGTGGTTTTCATTTTTGCTTCAATATACATGCCGTGGCTAGCCATATTTTTAGAGCGAATAATGGCTCCGCCGTGAGTCCAGTCGTCACGCGAGTTGCGCTCGTCAGCTTTGGGATGAGCAAATTTTTCCGCTTCTAGCCAGAGCTCGCCTTGCGTAACATGCACGTTTTCTTTTTCGAACAATCCGGGATAACGCCCTAACCAATTAAATTTCCCCGGAACCACACCGCCGTTATTCCATTTATTGAGATCCAAACGTCCAGTGGTAAATTCGTCAGACAAAGCCTCAACTCGTTGCCACTGTTGCTGTGTGACTTGTTTATCTCTGTCACTATTACCGACAATAAAAGGTGCCTCGGTTTTGGCTAATACCAGATGATTAAGCATTAAACCGCCAACTACCCCCGCCATTTTGGCGAATGTTTTAATTTTCATATGTTGTTTCTTGATATTACTTTTGATAATTGTTTACAGGTTACATCTTGTTATTGAGTTTGGTAAATGGTCGCAACACAGTTTTACAATTCTTTAAATATAAAATTTATCATTTCTTTTATGGCATATAACTGAGACATGGTCGTGTCGCGATTCGCTGCGCTTAGGGCGACCTACGGTTTACTTTTATTAAGTTAATGCCTTTTTAGGGATCGTGAGACTCATTTAAATTATTTAAGGCTAGTGTTATTCACTTGTCTCAAAATAATCCCCTGTAGGTGCACCGATGCTTATTCCCGAACGCTCGGCACTTCCTACATCCATGTAGGTGCACCGATGCTTATTCCCGAACGCTCGGCACTCCCTACATCCATGTAGGTGCACCGATGCTTATTCCCGAACGCTCGGCACTCCCTACATCCATGTAGGTGCAGATTTATCTGCATAACACCAAAGCATCCGCTAACGCGGAATAAACCACCGCCAGCCGAGGTTTGAATTGAATGCGGGCTGTTTTTGATGTTTATGTGATTGCAAAGTCAAAGAGTTAAACATGACTGATAATGTAGTTACTAAAGGATGTAATAAGCTTAACGGAACAACTCACTATGTGAACCTATTCGAGCAAGTTTCAAAGTGTTGTTTTCTATTTTGTAAATCAAAACTAAATCTGGTTTAACGTGACAGTCTCTATAATTAGCCCAGTTACCTGACAAGGCGTGGTCTACATATTTTACTGCGAGCTGTTGGCCACTTTGTAATTGCGTAATTACATGACCAACTTCTATCACATCTGGTATCGCTAGTTTTGTTATCTTTTTAAAGTCTTTCTTAAATTGGCTAGAGTATTCTAAGCTATACATATATGCTTATTTGACTCCGAGATCTTTAAAAAGCTCGTTTACATTTTCTGCTTTTGTACCAGCTCCACTCTCCAGCTCCTGTATTGCTTCAATGGTTTCTGTGTTAGGTGTCTTTGAACGCAATTCAAAAGGAATACCACCATAATTTATTACCGCCTTAGCAAATAACTTTATCGCTTGAGAAGGACTTAAACCCACCTCATCACATATTTGTGTAAAAGCTAACTTAGTGTCATGATCGATGCGAGTGCTCAGCATTTCAGTTTTCATATTGCCACCATTTGTAATACATAGTATTACAATAGTAACAGGGCACACTAAATAAACAAATCAGCAGGACTTAAAAAGTTTAGCTTTATGCTCTTCCGTCCTGAATTGTAAAAGCAAATTATGAGGACAGACATCATTATTTACCCGCAAGGAGACGTAAATGCCAGCGAGTTGTTTATAGTGGCGTTGGCAGATTGCAGTGGCATAGTGAGTTAGTCGCACAGTACGGCGGGAATAGTACGCCGAATTTATTGCATTAAATAACGAAATTGTTTTACTGTTTAATTTTAGTTGATTGTTAACATTATGTAATTACTAAGTTCAATTAATTACACCTATGTTTAACAACTCTATCAAACGCTTTTCTGTTTTTTGTTTATTGCTGCTGTTAATGCCAATGACTTATGCGGCTGTTGCTCCTGATGTGTCAGGCGAGCTTAAAAAGTGGCATAGCATTACGCTGACTTTTGATGGTCCGTATGTGTCAGAAACCGATGAAGAGAACCCTTTCACTCACTATCAACTTAACGCCGTATTCACCCATAAACAAAGCCAAAAACAGTATAAGATCCCAGGTTTTTTTGCGGCTGATGGTGATGCAGCCAATACGGGAGCCAGCTCAGGCAACAAGTGGCGAGTTATTTTTACGCCCGATGAAATAGGTGAGTGGCAATGGCGAGTGTCGTTTCGTAAAGCGCCATTTATTGCCGTGTCTGAACTTGATTATAGTGGTTTTGTTGGCGGTGAAATTGATAACAGCCAAGGTCAGTTTAATGTAAAAGCCAGTGATAAAACATGGCCAGATTTCCGTGAACGTGGGCGTTTACAATATGTGAATCAACCCTATTTGCGATTCGCTGACAAGGGCGGCTACTTTATTAAAGCCGGACCTGATTCGCCTGAAAACTTATTGTCGTATCAAGATTTCGACGGAACGTTTCATAACGATGGTCATAAAGACCAATTAGTTAAAACGTGGCAAGCACATGAGCAAGATTGGCAACAAGGTGACCCAAGTTGGCAAAAGGGCAAAGGTAAAGGCTTAATTGGCGCACTTAACTATATTGCCAGCAAAGGCATGAACTCAATTTCTTTCTTAACCCTTAATATAGTTGGCGATGACCAAAATGTGTTTCCTTATGTGGATTACGATACATACGATAGGTTTGATGTATCCAAGTTAGAGCAATGGAATATTGTTTTTAGTCATGCTCAGTCTTTGGGGTTATTTTTACATTTCAAAACTCAAGAGGCAGAAAACCAAGGTTTGTTGGATAACGGCGGTTTAGGTTTACATCGTCAGTTGTATTATCGTGAACTCATTGCTCGTTTTGGTCACCATTTAGCGCTTAATTGGAACATGGGAGAAGAAAATGGCAATTGGTATCCGCGTCATCAAACTATGCCGCAATCCACTAGTCAGCGTATTGCAATGGCGCGCTACTTTAAAGAGCAGGATCCATATAATCACCATGTGGTGATCCACAATGGTAACTTTTTTGAAGATTTAACCGGTGCTGATAGTTTTTACACTGGGGTTTCTATTCAAACCAGCCAGAAAGATTTTGGTTCGGTACACAATCAAGTGAAAAAGGTGCGCTCATGGCCGGTTGCCAATGGCAAGCCTTTTGCGGTTGCCGTTGATGAACCCGGAGATGCAGAGTTTGCATTGCAGCCAGATAAGTTTGATCCCAACCATGATTTAGCGCGCATGAATGGTTTGTGGGGCGCGTTAACGGGCGGTGCTTGGGGTACTGAATGGTACTTTGGCTACAAGCGCGAACATTCAGATTTAACTGCGCAAGACTGGCGCTCTCGCGATAAATTTTGGACACAAGCAAAGCACGCATTAGACTTTTTTAAAATGGCCGATGTGCCTTATCAAAATGCCCAGAACTTAGACTCGTCAATGATCAATGCTTGGGCTTTAGGCGTTCGTGGTGAGTTTTATATTGTATACGCCAAAACGGCAGACAAATCTTTGAAAATTAAACTACCGCAGGGTCAAGCGAATTACTCAGTTCAATGGTACAACCCTCGCAGCGGTGGCAAGTTTATCAAGGGCAGTGTTGAGCATATTAATGTTGATAAGCCGCTAAAATACTATTTTCAAAGTGTAACCCAAGAGCTAGGTAAACCACCAAGCCAACACAATCAAGATTGGGTCGCATTGGTTAAACGCTTATAGCTTAAAGACTAAGGCCGTTGCTTTATTAGAAAACCTTGATATATGGCTTGTCTAACCGTGTATATTGTATACAATTAACATGTAATTAAGAGCTAAACTTTTCATAGCGCCTTGAGCTTGGAGTTAATATGCGAGTCTATATATGGTTTTATCTAGTTTTAGCGATGGCGCTCAGTGGCCTGCTTTTATTAAAGCCTTTGCCTGTCAGGGCTGATTCGCCAAATAGCGCTTCGGCAAGTCAACCAATTATTATTAACGTTGGCATTTCAAAAGAAACGGCCGATGTTTATAACGCTTGGCTTGATGGTGGACATTGTACCGATGTTGACGATTTTTCTACTGCTTACTCGCCACGAGGAGCGGCAGAGCTGTTAATTTTTTGCAAGGCATTGCATGCTGCGGGTTTGCCATTTGAGTTAAATTTATTAATGTCTGGTAATTATGCCCGTAGTTTGTTGTTAGCCAGTAGTGAGTATTTACATACGACAGGTGAAACCATTTGGTTGAAACAAGCCGATAAAAAACGCTTTTATGTTAGCTCGGCTATTATTGAGGATGGTGCATTAGAAAAGGGTATTTTTACTCGTAAGGATCATCCTCTACAGTCGGTTGCACCTGAAAATGTGGCTGAACAGTTACGCTCCTATGTTGGGATCACGGTTAATAATTGGATTTATGATTGGCGCGTGCTTAAGCAAGTCACACCATTATTAATGAGTGCGCCGAGTCAAAGCTCTATTCATAAAATGATTAATGTTAAGCGGGCGGATTTTTGTTTTGGTGAGTTTAATCAAGCCATGCAATTTGAATTGGAAAACATTCCATTAGCTATTGTTTCTGGCGTTAAGGTGCGATTGTCGGGCAGTCGTCATTTTGTGATCAATAAGTCCATGCCGAATAGCCAGCAGATCTACAGCGCATTAAACAAAGGATTGGAACAATTACGCGCGGTAGGGGCGATAAAAAACATTTTGCAAAACTCTGGCGTACACCATCGCGATACTGAAGATTGGCTAGTGATCAACCCTTAGCCTGTTCGAGTGTTAGCGTGATCAAGAGTTAGGTTATTGCCTCCACGCTAGGGCTCCATTGGTTAGATAAGTAAAATCCACACTATACTTTTTTAACAGGCATAGTGTGGGTTTTAAGTTATTTGCTAATGAAATTAATGGTTACTGCTGTAACTGACATTGGTGACAGTTGCTTTTGATGTCGTAATACCTAAATCGGCAAAGCACTGCGCCCAAGAGTCTGAATCGCCACGAGTACCGCATTCTTCACGGGTATACGGATCTTGCGATTGCATGTAATTACCAAACTTAAAGTAAGTTGCTTCGTCATCTTCTACTTTGAGTGTGGCCGAGTTACCACAACCTGTTACGGTTACAGTACCGTAGTTGTTAACATAGGTGATATCAAACGAGTCGCCACTTTCGATGGTACATAACGAGGTTTTAACTTCTTTGCTGTCTGTACCGCGTAAACGAACGTATACATCAAACACGCCGTTATTCGCTACACTGTCACCAAAACCAGATTCGCTTGAGTCGGCAACAAATACTTTTACCAGCGTTGAAATTGTTGAGCCATGGGTTTGGGCAACAATCGTTTTAGCGCCATTTGATAAGTCCATTTTATAGGTGGCCGCAAATGTTTCGTAAGTATCGTACATGGCTTTACGCTTGCTGGTTTTGATTTTGTATTCATGACGCCAGCCGCCGCCGCCAGATGTTGTATACTTTGTGGTTAACGGCACAAACTCTAAGGTTTTGCTATCCACTAGAGGATGCGGGTTATCGCCTTCAAGGTCGAATAATGAGCCATCAGTAATAATGCTTGGGATATCTGCGTTACCTGAATCTTCATTACCATAGAGTTTAACTTCAGTGATATTCATCCAATCGCTGCCTGCGCTATTTGATTGGGCTTTAACGCGAATTTGTCGAGCGCTGATATCAGTTATATCGTACAGTTCGATAGCGGTTGTGCTGCCTGAACTGACACTGTCATACACTTTTGTCCAAGTGCCACTGGTTGCTGGGCGTGCGTATATTTCAAATGTGTGAGTACGCGAATCACCTTGGCCCCAAGCAATCCCGACTTCTTTAACTGTTTTGGCTTCGTTTAGCTCTAAAGTTAAATTAACCGCTGAGCCCCCTGCTTGTGCTGCCCATCGAGATGACCATGCCGTGTTATTGTCGATAGCTTTAGAAGCTGGATAACTTGAATGGCTGGTACCATCATCAAAGGCGTTATCAACAGCTAATTCGCCGTCGGCTTGATTACCGCCCGCACCATATAATTCTACTTCTTTAATGTTAGTCCATTCGGTGCCTGCGCTGTTTTCAAATGTTTTTATACGTACCTGTTGCGCGTCGATATCATCAATATCATACACTTCAATGCTGGATGTCGTGCCTGAACTGACGCTATCATAAACTTTTGTCCAAGATCCGCTGGTAGCGGGTCTTGCCCAAATTTCAAATGTGTGGGTTTGATCACCGCCTTTACCCCAAGATACGCCAACTTCAGTAACGGTTTGTACTGAATCTAAATTGAGTTGTAAATTAACCGGAGATCCCGATGCTGCCCAGCGAGATGCCCAATCTAAACTACCGTCTATGGTATTTGATGCAGGGTAACTGCTATGACCATTTCCCCAGTCTTGGGCGCTGTCGATATTGAGTGTTGCTGCGTTGCTGAATGTTGTTGTGAGTGCCAGAGCGGCCAAACTTAATGTTTTAATTAATTTCATAACTACTACCGTGAATTATGGTTGTTTTTAACTCGCGACATCTCATTTTTGTGGATTGACATCGCGGCTATGTAAGCGCTCCTTGTAAATTGGTCATACATATTTAAACCAGATACATAACAAAAGTTAACACGGTGTTAATTTATTGGCAAATAGATCTTACAAATTGTTTTAATGTTTTAGTTGTTTGATATGATTTGTTTTAATTGTAATTCATTTAACTGTTTGATATTTAATTATTATTCATCTGGTTTTGGTTTGTTGTTTTTATTTTTATTGGTATTGCCAATTATCAATGTTGTTTATTGATGGGAGTTTAAGATAATTAATGAAAAATATAGTTTATTTTTATTGGTTAAACCAATTTCATCGTTCAAGTTTTGATTTAATTACAATTAAGCCGCTGATATTGTGTGAAGGGTGTTTTGTGAAGAAAATGCATTGCACCCGAAAAACTGAGTCAGGTGCAATAGTCAATTAGAGTTGGTCAATGTTAGGCTATTTTAACGGAGCATAAATCGCGGTTTTTAATTGTTCTGATGGAACCTCTGCCGGTGAGTTTAAATACACTTCATATTCTTTTAAGCGCTTGTTGGCTTTAAGTTTAGCATGGCGTAAATAACACATTAGCGTTGTCCAGCCATTGGACAAATGGTGATAGCTGCCAGTATGCAATACTTCAAGTGCTTGGTGGTTGGGCATGTCGGCCATAATCATGCCATCGGGAACCGTAAAGTCAGGTTTGTTTGGGTAGGCAAAGGCGACTACCATGTCGCATTGTTCACTGACCATGTCAAACTTATTGACAACGGTGAGTACTTTATCAGGTTTTGGTAAATCGGCAGTGCAAAGCTTTTCAAACAATGGGCTGACTTTTTGCGAAATGTCTTTTTTATGGCAGGTCACTGGATAACCTATATAGTAAAAACCTTTTTGTTCGCTAACGCCGTTAATATCAACTGCCGAGGTGACGCTGCCTGTTTCTAGCTTTTCTTTTAACATGGCTAAGCCGCGTTCATAGTCACTTCCTATCATGGCAGTCATCATCTTTTTAAAGAAAAACATAAATACGGGTAGGGAACCTTGCATTGCCCAAGTTACGCTTGTGCCTTCGCTACCGTCAGCCATTTCTATTGGGCTAAATTTAAACTGGGTTTTGGAATGGCTTTTCCAAGGTGCAAAAAAGTGCAGATCAAAATCTAAATATTGATTTTCAAATAAAGACGCGATGCTAATGCTGCCTTTGCCAATTAAGTCGCCATCCCAAGTTTGTTTATGGCCTTGTGTGTTAGGCTCCCCTTCAATGGTGACAGGGCACTGTGGCTCTTGAATGATCCAAGCAGACCAACTACGCCAATTATTAAAATCGGCGACAAATTGAAATACTTCCTCAATTGGTTTAGCAATTTCGATACTGCGATCGAGTGAAAACGAAATGGAAATCATGTATTGCGTCCTTATTTGATTCTAGCTAATCGCAGACTCGATTATAGTGCCTGATTATAGTGATGGTTTGTTACGATTTATCAATATACAAAATCCGCCCCCCGTGGCAAACATAATCAAGCTATAGGTTATGGCGGGAACAGTCATAAGCGTACTTTGTAAAATACTACCGGCAATCATCAATGCTAAAGTCCCATTTTGAATGCCAACTTCAATCGCAATGGTTTTTGCTTGTGGTTTATTTAGCTTAAGTAGTAACGCAATATAGTAGCCTAATCCCAAAGTTGCCAAATTTAAACATAAGGTTGCGAACCCTGTTTGTAAAAAGAAGCTAGCCATATTGGTCCATTCTTTAGCGATTATTCCCGCGATAATCAGAAATAAAAAAACAACCGAAACGATTTTAATCGGCTTTTCCGCTTTGGCAGAAAAAAGTGGCCATTTATGATGGATAGCCATACCCAACCCGACAGGTAAAACCGTGATCACCAATAACTGCATCATAGTTGTACCAATAGGCAAATCAAATTGCTGAGCTTCACTCATGAAGTTTTGCATCATTAACAGGGTTAAAAGCGGAATGGTAAAGGGGGTTAATACACTGACCACCGCGGTTAAGCTGATAGATAAGGCGGTATCGCCACGGGCGAGATAACTATACATATTCGATGTAACACCACCAGGGCAAAATGTTAGTAACATTAAGCCAACGGCCAACTCACCGGATAAATTAAAAAGCTGAATAATGGCAAAGCCAACAATGGGAAGCATAAGCATTTGACAGACAATACCTATTACTGCGGCTTTGGGTTGGTGTAATACACGTTTAAAGTCTTGCAAGGTTAGTGATAGGCCTAACCCCCACATAATAATAAATAATGATAAGGGCAGAATGACTTGTGATAACAAGCTAGCTTCCATTTGGGTTTCTCCAAGGAAGTAATTGAAATAAATCGGGTTTTGTATTGATCCTAGTCGATAAAAAACGGAAGGGCAAAGTTAATAAACATGACAAATATAGGAAATTACCCCTGGTTTTTAATGATAATTTTATGGTGTTTAGTTAGTAAAACCGGTATTTTATCCCCTGTTTATAGAAGCTTTTTAAAGCTTTGCATACTCCAGTTGCCAAGTGAGCCACATCAATAATTGTTACTGCTTGAATTATTAATGCTTGGTATTAGGAAAATAACATTAAAAATAGGAACGAGCATGGCCACGTTATTTCAAAATTTACTTACGGCTTTATACCATCTGTATAAAAGAAAATGGTTAATCCTTGGCATCGTCATTGGTGCTATGGTTTTAGCGTTAATTGGCGGTAAGATCTATCAAAACCTAGATAAAGATCAAGATCGTGGGGCGATCCCGATTGAAAATGGCGCTTTTGGCGAAAGTTACCAAACGCCTATTTATCTTGAGCAAGGTTGGTCTGAAGCAGACAGCTTATGGTTTTACAACACCACACAAGGGTCTGGTTTAATGCCTTATGACTTGTTTATTGCGTTAGAACAAGCCGACTCACAGGAACTATTTCGTTCCAATGCCAATATGGATAAGTATCGTTACTTACCGCAAAAGCCAACCTTTTTTAACCCTGATGGATTACCAGTGGGATTTGTTAAAGACACTTATCAAGGCAGGGACAACATAGGTTATACCTGTGCTGCTTGTCACACTGGGCAGGTTAACTACACAGGTAAAGATGGCAAAACTACGGCTATTCGTATTGACGGTGGTCCGGCCATGGCTGACATGGTGGGCTTTTTAACCGCTTTAGAAAAGTCACTTCAGGCCACGTTAGAAGACAGCGCCAAACAACAGCGCTTTGTTAAAAATGTAATTGCATTAAACAATGATTACAGCAATCAAGACCAGGTGCTGACCGAGCTAGAGCAAGCCGCTAAAACCATTCGTTTATATAACACGGTTAACCACAGCCATATCGACTACGGTTACGCGAGGTTAGACGCATTTGGCCGTATTTATAACCGTGTTTTACAGCATATGATCAGCAAGCCGCAATTAGCGCGCGCCATGAGTTTAGTCACAGCACCGGGTGGTCGTCGTATTTTAACTGATGCGCAAATTAACAATGTGTTAGCGGGCATTGATGAGAATATTATTGTCGACAGCCAATTTTCAGAAGTGATTGAGCGCTTAATGTCGAAAGCACCGGGTATGCCAGGCTTAGGTGTTAAAGATATGCTGCGTGTGCGCAATGCTGTATTTAACGAACCCGATGCGCCTGTTAGTTATCCCTTCTTATGGGATATTGCTCAATCAGATTATGTGCAATGGAATGGGTTAGCTAATAACGCCAGCGTTGGGCCATTGGGGCGAAATACAGGTGAGGTGATTGGCGTATTTGGTATTTTAGATTGGACTTCGCATAAAAAGAGCGGGTTTAGTTTGTCTGCTTACTTAACCAAGCAAGATCGAAAAAATGAAGTGATCGACTTTAAATCGTCTATCGACGTGACCAATTTGCAGCGTTTAGAAGCGCATTTAAAAAGCTTGAAATCGCCAGTGTGGCCTGAGTCTATTTTGGGCAAGATTGATCAACAAAAAGCTGAGCGAGGTCGTTTACTGTACGCTCAGTATTGTGAATCTTGTCATGAAGTGATTGATCGTAATAACTATGATCGCGTAGTTATCGCCAACATGATGGATATTGATAAGGTGAAAACGGACCCTGCAATGGCGGTGAATAGCGTGACCTATACGGGTAAATCAGGCAACTTCCAGCATACAACGCAGAGTGTTGACGGTGTCGGCGATGTCTTTATTCAGGTAGATGCACCGGTAGTGCAAATTTTAACTTCTGCGACCAAAGGGGTTATTGCAACGCCAGATGCTGACAAAACCTTTATTCGTCGTTGGTTGGATAGGCTTTACGTGATTGGCTTGTCGTTGTTTACCAATGATATGCCAGCCACAGTTAAAAAAGGCGATTATCGACCCGATACAACGACCGCACCTTACAACTCGTTATTAGCCTATAAAGGTCGTTCGTTAAATGGTATTTGGGCGACGGCTCCTTACTTACACAATGGCTCAGTGCCGACATTGTACGATTTATTACTCCCGAAAAAGCGTCCGGGTGATCCTGAAGTTGGTGAATATCGTCCTGATGAGTTTGTGGTAGGTAGCCGTGAATTGGATACTGAAAAAGTCGGTTTCCGTTCGAGTGGTTATGACGGCTTTAAATATCAAACAATGCGGGTAGGGGATTTAAACAGTGGTCATGAATATGCTGCTGGCAAAACTGCCCAAATGGATGGCACTGTGTTACCGGCATTAAGTCAGGCACAGCGTTGGGACTTAGTTGAATATTTAAAAACCTTGTAAGGGACAAACAATGACTACCAATTATTTAGCAGAGTTTGATGCCGCCGAACCACAAGATAAATATCCTTTAGTGCAAAAGTGGATGAAGACGGAACCTTTACCCTTTTTTAAACAGTTACGTGCGGAACGGCCTATTTTGGTTACGCCAGAATGTACCTTGTTGGCCAATTTCACGGATGTACGTGATGTGCTGCAAATGCCAAAAATATTTACGGTTAATTTATATAAACCGAAAATGGGTGTGACAGACACTGAACCGGGCTATTTAATGGCGCATGACGACGATGCCTTACACTATCGCGAAAAGTCGTTAATGCAGGGCATGTTAAATCGCGATGATTTGCCTGATGTCCGCCGCCTGATCGCCAAAGCCAGCCAAGACATTTTAGATAAAGCCGGTGGCAGTATTGAAATCGTCAATCATTATTGCCGTATGGTGCCAGCAATATTGGTACAGGATTACTTTGGTTTAGATGGTATCGATAAGAAAAAACTACTGAAATGGTCGTTTTGGAATCAATACAATACCTTTCATAATCAGCCGTTTGATTTAAATACTAAGCAAAAATATGACGAGATAATTAATACGCACGCTGAGTGTACCAAAGAGCTAACCGAATACATGGCTATTTTAATGGTGCGTAAATTGCTCACGGTTAAAATTAAAGAGCGTATTTTTGGTCGCGGCTTAAAAATTATTAATGTGATCCGCCAGTTATTTAAACGCAAACCCATAGAGTTAAAAGACGATATTGTTAAGCGTATGCTGCGTAGTCAATTTTCTGATCATGTCGACTTTCCACTAACTCGTATTGGGGTTAACGCCGGTGGCTTGTTAATTGGCGCGGTCGAAACCACCTCGCAGGCGGTTTCGCAAGTGATTGCCTTCTTTTTACAACGGCCTGATTTGCTTGAACAAGCTAAAACTGCCAGCTTACAAGACGATACTGCGCAAATTGACGCGTTAGTATGGGAAGCTCTGCGATTCGTGCCGATTAGCCCGTATTTGTTTCGCCAAACGTCGCAAGACTATACGGTTGCCAAAGGTACCGATCATGCTACGACAATCCCAGCCGGTACGAATGTGTTGATGCTAACTCAATCAGCGATGTTCGATACCTATGCTTATGATAATCCTGAGTTGTTCGACGCAGATCGCACTTGGTATCACAACTTTAATTATGGTTTTGCTTCGCATGATTGCTTAGGTAAGTATGTTGGTATGGTCATGATCCCAGAAATGGTACGCCAAGTATTGCGCCGTACTGATATTAATGCGACTTCTGAGATGGACTACAAAGATGGACCGTTCCCTGAGGAATATCATTTAGCTTGGCGTTAATTGTCAAGCTAAGTTAATTACAGAGGCTGCGCAGCAGCCTTTGTTTTTTTCGTTTTTAATTCAGTTCTCCAGCTTATTTAACAACAAGATTGTACTCCCTATGTTTAAAAAAATATCAATGATATTACTGGTGGTCTTGCCGGTAATTGGCTTTGTTTTATACGGCAATGCCAGCGGACTTTTTGCGAGTCGTTTAGCTGCACCGACAGGCACACCTTACGTGCCGCCAGTGCCAAATAACTGGCAACAAGCGCAAGCTGAGCGTCAATTAGCTATTGCCCAACATTTAGCCAAGCACCAAGAAAATTTTGATCATTTTGCCAATTTCCCTGTTAGTCATACTCAAGGGATCCCACTTATTGTTTTAAAGTTATTGCCTAAAGTCGCACCGGAGTTTTGGGGTGATGAGCAAAACTTTTTGTCTGTAATGGGCTTGTTTAATGATGAACGCTTGCAGGGTTATCCTTTTCCTCGGGGAATAGGCTTTACTGGACTTACACGAGCCAAGCTTAACGCTGATATAGACTATGCATCGTTTACTTGTGGAGGTTGTCATATTGGTCGGTTACGCCACGATGATGGCAGTTATCAGTATTTAGATGGCGGTGTAAACCAAGAATTTAATGTGGTGGGTTACCGGCAACGCATAGTGCAAACCCTAGATAAAGTGATTGGCAACGAAACCGATCCCGCCAAGCAAGAACAACGCGTGATCCAGGCTTTTTTAACGGCGTTAGATCAAGTCGCACAGGCTGAACCTCATTATTTTTACAATAACTATCAGTATCAAGATCGACATTTTGATGCTGAATATGAAGCCCAGCAAATCGCCTTATTTAAGCAACAGGCATCACAAGTTATTCCAGCTTTTATGCAGCACCAATATAGTGTTTATCAGGGTTGGCAAATCATCGCAGATAAATTTTATCCAGACATTAAACAACGTATAACTTCTGGTTTTGCGGGTATGGAAGATGCGATTGGTTTTAATGCCGCCGCTGCCTATCAAAACTTACAGGCAAAATGGTATACCAAACCTTTTGCATCTTTGGCCTTGCCCGGCGCACATGGCTTAACAGATATTATGGTGGTGTGGGATCAAGATTCACATGATCCACGCTGGAACGATGATCAAACACGCTTGGTTAATGGTGGTGGTCAATGGACGGGTCACATTCCATTACCTATATATAAAAATGTGGCTGCGCAAGTTACCCTTGGCTTTGACGATATTGATGTCAGTGTGTCGGCTCATGCTGAAAAGCTCCTACAATTTTTACCACCACCGCGCTATCCGTTTGATGTCGATATAGCTTTGGCTAATCAGGGTAAAATCTTATTTGCAGAAAATTGTGCAGTCTGTCACCAACCTAATAACGGTAAAGTGTATACCCAAATGGGCACAGATATGGGGCGGGCTAAGGTCGCAGGCACCTTGATCACGGTTGCTGCACAATCTGGCTTTACTAGCGATAACGACTGTTCAGTGACCACTAAAGTTGTAATGCAAGGTAAAGAGGTATTCCCTTGCGCAGAATACCGAGGCGTGTCGTTAACCGGTCAAAGTAAACAAGCCATGTTGCCACCACGCGTACACAATGGCTACAACGCGCTGCCATTGCCAGGGTTGTGGGCACAAGCCCCATATTTACACAATGGTTCAGTGCCAACCCTATATCATTTGTTAATGCCTAATACACGGCCCGATGTTTTTGTAAAAAGCCAATTAACTTATGACAAAAAAATGGTTGGCTTTAACTGGCAAGTGGCAAAATGGGATCAACAAGAAGGTTATTTATTTGATAGCCAATCTTCGCCTGCTTTAAGTCATGCCGGACATGATAAAGACATTGTCATGGATGGCAAAACCTTTAAGTTAGATTGGAGCGACAATCCGCAAGGGGCGTGGGCCCTAATTGAGTACTTAAAAACGCTGTAATCATATATGCGTATATACGGATGGCTATTACGCCGTTGATGTTAAATGACCGGAGCCAAAAGCTCCGGTTGTTTAACTAGATATTAATGATTTGATTGATGCTTGTTATTTTTTGGTTTGCCACTTCACCATTTGGCCAAGTCACTTGGAGCTGTAGCGCTTGTTGACAAGAACCCAAGCCAAAGTGAACTAACTTGTCATAACTTTGTGAGTACTGCGCGGCTGTTGCCCCTACTCGTTGCGTTTGTGAGTTTGCACAGGCCGTTACTTTGACAAGTGCACCTAGCGGTGATGCGTTGGCTTTAGGTGACTCGCCGACATTCACTTTGATATAAGCCCCTAGTTGAGATTTGACAATTTGGTTTTTAAATAAGTGCCATTTTCCGCGTTCGTTGCCTTGAATAATATCCATTTTACCGTCGAGATTATAATCTACCCCTTGTGCGCCCATACCAATTGCGCCAAGCTCTGGTGAGATTAAACCTGTATTACTGGCTAGTTTAAAACCTGCGCCTTGTTGATTGACCAATAGTGGCGAGTGGGTTGCGGTAACCATTTGGCCTCGCATCACTAACACTATATCCTGATAGCCATCGTTGTTGATATCCAGTATGGCTGATCCCATGGTATGGGCAATTTGTTTTGGTAACTTGTGGCTAACATCAATAAATTTACCTTGTCGGTTTTCCAATAAAATGTTGCTAAACCCAGGTTCTTGAGTCGGTGTTGGCGCGCTTTCGATCCCCTGAATGACACCAGATGAAGGAGACCAAGTATTCGTTGCGAAGTGCCAAGTGCGATTTCCAACATAGCCTAAATAGGCGCCTTTTTTGTCACTACTGAGTTGGTCTGGAAAACCTAATGTGTCGCTGTTGACCAAGCGAATATCACGCCCTGAGTGAGTTTCTCCTGCGAATTGATATTCATAAGCCGACTCACCTAAATACAAGGCTTTAGTTGGCCATTGTGACTGCATGTTAATGATGTTAAGTACGTCGCCAGCAACCAAATTATCAAAATGAAAAGCGCCACGTTTGGTGTAATATCCCCAAGTTTGACTGGCGGCATGGTAAAACGTTTCGCCACCTTTAAACTCTTGGCCTCTTGTTAGTAATAGGTCAAAATCGCCATCGTTATCGTAATCAATTTCGGCTATACCACTTACGTGTTGATATAAGCTCGGGAAGATGTGCTTAGAGACGTTTTTAAATGTAAATTGGCCGTTATTTTCATAAGCTTTTACTGTACCGTGGCCATAAACCAAAATATCGATTTGCTTGTCACTATTGAAGTCAGAGAGCAAAACTTTTTGGCCGTCGCGTTGCGAGGCAGGTAACCTTGCCGCTAGTACAAGTTGCTGTTGCTGATTATTTTTATATAGGTAGTTTTCGCTTTCTCCCTTTTTTTCTGCGGACGGGAAGGCAAAATCGATTAAATCTAACAAACCATCATTATTTAAATCGACGAATTTAACCGTGCGCCCACGCATGTAGGCTAATGGCGTATCAAAATCAGCAACACGGGTAAATTGACGATCTTTGCTTACCCGAAAAATTTTAGCATTACGCGCATTACTGCCAGACCCGCCACCTGGCGCGAGAATAATCTCGTTTAAGCCGTCCTTATCAAAATCTGCAACCGAAATACCATGCATGTCGCCCATAATTAAATCGTAGGGTTTGCTATAACGCCCTTTATTGTTCCACATAACCCGAATACTAAAGCCGTGATCATTGAGCAGTAAATCTGGATAGCCATCTTGATCCAAATCAGCTACGACAGGGGCATCCCATTGGCGTAACTTTTTATTAGCGGTTGGAAATTCTCGTTCTACTTGTGTAAACCAAGTTTTAGAGGTGCTTGGCTTAACGGCAAGAACCGCCGCATTTGATTCTGTGTGGCTACAATTGGTTAGGCAAACTAAGCTTAAAAAACCAATCCATAATTTTTGCACAGCAAGATAATGTCGCATACTGGTGTTATACAATGAGTGATTTATATAAACATCATACGTATGAAATTTGTGAATAAAAAGTTGTTTACGAAAATTTGCAATTAGATTTATTCAGATGAGCATTTATGTTTGCTGTGTTTGGGTTTAGGAGTTGTTAGGGGAAAGCCGACCGTATATTACGATCGGGTTAAAGAAGGAATTAAAAATTTGAGCGAGGAACGGTTATTAAAACCGGCTTAAGTCGTCACTTAATTCATCCAAGCTACCAGAAATTGATTCGATGTGCTGAATGGTCACTTCAAACGCTTTGTTGGTTTCTTCCATTGTACCTGTTCCAGTATTGATAACTTGCGAGCTAGAATTAATTGCGGATTGGATTTCGGTTACCGCTTGTTCGCTACGCTCAGCGAGATCTCGTACTTCGTGAGCTACAACACCAAACCCTCGGCCACTTTCACCTGCTTTTGCTGCTTCAATTGCTGCGTTAATTGAGAGAAGTTTGGATTGACTAGCTAAACCTTTGATAAGTTCAATGGTTTGTTCAATTTGTTCGTTACCTGAATTAATTTCAACGATGATCTGCGACATTTTGTCAACAACCGTTGAACACTGAGCGGCTTTTTCGCGGGCTTGTGTGGTATCGCTTTGAATGGCATGTACTCGACTAATTTTTTGTTTAATCTGTTCAGAGTTATTTTGTACAGTCAAACGGTCATTGACAGCTTCTGTAACGTTTCGAGTGACACCAATGATACCAACCACTTGATTGGCTTGTTTTGGGTCTTTCCATTGAACTTTGGTGGTTGAAAACCAAGTTTCACCGGCTTGTTCTTCAACATCTTTTAAGCGCATATTGCGCTGAATAACTGCTTGTTCATCATGCCAGATTTTTTTACAAAAATCGGGTGGCATAAACTTGTCGTCGCTGTAACCAATTTCTAAATCAGGCAAGGCCTCCAGAAAAGACTTGTTGGCAAATACATAATTATGTTGCGTATCTTTTACGTATATCCAATCTGGGATCAAGTCGAGAACTGAATGATATAGTGTTTCGTTGGCCTGCGCGGTTTCAAGCTGTTGCTGTAATGTTTGTAATTGTTCGGCTAATTGGGCTTTTTCCGCTTGTACTTTTTCAAGCTCGCGATTGTCCTGCTCAACTTGATGAGCGACAACGGTTTGCTGTTGCATCTTGTAAGTGACTATTAGCCCAATAATGGCAATGACTATCCATCCCCATGTCACCAAATTGGGGGTAAAGCTGGTTAAAACGCCTGCAACAATAAGGGTTGCAAGGCTCATATACAAAACGCGGCTATCGCGCGTATCTTGTTGTGCGTTAGTCATAGTACCGTATGTTTTCCAGTGTCTTGTGAACTTCTTATCTGACCGTTGTTTTTATTATTGATACTTGCCAGTTACGTGTTTAGCCTAAATCGATGTTCCGTGCCTATGTATACCCTAAGGGTGTTAGCGTCCATGTTTGCTTTTAGGTGCGTTTACAATATTAGATTTTATAAAATTTGGAAAGCTGAAAATTGTAAACAAAATATAAATTTTATATTTAATTTGCATATCAAGGCCCGTATTTATGTGTCTTACACATATCTAAGACAAATTTTTTGATACAAGCAAAGCATAGTTAATAAATTTGCAGCTTGCTGATTAATTTAGCAATTTTATGTAAATACTAGGTGGAATTTTTACCCAGACTGATTTGTCGATTTTTGTTGGAAGTGTTCAGTGATTGTTTTGACTGGGAGATTAGTTAGGATGCTGCGATTGACCCTATCTATTATAGGGTTAAATTTATTTCGGCTAGCATAAGGTTTGTTTATGTAAGTTGACCCCATCGATGTGTGCATGGTTATCGATTTAACCCCTATAAATTTTGCAGCTAAGGGACTAATTCGTCACGAACATTGGCTTTTTAAAAGGTAATATTTTTAACGCGACGCCAATACTTAATGCTGAGCAAGCAAAAATGATTAAGGCTGGCGGTGATAGGTTGAGCGTATATTTTACTAGAGCCAATAAACCGAAATAGGCAATAATTGAGTACTGCAACCATGTACTTAATTGTTTACCGAGTTGATTGTTTAACGACTTAATTGTTATTGATTGGCTAAAATTCAATGCGCTATAAGCTAACAACCAAACGATGGCACCGACCAAAATAAAGGATAACCAAATTAAATAGTCTGGCCATGCGGTGACTTGCGCTGATTTTGCAGGTCCTGACCATAAGGCATCCCAAGATATCGCTAAGATGATAGCCACATTGATTAAGGCCAGAGACCCCTTAGGTTCATCTTCAGTCGTCGTCAGCTCTTGCCATAAAAAATGAGCGACTAAACAAAAGGCTATTATGCCGACAAGTGGCGTAATTTGCGGGAAAAACTGTACGCTGTACAAGGTGATTAAATAACCTAGCATAGGGAATAATGTGTGGGTTGCGGTTACGCCAGATAACCACAACCATTTTTGTTTATTCGATGTTAAATGTTCGGCTCGCAATAAAGTAGCGAGCACCACATCTATGCCAATGCCGATGGCCATTAAGCAACTAGCAAGGCTAAAATCAATAAGTAAAGAGTCCATGGTTATGGATTTACCTGAGTAGCTGCTATGTGTTGCTTGCCTTGCCAGTTAAGCCGCATATCCCATTGAAATCTGTGTTCGGCTTTTAACGGTGCTTGGCTACCGTCTATGTGAGTTAGTACATTGCTTGCTTCTAACACGGTTGCGTCGCGGCCAAAAATATAGCTCTGTTCTTGCACTATGCTGTAATACGCTTTGTTTAATTTTAGCGCGCGGGTTTTAGAAGGCATGATAAGGTCATACAAGTTATCAACGGCCAGAACTTTTTGGGTATTAACTGTGCCGTCAAGATTAAACCATTTGGCTAGCATTTCTTGGTTTTGCCGAAACTCATCGCCACCACCGACTCGTTGCATATAGGTTAAGTATTCGCCTTGCGATTCACCTTTGTTGGGTACATCTTGCATTTTGGTTAAATCGATATAGCCCCAGCCGGCAACACCATCGATTTTTCGAGCAAATGAAAAGGTTTGGTCGATAGTTGAGCCGACGGTTTTGTGACAACCATTACAAAATGTCATCTCTTCGTGATTTTGCTGACGAAGTTGCCCGTTTTTGTTTTCAATAAAGCCTTGGATCTCCCAACCAAAACCATTGCCTATCCCTCTATCGCCAAGGTTGGTTGTGATCGGCAAGTTTTCAAAATGTTTTTCTTTGACTTCTTTGTAATAGGCACTGGCTAAACTAACAGGCTCACGAAATAGGGTCTTTTTCATGTAGCGCACTTCTTTCATGCGCTTGGGAATATGAATATTGCCATTTTCGTCGACACCTAAATAACGCACTGTGTGTAAAAATTCAGTATTCTCAGGATACAGCATGGTTGTGGTTTTAATTTGCGCAGCGTCACCAAAGTAATAAGCGTGTCGTTTTAATTGGTCGATAGTGGTTAGTTGGCCATCTTGGTTTAAGTCGAGACCTAGCGCTTTTTCGTTTAGTGTCGGTACTGAAATTTGGCTTAAATCCTTAATGACCATTTCAAGCAATGCTAAGTTGGCAAAGTAAATGTCGCGTTGGTATTGTCCGTTAAGTTCACGAAATGCTTGCGGTAAGCGGATCATAACATCGCCAGTCGAACCATTTGTCGGCCAAAACGTACTAGGAAAAGGTTTGTAGTTAAAAGCCACCCAATGGCTGTTGTCTTTGGCAACGCCTTGATGATCAAAGGCGACAGCCCCTTTTTCTAAATCTTTAATGTGGTGGATCCCACCAACCCAGTCTTGCTTGTTTTTTAAGGTATTAATAAACGGTGTGTAGTTGTCTTGTTCGATGTAGCTAAGTATTTGTTGATCGGCAATTTTAGCTATGATGTCTGTTCTATTTTTAAATAAGTTTTGCCAGCTATTGGTTTCGCCAACCTCAGAAAATTCATAAGCACCTTGTAAGTTACCGTCGTTCATTACATTAGGACGAGATGGATTTTCTTTATAAGTTTGGTGGCAAACATAGCAAGGGTTGTTAACCCCATTAGTTTTGGTATAACACTGTGGTGGAATAACCGCTTCAGGGTTATATGTTTCATCGTGTTTAAGGTATTCAGTCGCAGGGTAAGACTGATTACTATTGGCGGTAGCAGTGCTGCTAGTTGCGGTGACTTGTGACTCATTGCACCCTAGTAGCAAGGTACTGGCAATCAACAAAACGTATTTAAAAATAAACTTTTTCATGGACTTTCTTGGACGAACTAAATAAAAGAGAGAGCTACAAGGTATAGTCTTCTCGCTCAGGTCTTATGGTTCATTGTCTGCGCTTACTCGCCCCAATCACATAGTAGAGCATATGCTCATGGGGTCTCGAAGCTTGACAGCTTTGCCTACATGGATGTAGGTACTTAGGTTTCGTCTGGAACTAGAAACCTGCCCCTAAAACCTGATCGCTTTGACTATAGCTCTCTGGTATTTGGCTATTGCGCCGTATTTCGCTTAACTACGTATTATTGCGCTACTTTAGGGTCAAATAACCATAAAGTGTTGTTAGTTTGACTACCGTCTTCACCAATCATGATGCGACCGTCGTCTAGCACTAATACGTTGTCAGGTTGGGCAATTTGGTCTACTGCACATTTTTCTGAACCGCTCACGCCTGAAACCATAGTTGAACCCATTAAGATAGGTTCGATACGAGATACGTTATAGTTAGCTTCAAGCGGCATACGGTAAACACCACCACAATCTTTAACACGCGTGTTAAGCGCAATATCACCAGTACCGTCAGTCATGGTGCTGTCGATATCAGAGATAGCGAAGTAAACGTATGCTTTGTTTACGTCTTCGCCGTCAATCATATCCTTACCTTCAACCGCTTCCATCGCACGCTTGATGTTAACGTTGATACCTTCCAATTTACGGAATTCAGCAGTTGCGCCTTTGGCTTTAGCGGCTTGACGAGTCTCAAGGAAGGCCACGCGATTATCCATTGGTTTACCAGCTGTTATGGCGTTACCTGTTGTATCTTTATCATTAGTCACAAGCGGATAAGTAGCATCGCCATTCGCCCACGCTTTTACATCAGCTATTGTTAAGTATTGCTCTTCGCCTGTTCCGTCTGGGTCAGCCTTTACGCCGTCAAATTGAGCTACCCAAGCTTCGATTTGTGCATTGTTACCAGAAGCCAGTTCAACCCAAGATACGTCGAAACCTGTTACTAAAGGTTCGTTTGATTTGTCTTGGGTTAATTTAGCGGCATATAAAGTACCTGAAGAAAGATCTTCAGCTTGATCGGCAACAAACTTAAGCAGTAACCCGCCGGTATCATCTTGCGTGGTGTAAACGGTTTTTCTGTCTGGCATGACAACCGAGTTTTCATGCTCTACACGACCAATTGTGAAGTGCTTAACTGGTTCTGGTTTTGCTTCAGTTGGATCTTTAATTTCAACAATGTAGCCGTAGCGATATGGGTTAGGGAAGTCAGAACCATCTGCGTCAAAGTCAACAAATTTAGTTAACTGAGATTGTTGGAAGTTATTAGGGCGTGTATTCCAACCGGCTGATGTACGATCGAGATCGTCGTCGATTGTCCATTCTTCAGAAGTTAATGGAGTGTCCCATGGTGTCATAGAACCGAAGCAGTTTGCTGCCGTGCCGTGCACACTTGAGAAGTCAATCATATCAGCAAAGTCCACTTTCCAAGAAAAGTCATCTTGCATTTTTAAGCGCATACGGCTCATGCCACCTGGTACATATTCCCAGTTAGTAAATAAATAGCCTTCGCCTTCGCCAGTACTGATAAAGCCGTTGAAATCAGGCATATCAGTGTCAACTACTAGGTTTTGGCGCGTACTGTCCATGATGTGACCTAACGCTGAAGCGCCTTGAATGGTGTTATTGTAAGTATCGCCGTTTTGGCCTAATACTTGGTATTCACCGATAGCGACACGCACTGATTGTTTTTCTGCATCAGTTTTTGCCAATGGTAATTCAGGCAATGATTTAGGCAGCTGATTTAAGTTTATGCCAGTGACTGCGCCTACAGTGCCTTTGTTGATCATTTTGCCCGCTTTGTCGGTAGCGGTATTAGCTGAATCTGGGTGTTGTGCATTAAAGAACAAGTAACCTTCTTTACTGACAAATGCGCCAGTGACTTCGGCACCTAAAGGCACAGTGGCTAAACGCGTTAAGCCTTGATTGATATAACCAGACTGGCCTTGCGCCCCTGTTTCACCTTGGTCGCCTTTTTCACCTTGTGCACCAGTTTCACCTGTATCGCCTTTTTCACCTTGTGCGCCAGTTTCGCCTTGGTCACCTTTTTCACCCTGTGCACCGGTTTCGCCTTGGTCGCCTTTCTCACCTTGCGCGCCAGTTTCACCGGTATCGCCCTTTTCACCTTGAACGCCTTTTGCACCTGTTTCACCGATAGCGCCTTGTGCACCATCGTCACCTTCTAAAGAACAACCTGTAAGAATACCGCTAATAGCAAGCGCTAACAGCGAATGTTTTAGAGTTAAGTTAGTCATTTTGTATTTTCCGTGGATAGTAAAAGGCGCTTTATTTTTATTGATATGTTGGGGTTAAAAATAAGCGCCATCATTTTTGTTTTTAACCGCGGCTAAGTTTTAGGGGCAAAGATGACAATGAGATTGCGAGTCAGTTAAGGCCAATTGATACTAATGTGACGAACAGCAATGAAATTTTTTTGTTGGCTAAATCTCAGGGTATCTGAATTTTAAAATTTATATATAGTTGATTTTTTATGGTTATATTTGTTTTTAAGGGGTTTCTCTTGACGGGTAAATAAATAGTTGTCCTAAGGTCATTTAATTTTTTACTGGTCAAACCTCTGTCTGTCATTGATGGGCAACTTGCTTGTCACTTCTTAGTCGTCATTCTTTCATATTTGTTTTCGTATTTTGTATAAAAAGGCTTAGCGCAAATGACTCGAGGTTGGTTGAATTTTAACCACTTGGTTTTTTATACTTCAATTATGCCTCTATTATTCCTAATAGCTTGTGGTGTAGATAAAACCCTAGGCTCATCGACTCTTTCGTTGTGAAGCGTGAGAACAGATTAATACATAGCATTACATTTTGTTTTCATAGTTTAGGTGGATAATTCGTGGTTTAAACCACTAAAAATACGATTTAATTTAACAGTATTAATAAATGGTTTAAATTGTTAAATTTTTGTTATATCTTAAGTTTTAGTTTGACACTGATTAAAGTTGTTAAATTGTTCACTCGTTCATTTACTGCTTGTGCAGATTAGCTCATCCGCTTGTGGTACTGCATTAGGTATAACTGGACTCAATTGATTGATTTTGTACAAAGGAAATTTAGTAGTATGCGAGATCTTTTTAGCGTTAAAAAAGTTAAATCTGTTCTAACCACCTGTGTTGCGGCGACTGTGTTGTTATCGTCTACCGCATTTGCCAACAGTAAGCAGGATGAAAATGCCATTTTAGTGATTGGTGCATCGTATGGTAATGCATCGACGCCGTTTATTAGTGGCATGCAAGCCCCTCTTGGTGGCATTGCGGTTAATTCAGGACGTTATTTGGCTTTAGGAGATGCATTAGTGCGTGAGCGCAGTTTATCTGGCCACGTTATCAATGAAGCGCAAGCGGGCGCCACCTCATTTGATCGGCTTGCTTGTTTTCCTGGCCCTGAATGTGTGGGACCAGGTTGGCAGGGTTTTGATAAACAGCTAACTAAAGCGTTAGCTCGCGTTACGGCGGGCCCAGATATTTTCGCTGACTACGTTTTAATATTGCGCGGCAATGATTGTAATCACCCTGATGCTTTCGGTATCCCTATGGATCAAACGAGTGAATGTACCGTTGAGCAAATTAATCAATCAGTTGATAACATGATTGCGGTAGGCCAGCGCGCTATCGATCTTGGTATTACGCCAATTTATGGTACGGCACCTGCCTATCAAAATTTAGATCTGCCGTTATTTAGAGATACGTTAGGATGGGATTGGATAGTTAGTGAGTATGCCTATAATTTATATGGTTCTATTTACAAAAGTCGCATTCAAGCTGAATTACCTTCAGCTATTTTCTTAGACAATATGTGGCAAGGTTTTGAGCATTTAGGTGATGGCTTACACCCAAATGATAAAACCACGCGTAAAGCGGCCAAACGTATTGCCAAAGCAATTAAAAAACATCAAAAACAAAATAACTAACCTCAACACAGGTTAATTTATTTATCTTCGTTATCGTTTAGCCATTAGCAGCTCTATATTGCCACCCATTGCGGCAGTATTGTTGCTAATGGTTTTTTCACACACAAAACGACTTAAATAGTGTGGGCCGCCTGCTTTGGGGCCTGTACCAGATAACCCTCTACCACCAAAAGGTTGACTACCGACGACAGCACCAATTTGATTGCGGTTAATGTAAATATTACCAACATTGGCGGTTTGGCAGATATGCTCGATGGTCGATTGATGGCGACTATGAATGCCTAACGTTAGGCCAAATTGTGATTGATTGATATCAGCAATGATTTGCTCTAATTCAGATCGTTGAAAGTGCACAATATGTAATATAGGACCAAAGTGCTCTTTGGTGAGAGCCAGCACACTATTAATCTTGATAATGGTAGGAGGCACATAATATCCAGTACTTGTTTGAACTTTGTTGGCTTGGAAAACAACGCGCCCTAATTTCCGTTGGCTGTCAATGTAACTGATTAACGCTTGTTGAGCGTCTTGTGAAATACAAGGGCCAATATCAGAAGAAAACAAACTGGGATCATCAATTTTTAAGGTTTGCAAAGCACCAATTAACATGGCTTCAATTTCTTCTGCTATTTCATTCTGAATATACAGCACTCGTAGTGCCGAGCATCTTTGTCCACAACTGGTAAATGCTGAATGGATAACATCTTTGACTATTTGTTCTGGTAGTGCAGTTGAATCAGCAATTAAACAGTTTTGTCCACCTGTTTCAGCAATGTAGGGCACTATAGCGGATTGATGCAGGGTGAGCTGCTGTTGTATGTGATGTGCTGTTTGATTAGAGCCAGTAAAACATAAGCCGTCGATTGATTGCTTATGTAATACCCAATCGGTTAGCTGCTGACCATCAATTAGCAGTAATTGCAGGGCAAAAGATGGAATGCCAACTTCATATGCCAGTTGAGTGGTGCGAAAAGCAATCAAGTTAGTATGGGAAGATGGTTTTGCGATAACACTATTGCCACAAACTAAGGCTGCCGCTATTTGCCCAACAAAAATAGCCAGTGGGAAATTCCAAGGGCTAATGCATAAAAACAGGCCGCGCCCCGTTAAGTGTAAGGTGTTTTTTTCACCCGTTACGCCTTGTAATGAACACGGTAGTAATGTGTCTTTAGCTTGCTGGGCGTAATAATGGCAAAAATCGATAGCTTCTTTAATTTCGTCAATCGCATCTTGCCACGTTTTACCTGCCTCACAGATCAATAGGCTCATCAATTCAAATTGATTTTTTTGCAGCTTGTCGGCAAAAGCATGGAGTTTGTGACAGCGCTGATCAAGTGCTTCATGTTGCCACTGGCTCAGATTAGCGCGCGCAAAATCAAATGCTTGCTGCACATCCGATTCTTGACATAATGCGTAACTGCCTATTTTGCGCAGCGGAAACGCGGGATTAAAAACATTGACACTTTTGTCATTAGTCACGTTTTGCCCTTGCACTAAACTTGCTGCTTGCCATTGCTTGTTATTGAATTGGGCAAGGTGACTGGTTACATATTTTTGATTATGTTGCAGATTGAGATTGATACCCGCGGCACTCAAGCGATCAGTAAACAAAGCTCGGGGTTTATGTAATGGTTTTGATTGGGTTAACGTACCAAAAGGCGATAGGCTGAGTTGTTGAGCACTAATGCTGTCATCTAATAGTTGATGAACAAAAGATGAGTTAGCCCCGTTTTCCAATAAGCGACGAACAAGGTAGGGCAATAGCTGTTTGTGATCACCAATTGGGGCGTAAATACGACAACTAAATGGCTCGAGTGTTTCGCCGCCTAGTTGTTGTGGGTGATTCAGTGCTAAATCATAGATAGCTTGCCCCATGCCATATAGGCGTTGGCATTCAAATTGCGCCGCTTGGCCATTCAGCCGTTTTTGTTTGGCTAGGGCGATAATGCATAACAGTGTATGAACATTATGGGTCGCAAACTGTGGGTATAACCAACGTTGACTAGACTGTTGAAACAAGAGTTGGGCGCAAGCAAGGTAATTAATATCGGTTGCCGCTTTTTGGGTGAAAACTGGATAATCGCTTATTGCCAGTTGTTGGCTGTGTTTGATTTCTTGGTCCCAATAAGCACCTTTTACAAGGCGCACAGGTATAACTTTATAGTGACTGCGCGCAAGCTCCCTTAACCATGCAATGACTGCAATCGCACGTTTTGAATAGGCTTGTACGGCTAAACCAAAATGAGTTTTGTTAAGCGTTGCTATTTGACAAAAAGTTGCTTTAAACACAGCTAAGGTGAGTTCTAGGCGGTCTGCTTCTTCGGCATCCAAGGTGATAGCAACACCGTGCTGATTAGCTAATGTCAGGAGTTTGACTAAGTTTGGTACTAATTGCTCGATAACTTGTTGTTGATTATTGGCTTGAAATTTGGGATGCAAAGCGGAAAGTTTGACTGAGATATGAGCATCTTGTTGATTTGCCACTGCTATGATGGCGTGTTGATAAGATTTTAAATAGCGAGTGGCATCGGCTTGGGTCATTGCCGCTTCACCCAGCATATCATAGGAAAAACAATAGCCCTTTGCTTGTAAAGCACGGCTATTTACGCCGATCTTGTCAACACTTTCACTCAATATAAATTGGTTAGCCATTAACTTAACGGCAGTGTCTAAAGCTAGTTTGATAACTGGCTTGCCTAAGCGTTTAAGCATATTGGCTAACGGATTGGCAGTGGCATGGCTGGCGGTAACCTTGCTACCTAATTCTAGCCCCCAAGTTGTCAAATTAACTAAACTCGAAGAGCTGTGTTGACTGTGCTTAGTCCAATCGGCAGCACTAAGCCTATCTTCGATTAACGCTTCGGCACTGATCGCATCAGGGATCCTTAATAGGGCTTCTGCTAAGCCCATTAATACCAAACCTTCTTGATTGGAAAGCCCATACTCTTGCAAAAATGCGGCTATTCCAGACACGGATTGATGTTGGCGTAAATCTGTAATTATTTTCTCGCAGGTTAGGCTTATTTCATCCAAAGCTAAGTTTTGTTGACTGGGTAAGGCTATTTGCTTAATAAAGTCCTGTTCATCACAGCAATAAGTGTCGGCGATTAATTGGGTTAATTGTGCTAAATCTGGCAAGTAGTCAGCTTGGCTTAAAAGCTTATTAATCATAATTCCAGCCCCCAATTTATGCCTAGCAAACAAGCAGGCTTTTTAAAAGTGTGGAGCAATATTAGATTAATGCCAACTGAGGCGGTGAAAAACTCAATCGCTAAATAAGCAAGTGACTAGTACTGTTTCCAGAAAAAATGATCAGTTGAAAGCACCGAGGTAGTAAGAAAACCAAATTAATGTAGGTCGAAATTTATTTCGACATTAGCAGCAGAGCTGCTTCAGGCTTGGTTTCTAGGCGCAATATTGCCTAATATCAACAGCCATTGTTGAGGCACCAAAAGTAGGCGCTTTAAGCGAGCGTCGAACCTACAAAAATAGCTGGCATTGTTTCAACTCATCAAAATTAAATTGAAAAGGTACTAAATACACATAGAGGAAAGGGGTAAAAATATTATGTAAGTTGTGGGACTGTATAGATGCCAGTCCCAATACATTTTATTGACTATAAATCGCCATAACCAAAGTCACGACGTTTCTTCCGTTTAGGTAAAAACGGCAGCATGTAACCGATAATCATGCCAAATAATAAAACACCACCGCCTTTCATTAGCCACTCTAATTGAATTTTATGCGCTTGGTTTTGTTTTTCATTTTGCAATACGTTAAGTGATTCAGTTTTCGCTTGCAGTTCATTTTGCAATTGATTGACTTGTTGACTGAGTTGCTCGGTTTGCTGAGTGATGCTAGCCAATTTTTGGTTTGTATTCGTTAACTGCGATTGGGTAGCTTGCAGGCTTTTATCTTGTTCGGTGAGTTGCTTATTGAGGATTTCGATTTGTTGCGATTTGCCCGCTTGTAATGATAAAAACTTGTTTTCTATCCAGCCTTGGCGACCTTTTTCGTCTTCTACTTGGCTGAATTGGTTTTCGTCATTAGTTGCTAACACTTTGAGTGGCGAACCCGCGGTGATACTACCTAAAATACGATAGTTTCGGCTTGGTCCGGTATGCATATAAATAAATAGATCATCGGCTACATAGCCATCTGGTTTATCTTCATTTTCGGCTTGAACAGAAGCTGAAAAGGCAACCAATAAAAGGGATAAAGTAAATAGTATTCTGCGCAACATAGTCAATACCGCTTGTCGAGACATATTGCTGCTAAGAGAGCAGCTAGTGTAGTTATTATTGTAGCGTGTAACATAGCCTATGCTATTCGATTTTGATAAGCAAATTATTGTTAGGTATTGATATATAAGGTTTGTTTATCTGTAACTATTCAGCGTGTTTTTAAATAGAGGGAGAATTTCTACCACCGGTATTAAAAATTATCGTCATACCTGAGAAATCAGGTATCCAGCGCCTTTGTTAAAGTAAATTCAACTATGTGTACGGTACAAAGTCGCTAGATTACCGCATTCGCGGCAATGACGAGGGTAAATAGCAAAACTATGGTTTGTAAATCTACTACGCTGAATAATTACGTTTATCTTAATAAAACAGTTAGTCAATCATCAAAATCAATTGTTCTGGTCAAAAAACAGCCTATCACTTCTTGGTTACTATTGCGTTCGACGCAAGACTTATGTATTTTGTCGCTTCGTAATTAGGTAAAAATAAACTTTATGGATACTGAGATAGAGCTGAAGTTCTTTATCGCTCCTTTTACAGACAAGAATAACCATCAAGTCATTCAAGCAATCGATACTCTACTTGAACAGAGCGCTAAGCAACTCCAAAAGTCGACCAAGCGCTTGGTTAATACGTATTTCGATACTCCTCAACAAGCGCTTAGACAACTTGATTTTGGCCTGCGAGTTCGTACGGTTGATGGTCAATCTGAACAAACGATCAAAACCGCGGGTACAGTCGTTGGTGGTTTGCATAAGCGACCAGAATACAACGTAGATATCGACACCCAGCGTCCGGATTTAAGTTTATTTCCTAGTAAAATATGGCCTGAATTAATTTCCCCCTACGATCTGCAACAAGAAATTAAACCGCTATTTACTACTGATTTTACCCGTACAAAGTGGGAACTCATTTTTGCTGATACTCAGCTTGAGCTGGTGCTGGACTTAGGTGCAGTCGAAGCCAATGATGATAAACAAGACATTCGCGAAATTGAAATAGAATTAATTGACGGCGATGTGCGAGCGATTTTTGAGTTAGCTAATCTATTAACCGAGCAATTGCATTTACGTTTATCGAATGACTCTAAAGCAGCGCGTGGCTATCGCCTTTTCCATGGTAAAAAGTTGGCAAACCATGCCGAGCTTAAAGCTGTTAAAGTAGAGCGAGATATAAGTATTGAACAGGCTTTCATCAATACGGTTCAGCATGGTTTAAGCTATTGGCAGTATCATGAAGAAGTTTACCTGTCGTCACATAAGGTATCGTCATTACGCAATATGGCGCAGGGTATTAACTTAATCCAACATACATTAAAGCTTTATCAAAACCTGATCCCAGCCAAAGCCAGTCAATCAATTGATAATGAATTAGCTTGGCTAAGCCAAGAATTTGCTTGGGTTGATGAGGCTTGTGCTTGCCATCAACTCGCGAGTGCCAAAGGTACGTTTAAAAAGCGTTTAAGTAATCAAAGTAAAGTCACTGAAGAGTTTAGTGAGCGTAAAAAGCAGATTGTTGAGCAGCATAATCCCATCGCGTTATTTTATAGTGAGCGTTACAGTCGACTGATCATTAACTTAGTTAAGTGGTTATATGAAAAAGCGTGGCGCTGTTATGCGGATATTGACGAAGCGCAATTAAATGCTTATTTGCTGTCGGTTGCGGATCAGTTTCAGCAAGAAAGCTGGTCTGAATTAAAACAGGCAATGCCACGTAAACAAGAGTTTAGTGCTGATAATTATATTGATGCCAAAGACAGCCTAAATCATGGTTTGTTAACTGGGATCTGTGTTGGCGGCTTATATCCAGATGACGAATGGCGTTCATTTCGTGGACCTTGGTTGGATATTATGCAAGGCATCAATGATTTGTACACTTTTGAAATTTTACAAAGTCATTTGATGAGTCACAACAATGAAATGGATTTAGATGGTCGAGCTGAGTTGTTAGATTGGAGTGCTAATAAAAAGAGCTCGCTTATTTCAGTGATGGAACAGTCACGACGCAGCGCTCTAAAAGTAATACCATACTGGCAGTATTAGATTGGGTTTTGATGCTCTTGTTTTAGGCTTATTGTTAGCGATAACAACGAGCCAATAGCAGCAAAGCTGCTAATGTCGAAATAAATTTCGACCTACACGGATGTAGGGAATGCCGTTAAGCGTCCGGAACTGCGCACGGCGACCTACACGGATGTAGGGAATGCCTTTCCTTCATCCTTTACCAAGTTATTCCAATAATTTTACTGCGTACACCTTGCATAATTGTCTTGTGTACAGTGGGTTAACTCCGTGAATATTTGCGGTTCATAGGCCTGGTCAGTCACAATTTTATACAGGGTGTGGATTGCTTGCTCACCCATTTTTGCTGGTTTTTGCCCTACGTTGATTTTCGATAATCCCTGCTGTAATAAATCTAATTGCTCTTGAGTGGTGTCTGCGACCAATAATGTATGGTTGGGGTGAGAAACCTTTAATTGTTTCATCATAGTTGGATATGAGCTGTGATATTGCGGCCAACCACCAACAGCCACGACTGCAATATTATCTGGGCGGGTTAACATGTCTTGTAGTTGCTTAACGGCTCTTTCTTGGTCTGACCAACTATATAGCGGACAATCAGCGTGTTCTGTCCAGCCATTAATATTGACTAGGCGTCTGATCCGCGCTGGATTAATCAACTTAGGCTCGGCGACAGATAAAGCGGCTCGAATACCAGAGATACGCTCATCTAAGTTTACTGAGTCTTTACGTCCCGTTTGAATGCACAATGTGCCTCCTTCTGGGCGCATGGATTTTAATGTTAAACCTAATTTGACACCCAAATCAAAATTGTTAGTACCAATATAGGCTTTGCGAACATTAGGAAAGCGTTTTGCTGTTGAGTCGTCAATATCTGAGTCGAAAGTGACGAGTGGAATATCGTTTTTGACTAAAACCGGTAGGGTGCGTCGAGCAACATAGCTGTCTAATAAAACGCTAAAAGCGACACCATCTATACCTTGGTCAATTAGTTTTTCAAGGATCAAATGTTGGGAGATGGCATTGGCTTTATTAGGGCCTTCAAATACACATTCAACATTGCCAAGGGCTTTGGCGGCTCGTTCACAGCCTATTTTGACTTGTTGAAAAAAAGGGTTGCTTTGATCTTTTGGGATCACAGCAAAACGCCATGTTTTGGCTTGAACTGATGTGATTAGCAACAGCCCAAGCAACAGCATAAGAGTACGGGTAATTGTCATTTTCAGCATTTGTGACCGTTTACAGCCCAACCGTTTTGTGGCTCGTCATCGTCAACTATAGTTAACGTTTTTACTGACTACAAATTAACATGGAACAGCCCGTTAGCGTAACCCTTTACCTAGGATTAATTATCGTTTAGTACCAGATACTCGACACCAATCTTCTTGTTGAGCGACTGGGTCTAAGTCAAACCACTGGGCATATATCTCGCAAATTTGTTCTGCTTGGCTAGCAAGTATGCCTGATAGGGCTAACTTACCGCCAGGTTTTACATAATCGGTTATCACTTGTGCTAATTCACGTAGTGGTCCCGCTAAAATATTTGCTACGACGACGTCGGCTTGCAGATTGGGTTGGTTATTCGGTAAAAATAATTCGATTTTATCTTCAACTTGGTTACGTTTAGCGTTTTCTTTGGACGCTTCAATCGCTTGAGGGTCAATATCGATACCGACAACCCGTTGCGCTCCTAGTTTGAGTGCGGCAATAGCTAATATGCCTGAACCGCAGCCAAAATCGACCACGACTTGGTCATCTTGAATGTGGCTGTCTAGCCATTGTAAACATAAGCCTGTAGTTGGATGGGTGCCGGTACCAAAAGCTAAACCGGGATCGAGCAAGACATTAACGGCTTGTTCGTCAGGGACATCGCGCCACGATGGACAGATCCACAAACGCTCACCAAATTGCATAGGATGAAAGCTATCCATCCATTCGCGTACCCAGTCTTTATCTTCAAGCTGCTCTACTTTATAAAAACCTTTGCTGCCGGCATTGGATGCTTGTAAACGCAGTAAGATTTTATCAACATCGACTTCAGCATCATATAAACCCACTACGGTTGTCGCTTCCCACAATAAAAATTCGCCAGGCATAGGTTCGTAAATGGGGGTGTCTGCTGCATCAAGAAAGGTGACTGCTGCGGCGCCCGTGCCTGTCATATGGTCGGAAATGGCATCGGCTGATTCTTTATCTGTCGTGTAACGAACTTGGATCCAAGGCATGGCGGGTCTCGATTGGTGTTTAAAATTTTAAGGCGGGGATTTTAGCCTAAACTGGCTAAACAAAAAAGGCGACGCTTTAAATTACAAGCGACGCCTTTTGTCGGCAGATTACTGCCAAATCACAAGTCCAGAAAGGAAACTAGTGATCCATTCCGAGTTTTTTCTCTAAATAGTGGATATTGCTACCACCATTTTGGAAGTTCTCGTCATCCATTATCTTTTGTTGTAAAGGTACATTAACTTTAATACCTTCAACCACTAACTCGTCTAGTGCATTTTTCATACGGGCAATCGCAATACCGCGATTTTCGCCAAACGTAATCAGCTTACCAATCATAGAGTCGTAGTGAGGTGGTACTGTGTAACCCGCATAAATGTGCGAATCCCAGCGTACACCCATACCGCCTGGTGAATGGAAACGAGTGATTTTACCCGGTGAAGGAATAAAGCGCTCTGGATCTTCAGCGTTAATACGACATTCGATCGCATGGCCTTTAATTTTAATATCGTCTTGAGTTAACGATAATGGCTGGCCAGCGGCAATTTTTAATTGCTCTTTAATCAAGTCAACACCGGTAACCATTTCAGTAACTGGGTGCTCAACCTGAATACGCGTATTCATTTCGATAAAGTAGAATTCGCCGTTTTCGAATAAGAATTCGAACGTACCCGCACCACGATAACCAATTTCGATACAAGCACGCGTACAGCGTTCACCAATGAACTTACGCATTTCTTCAGTGATACCTGGCGCTGGCGCTTCTTCAACGACTTTTTGGTGACGACGTTGCATTGAACAGTCACGCTCGCCTAAGTGAATTGCGTTACCTTGGCCATCTGCTAATACTTGAACTTCAACGTGACGTGGGTTTTCAAGGAATTTTTCCATGTAAACCATGTCGTTGTTAAATGCAGCACCGGCTTCTGATTTCGTTAATTCAATTGACTCAATTAACTCAGCTTCAGAGCGCACAACACGCATACCACGACCACCACCACCACCGGCAGCTTTAACAATGATCGGATAACCAATACGCTTAGCGATTTGCTTGTTAGTTTGCGCATCTTCACCAAGTGGGCCATCAGAACCAGGTACACAAGGTACGCCAGCTTTTTTCATGGCTTTAATCGCTTCAACTTTGTCACCCATAATGCGAATTGAATCCGCTTTTGGACCAACAAAAATAAAGCCACTTTGTTCTACTTGCTCGGCAAAATCAGCATTTTCTGATAAGAAACCATAGCCGGGGTGAATAGCCACGGCATCGGTGACTTCAGCCGCCGCAATAATGCGAGGAATATTTAAATAGCTGTCGATTGAAGGTGCTTTACCAATACAAATGGTTTCGTCAGCCAACAAAACGTGCTTTAACTCTTTATCGGCTTGCGAGTGAACCGCAACCGTTTTAATACCGAGCTCTTTACACGCGCGTAAAATACGCAACGCGATCTCGCCTCGGTTTGCAATGACTAGTTTATCTAACATAGTAAGCCGACCTTATTATTCGATTTCGAATAGTGGTTGGTCGAATTCTAATGCGTCGCCGTTTTGCGCGAAGATAGTCTTAATTGTACCGGCTTTGTCTGCAGTGATTTCGTTCATCATTTTCATTGCTTCAACGATACACAATGTTTGACCTACAGATACTTGAGCACCAACTTCTACGAAAGAAGGAGCGTCTGGCTTAGGAGATGAGTAGTAAGTACCAACCATAGGTGATTTAACTACGTGACCAGTTGGGCCTGCTGGAGCTGCAGGCGCAGCTTCTGCTGGAGCCGTAGGTGCTGCGGCCGGTGCTGCTACTGGAGCCGCAACCGCTGCTACTGGAGCTGCAACCGCTGCTACTGGAGCCGCACGGCTAATGCGTACAGACTCTTCACCTTCAGTGATCTCTAATTCAGAGATACCTGATTCTTCAACTAGTTCGATTAATTTTTTAACTTTACGAATGTCCATAGCCATAGTGGTTATTCTCTCTTGTAATAAAAGTTATTCTGCTTTGGATAAAAACTCATGTGCTGATTGCAGCGCATAGCTGTAACCGGCAATGCCCAAACCGCAAATTACGCCTTGGGCAACGTCTGAAAAATAGGAATGGTGGCGAAATGCTTCGCGCTTGTGCACGTTGGATATGTGCACTTCAATAAAAGGAATATCAACCGCTAAAATAGCATCACGCAACGCCACACTTTGGTGGGTAAAGGCCGCTGGGTTGATAATAATAAAGTCAACTTGTTGAAATGCAGCGTGAATGCGCTCAATTAGCTCAGCTTCCGAGTTAGACTGGACACTTTCAAGTGATAAGCCTAAAGAAGCGGCTTGCTTAGCTAGGTTTTGCTCAATGTCGGCTAAAGTATGATGGCCATAAACAGCGGGTTCACGTTTACCCAGCATATTTAAGTTAGGACCATTTACCAATAAAATATGCTTAGCGTTATTTGACATTAAGTGACCTTAAATTTAGCTAATTTGCAGATATCTTCGGTGAAATCATACAAGTTTAAATCTTTCGGCTAAATATAACGGGTTTTACAACAATTTGAAACGAAAAACTCGCAAAACACTGGTCTAACCTGAAAAATTTGCACGATGTCAGATTTTGTCTACTAAATTAGAACAATTCAATGTCATTTGAGGCGCCAGGCGCTTCATCTAGTTTGTTTTGTTCGATCAGGGTTTCGTAACAACTTGCTTTATTACGCCCTAGCTCTTTGGAGTGATACAAGGCTTTATCGGCTCGGCCAATGATAGTTGTCGGTAGTACGTTGTCTACGAGTTGGGTATAGCCGATACTAATGGTGACACGGCCAACCTGTGGAAAATAATGGTTTTCGACTAGTTGTCGAAACCTTTCTAACACCGAACCAGCCATTGCCAAGTCGACGCGTTTTATAATAATCACAAACTCTTCGCCCCCGTAACGAAACAACATGTCTTCGTCTCGAAAGCATTTTTGCATCAGTTGCGCTAGGGTTAGTAACACTTCATCGCCAATCAAGTGGCCAAAATTATCATTTAGGCGCTTAAAGTGATCAATGTCTAACATGGCAAAACAATGGCGGTGAGGTTCTTCGCTGCCGTCTTGGTTTCGCCTATGCTCAGTTGTCGATAACAGTTTGTTAAGCGTGCCATCAAAGGTTTGGCGATTAAATAAGCCGGTTAGGGCGTCATGATTGCTGGTGCGTAATAAATTTAATTGATTACTGTATATAGCAATGTAGGCGGCGAGAACGGTTTGTTTGTCTAAATCTTCAATGGCGTGGCCATCAATAATTAACGCACCAAAATATAAGTTTCTAGCCATTAATGGATAAACGATTTGGTCTTGGCTTAAATCAAATTCTATTGATGCGTGCTCTTTGATGAGTGCATCGAGTAATTGGGTGTCTTGGCTGACTTGAGATTTTAACTCATCTTGGCTGAGTGTTGGGGACAGATGCAGTAGCTCGTAATGGCCATGCGATGCGGGCAAGCGATTATTGTATAGGCGTATTTCTGCATCGGGGAACAATCCTTTAACCAATTGGACAAATGTATCATGCAAACCTTCGGCATCAATTTGCGCAGTGAGTTGAATAATTTGTTCGTGGTAATAATACGACAACGTTGCCGCCCCTTGCTTGTTAATTATAGTTAAAGCGATCAGGTTTTAGGGGCAGGTTTCTAGTTCCAGACGAAACCTAAGTACTTACATCCATGTAAGCAAAGCCGTCAAGCTTTGAGACCCCATGAGCATATGCTCTACTATGTGATTGGGGCGAGTAAGCGCTGACAATGAACCATAAGACCTGAGCGAGAAGACTATACTGCTTGATATGGTTTAAAAGTATAGACGTTTTTATTGTATTCTACAGGGCAATAACATGAATTATTGCCCTGTATACCTGCTATTGCTGTGTTTGTTTGACTGCGCCTATAAATTCGTCAGGGGGTAAAAATCCGCGGATCCTTTGGTTACTAAGCTCAATGCCTTGTGTAGTAAAGATCATCACAGTAGGAGCCGGTGGGCCAACAATTCCCCACGACTTAATTAACGCATCATGTTCACTATTAAACTCGGTCACGTCCAATTGTAGCCATTGATAGTCTTTTAGTGTTGCTTGTACGTTGGCGTTAGCAAAAGTGATATGTTCAAATTCTTTACAGCCGACACACCATTCAGCGGTAATGTCTAGTAATACGGGTTGACCAGCTTGCTTAGCTTTATCTAACTCTTGCTGAATTTGCACTGCAGAAGTGGTGACTAAAAAGGGTAATTCTAGCTTTTTGTAGCCTTGTGCCGCTTGACCAAAGTAGATGGCTACCAACAAACTGACTAAAGTGATGCCACCGGATAACTTAATGTTTTGTTGTCGTTTAAACTGAAAACCAAAGAATACCGCACAGGCCATGGCCAGTAACGCAGCCAACAACAATACATATTGCTCTTGCATAAAGCGCGCGAACAACATAATTGGTACTGCCAGTAATATAAAGGCAAAGAGTTTTTTAACGCTTTCCATCCAGCCACCGGCTTTCGGTAACCATTTACCACTGCTAGCGCCAATAATCAGTAAAGGTAAGCCCATACCAATTGACAGTATGTATAAGGTAACAAATCCGAATAATGCATCGCCGGTTTGAGCAACGTAAAGCAGCGCGCCAGACAAAGGCGCTGTGGTACAAGGCGAAGCTATTAACCCCGACAATACGCCCATGGCTAATGCACCTTTAAAGTTACCTTGTTTTTGCTCCATGCTTTTGGCATTTAATTTATTAACCCAGCTACTCGGAAGCTGCAATTCGTACCAACCAAACATGGAACCTGCCAAAGCAGCAAACATAATAGATAAGCCGATAAGCACAGCTTGGCTTTGTAATACAGCCTGAAAGCTGGCTCCTGCTAGTGCTGCGAGTAACCCTAAAGCCGCATAGGTTAGTGCCATGCCTTGCACGAAACTAAGCGATAATAAAAACGCAGCTTTATTGGTTAGCTTTTCTTGACCGACTAATACACTAGAAAGGATAGGGTACATAGGGAAAACACAAGGCGTTAAAGCTAATCCGACACCTAACGCAAAAAATACCAATAACACAATAAACCAGCTTTGGCTTTGTAAAAACGAACTTAAGCTTGACTCATCGGTACTCAAATCAGAAAAATCTGTACTTGCATTCAGTCCCCCCGTAGC